>JASFNW010000122.1:0-15922 GCA_050116835.1 Desulfobacterales bacterium
GGTTTACTTTTTTTTATTTGTTTCTGAGCCAGCGGGACGATGATGGAGAATGAAATCTATCTCAAAAACGCGTCGAAGTGCCCAGAGCCGCAATATTTAAAATTACTTGGCTATTTAGTGGATAAAGGAGTCAGGCATGTATGAGTTTTTAACAGGCCCGATGGTATGGATATCATTCACAATATTTTTTATTGGTCTGATTGTTCGCGGGGTGCGTTACATCAAAGGCCTTGACTGGAAGCTTGACCGCGTCACATACAGCGAGCATGTATCCTATGGTGTCAAGGGCGCCATTCGGTCAATACTATTCTGGATTTTCCCATACGGAACCCACAGCTGGCGCAAGAATCCCTGGTTTACCCTATGGGTCTTTCTGATGCATTTTGGCCTGCTGATTACGCCGATCTTTTTACTGGGACACAATATATTATTAAAGGAACGGTTGGGAATCAGCCTGTGGACGTTGCCTGAGCCTTTGGCAGACGTGATGACTATAATAGTGATCCTGTCGGTTGTTTTTTTAATCCTACGCCGGATCGCGCTGCCTGAGGTTCGCATCATCACCAATTGGTATGATTATCTGCTGCTGTTGATTGCCGTTGCCCCCTTTTTGACCGGTTTTTTGGCCTATCACCACGCCTCGAATTATTATTTATGGTTGATGGCCCATATCATTTGCGGCCATATTTTCATTATTGCCATACCATTGACCAAATTATCGCATTTCCTGCTATTTTTCATGACCCGGGCTCAGCTTGGCATGGATTATGGCATCAAACGCGGCGGCATGAAAGGCAAGGGTATGGCCTGGTAAAGGCCAAACGGTGAATTGTGGCCTGAATCAATTTTGGAAGGACCTTTAAGCACTTTTTCAAGTTTTAAGCGTGGAATGCTGGAATGATGGAATACCGGGCGAACAATGGAAATATCCCCCCTAATATCATCATTCCCTTATTCCATCATTCCTGTTATATACGGCCTTGATGGTGGTCATAACAGAGTTTGCTAATCTTAAATCATTCGTGGGGATTGAGAACAATGCCAGAAGGAACACTCTGTAACAAAAAGCCCGTTAATACCAAAGAACAGCTGCAGGCCCTGCTGGCCGATAAAAGCGGCAAACAATATTACGAAGAGATGAATGAACTGGAGGTTGACCGCAAGGCCCTTTGGGGAACGATTCAAAAAAGCCTCAAATCCCGCACGAAAACGTGGCTGGAGATCTGTTCTCATTGCGGCTTATGTGCCGAAAGCTGCTTTTATTATCTGGCCAATAACCGGGATCCCAAGCAGGTGCCTTCTTATAAGATTCAAGAAACCTTGGGCAAGATGATTGCCCGCAAAGGGGACGTCGACAACGCCTTCATGCAAAAATGTATGGACTGGTCGTATTCCAGGTGCACCTGCTGCACGCGCTGCGGGGTTTATTGTCCGTTCGGGATTGATACCGGCATTATGTTCAGTTATCTGCGCGGTCTGCTATACGGGCAGGGATTCGTTCCCTGGGAAATGAAGATCGGCTCCGGTATGCACCGCATCTTTCGGGCCCAGATGGATGTTACCGTCGAAGACTGGGTCGATACCTGTGAGTGGATGGCGGAAGAATATGAGGATGACTGGCCGGGCCTTGAAATCCCGGTGGATAAGGAAAACGCCGATATTATCTATACGGTTAATGCCCGTGAGCCCAAACATTATCCGGAAGATATCGCTGAAGCCGCCATCCTGTTTCATGTGGCCGGTGAAAACTGGACGGTGCCAAGCGAAGGCTGGGAGGAAACCAGCCTGGCCATGTTTGCCGGCGACTGGGAAGCGGCCAAAATGCAGGTCGAATCGGTCTATCAGGCCATGGAGCGATTGAAGCCCAAACGCATGGTGGTCACCGAATGCGGCCATGCCTATCGAGCAACTGTTATTGAAGGCCCATACTGGGCCGGACTTAAATCCGGCAAAACGCCGATAGAAAGTCTACATTACGTTGAGTGGGTAGCCGAAGCGCTGCGTACCGGAAAACTGAAAATCGATCCGGAAAAAAAGATCAAAGAACCGGTCACCTATCAGGATTCCTGCAATTATATCCGCAACGGTGGTCTGGCTGACGTGGCCCGGGAAATTATGAGCTATATCGCAGAAGATTTCCGCGAAATGACGCCCAATCGTGAGCACAATTTTTGCTGCGGCGGTGGCGGCGGCTTGAACGGTATCGGCCGTTACCGTGAACAGCGGAATATCGGCATGAAGATCAAGCGTGATCAAATCCTCGCAACCGGGGCCAAACTGGTCATTGCTCCCTGTCACAATTGCTGGGATGCCATTCGCGATATGGAGGAGATCTATAAAATCGGTATCCGCTGGTCCTTTTTAAAGCCTCTTTTGATCAATATGCTGGAGGTCCCCGAACATCTAAAGCCGAAAGAAGAAGCGGTTTAATCGTTATTTCAAAACCTTCTTCCGGTTGGTCTGGCTGCTTTGAGAAGCGCTAAGCATACGGTGCTAGATTTGAGAAACTCGGACTACGCCCGCATACAATTTCAACTGTTGCGCGCCTTCCGCCAAAGCGCTTGCTAATGAATCGGTCAAAATTCACAAACAGTAAGCCTTTGATATGACCCCTGGAGAATGGAAAAAAATTTCGCCGGCGTAAATAACCACCACGCATGCCCATCCTCGCGTCATGTCCAATGTAAACCCCTGCTGGGCGGTTCAGCAGTGTTATCGGGTCTCAAACGAAACGCCTTGACACTTCCCGCGCCTGTTGGTAATTAAACTCTTTTAATCAAATGAAATCTCAAAAAACCAATCCAATCCGCCAGGGCGGACCTTTGGTCAGCACCCGCTGTTTTGAGACCGTTTCGCATTGACCCATAATCCCGAAAGTTTGGCAGGAGCGAGCACAGATGGTTGATTTTGCCTACGCGGAAATGTTTCCTCTGGAAGCTGATTGCACCGAATACCGCCTCCTAACCAAGGAGCACATCTTGTCAACGGCGGCAGATGGGAAGCGTCTGTTGCAGGTGGCACCGGAAGGCTTAACTTTTTTGGCCGAGCAGGCGTTTCATGACGTGTCGCACTATCTGCGCGCATCTCACTTGCAGCAGCTGGCCGCTATATTCGATGATCCGCAAGCTTCGGCCAATGATAAGCGCGTGGCGCTTGAGCTGTTAAAAAATGCGGTGATCGCAGCCGAAGGCGAGTTCCCCTTGTGTCAGGATACCGGCACGGCCATCGTCATCGGCAAAAAAGGCCAGGGGGTCTGGACCGGTTACGCGGATGAAGAAGCGCTTTCTAAAGGTATTTTCAACGCTTATACCCGGGGTAATCTGCGCTATTCGCAGAATGCGCCTCTGAATCTTTACGAAGATATAAACACCGGCACCAATTTACCGGGTCAGATCGAACTTTACGCGGCGCCGGGTGATGAATATCATTTTTTGTTTTTGGCCAAAGGCGGTGGATCGGCCAATAAGACCTATCTTTATCAAGAGACCAGGGCCATTTTGACGCCTGACAAATTGATGGAATTCATGATCGACAAGATGAAATCTCTGGGCACAGCAGCATGTCCGCCTTACCATCTGGCGTTTGTGATCGGCGGGACCTCTGCCGAGTTCAATCTCAAGACGGTCAAGCTGGCCACCGCCCGCTATCTGGACGGTCTGCCGACCCGGGGCAGCCCATCAGGGCACGCATTTCGAGATCTGGAACTGGAAGCCCGTTTGCTGGAGGTATCCCGGGAGCTGAATATCGGCGCTCAGTTTGGCGGCAGATATTTTTGCCTGGACACCCGGGTGATTCGGCTGCCACGACATGGCGCATCCTGCCCGATCGGGCTGGGTGTCAGCTGCAGTGCGGATCGCAATATTAAAGCCAAAATCACGGGCGAGGGTATTTTTGTCGAACAGCTGGAAACCCAACCGGAACGGTTCCTGCCCCGGACCGATGTTGGCGATGCCAATGCGGTACGGGTTGATTTAGGCCAACCGATGGATCAGATTCGGGCGCAGCTGAGTGAATATCCGGTGGCCACTCCGTTGTTGCTGACCGGCAAAATTGTGGTGGCCCGCGATATTGCCCATGCGAAATTAAAAGAGCGCCTGGATCGTGGCGAAGGCCTGCCGGACTATTTTAAGGATCACATTATCTATTACGCCGGACCGGCCAAGACGCCACCCGGCTATGCATCCGGATCCTTCGGCCCGACCACAGCCGGTCGTATGGATCCGTATGTACCGATTTTTCAGGCTCAGGGCGCATCATTGATCATGCTGGCCAAAGGCAACCGCTCAAAAATGGTTGCCGAGTCCTGCCGGAAACATGGCGGGTTCTATCTGGGTTCCATCGGGGGGCCAGCTGCACGACTGGGCAAAGAATGTATCACCAGCGTGGAAACGGTTGAATATGGAGAACTTGGCATGGAAGCTATTTTTATGATAACCGTAAAGGACTTTCCTGCTTTTATCATCGTTGATGATAAGGGCAACGACTTTTTCGAGAAGATACTAAATTAAGGTATGTTGCGAGTTTCGGGTTACGCGTTACGAGTTAAAATTAAAATGTCGATTCCAAACATCGGATGCACAACCCGAAACGCCAAACCCTCAACGCGGAACGCGCAACATGCAACAATTCAAAGGAGCAAATTATGGCCACCAATGACATGAAAACCATGGATGGAAATACCGCAGCCGCCCACGTGGCATATGCCATGAGCGATGTGGCCACCCTGTATCCGATTACACCTTCATCTGCCATGGGTGAAATTGCTGATGAATGGGCAGCCGAGGGCCGCAAAAACATTTTTGATCAAGCCATGATCGTTCGCCAGCTGCAATCCGAAGCGGGAGCAGCTGCTTCTGTGCACGGGTCGCTGGCGGCTGGGGCTCTGACAACAACCTTTACAGCTTCCCAGGGGCTGTTGTTGATGATACCCAACATGTATAAGATGTCCGGGGAGTTGCTGCCGGCCGTGCTGCATGTTTCCGCCCGGGCAATCGCGGCGCATGCGCTTTCCATCTTTGGCGATCATCAGGATGTCATGGCGGTTCGCCAGACCGGATTCGCTTTGCTGGCATCGGCTTCGGTGCAGGAAGTCATGGATCTGGGGTTAACCACGCATCTGTCCGCCATTGAAAGCAGCGTCCCCTTTGTGCATTTCTTTGATGGTTTCCGCACCTCGCATGAAATTCAAAAAATCGCCGTCATCGATTATGAGGATATGGCCAAATTGACGAACTTTGAGTCGGTGGCGAAATTTCGCAACCGCGGGGCAAATCCGGAACGACCGGAACTCAGGGGAACGGCTCAGAACCCGGATATCTATTTTCAGGGACGTGAAGCCGCCAATCCCTATTATCTTAAGGTGCCGGGCATTGTCAGCGATTATATGAAAAAGGTCAGCGATTTGACCGGCCGGCAATACAACCTTTTTGATTATGTGGGAGATCCGGAAGCGGAGCGCATCGTCATTTCAATGGGCTCATCGTGTGAAACCATCGAGGAGGTCATCAATTATCTCCAGGGTCAAGGTGAAAAAGTGGGGCTGATCAAGGTGCGCCTGTTCCGGCCGTTTTCAAGCGAGCACCTGTTTGCCGCCATTCCGCAAAGCGCCAAGACCATCACCGTGCTGGATCGGACCAAAGAGCCCGGTGCACTGGGTGAGCCGCTGTATATGGATGTTTGCACCGCTTTTTTGGAGCGCGCCCAAACGCCTAAAATCATCGGCGGCCGCTATGGGCTGGGTTCAAAAGAATTTAACCCGGCAATGGTGCTTGCGGTTTATGAAAATATGAAATCAAACAATCCCAAAAACCACTTTACGGTGGGCATTCGCGACGATTTGACGAACACCTCCCTTGATGTGGGAGCGTCGTTGGATGTGACCCCGGAAGGCACCGTGCAATGTAAATTCTGGGGCATCGGCGCCGATGGAACGGTGGGCGCCAACAAAAGCGCCATCAAAATTATCGGCGATAACACCGATATGTATGCCCAGGCGTATTTTTCTTATGATTCCAAAAAATCCGGTGGGGTGACCATTTCGCATTTGCGATTCGGCCACAACCCGATTCAATCCACCTACCTGATCGATACCGCCGATTATATAGCCTGCCACAAGGCCAACTATGTGGATATTTACGATGTCCTCGAGGGTGTCAAAGACGGCGGAACCTTTGTTCTGAATTCACCGTGGTCACCCGACCAGATGGAAGAAAAGTTGCCGGCTGAAATGCGCCGCACCATCGCCGCCAAAAAGCTCAAGTTTTACAATATCGATGCGGAAGCCATTGCCAGCGAAGTCGGCCTTGGCGGCCGCATCAACATGATCATGCAGACAGCCTTTTTCAAGCTGGCCAACGTGATTCCGGTTGATGACGCCATCGCGTATTTAAAAGACCAGATCAAAAAGCTGTTTGCGAAAAAGAGCCAGAAGATCGTGGATATGAATTTTGCCGCTGTGGATCAGACCCTGGACAACCTGGTGGAAATCGACTATCCCGATTCGTGGGCGCAGGCCACTGATACCCCCGAAGCCAAGAAGGATGAGCCGGATTTTGTCAAAAATGTGATGCGGCCGATTCTGGCGCAGCAGGGAGACAAATTACCGGTCAGCGTCTTTCAGCCGGACGGCATTTTTCCGGTGGACACAACCAAGTACGAAAAGCGAGGCGTGGCCATCAATGTGCCGGAATGGATTATGGAAAACTGCATCCAGTGCAACCAGTGTGCCATGGTTTGCCCCCATGCCAGCATCCGCCCGGTTCTGCTGACCGAAGCGGAGCTGTCCGAAGCCCCCGATGGCTATGAGGCCAAAAAAGCAGTCGGCAAAGATCTCAAGGAATACTATTTTCGAATTCAGGTCGACACCCTTGATTGCATGGGGTGCGGTAACTGTGCCGATATCTGTCCGGCAAAGAAAAAAGCTCTCGTCATGAAACCGCTGGAGACCCAAACCCCGCTGCAAGTGCCGTTTCATGAATTCAGTGTGGAACTGCCGGTGCGTGATGATGTGGTCAGCCGAAATACAGTTAAGGGCAGCCAGTTCTGTCAGCCGTTGCTCGAGTTTTCCGGCGCCTGTGCCGGCTGTGGGGAGACACCCTATGCCAAACTGTTGACTCAGCTGTTTGGCGAGCGCATGGTCGTCGGCAATGCCACCGGCTGCAGCTCGATCTGGGGCGGCTCGGCACCGGCGATCCCCTATTGTGTCAACAAAGACGGCTTTGGTCCCACCTGGGGCAATTCCCTGTTTGAAGACCCGGCCGAGTTTACCTACGGTTTGTTTTTAGGTGCTCTGCAGCAACGCAGAAAAACAGCCGATTTGATGCTGGGTGCCTTAAAGACCGATGTTTCCCAGGAAATCAAAGATGCCATGCAGGGCTGGCTGGATAATTTCGAAGATGCGCAGGGCTCAAGACAATACGGCGATCAGCTCAAAGTGCTGCTCAGCCAGCAAAAAGGTGACAAAATTCTGGCTGAAATTGCCGGATACGCCCGGCTGTTCACCAAAAAGTCTTACTGGGTGTTTGCCGGCGACGGTGCCGCTTATGATATCGGTTTCGGCGGGATCGATCATGTCCTGGCAACCGGCGAAGACATCAATATCCTGGTAATGGACACCGAAGTCTATTCAAACACCGGGGGGCAATCCTCAAAGGCCACGCCCACCGGATCGGTTGCTAAATTTGCCGCCTCCGGTAAAAAGACGCCCAAAAAGGACATGGGTCAGATGATGATGTCTTACGGTTATATATACGTGGCCAGCGTGGCCATGGGTGCCAACAAACAGCAGCTGATGAAGGCCTTTTTAGAAGCTGAAAGCTACGACGGGCCTTCCATTATCCTGGCCTATTCGCCCTGCATCAATCAGGGGATTTTAGCCGGCATGGGTAAAAGCCAGGAAGAAGAAAAACTGGCAGTCCAATCCGGCTACTGGCCCTTGTATCGGTACAATCCGACGCTCAAAGCTCAGGGCGAAAATCCGTTTATCCTGGATTCCAAAAAACCCGACGGCAGCCTGCGTCAATTCCTGGAAGGGGAGATCCGGTTTGCATCCCTGAAGCGAACCTTCCCGGAAGAAGCTGATAAACTGCATGCCCAACTCGAAGAACAGTTTAATGCCCGCTATGATGATCTGGCGCTGATGGCCGATCCAACCAGCGTGTGTCCGGAGCCGCCGGCTGAAGAACCGGCAGCAGCGGAATAAAAGCTCGTTCTTCGCGTCCTTCGCGGAAAAATAGAAATCCTCGAAGATAAGACACAAAGGCCGTTTGATTGCGCAAACGGCCTTTTTTTTGACATTTTTTGGCCCGTCGATTTATCCGTATGAACTGTTTACAAAACCTCATCGGGGTACAATATTAGCATATTCATTTGTGGCCCACGTGCAAAAGAATACCTTATATGAATGCGATAGTTAGTCTTAATATGCATAAGGCAGAACCGTTGCACGGTTTGGCAAAGGATATGGTGATGCGCACTTTGTTGATTTTATGCTTTCTTGTTCTGGCAGCAAGCCCGTTGGCGGCTTATGGCGATGAGCCCATCGAAGCCCTTCAGAAAGGCGCCCGGGAAGGACTGCAAATTTTACAGGGACCCAAATACAGCGATCAGGAATTAAAAGAAGCCCAGCAGCAGAAACTGCGCTTGATTTTAGAGCAACTGTTTGATTTCCATGAATTTTCCAGAAGGGTGCTGGCCTCCAACTGGCATAAATTTAGCCCCTCACAAAAAGAAACCTTTATCAGGGTTTTTACGGAGTTTTTGGGTAAATTTTACATGGGAAAATTGCAGGAAAAATATAAAGACGAAAGACTTATTTTTGAACGTCAGGAATTTAAGTCCCCCACACGGGCGCTGGTCCATATCAAGGCCGTCTGGAAAGGTCAAAAAGTTCCGGTTGATCTTTTGATGATCAAACGCAAGGGACAGTGGAAAGTTTATGACATCCAGTTTCTGGGCATCAGCGCAGTGCGCAATTATCGGGCTCAATTCAAGTCATTGCTCAGAAAAGAAACACCGGACCAGGTCATCGAGCGTATACGAGAGAGAATCAGAAAAATAGAATCGGAAAAGAAATCGGTCGAGTACCCACAAGCCCCAAAAAGTTGACGGGCAACCGGCAAATCGAATATTAATTGATTGTAAAATCGTATGTTTCGTAATTTTTTCGATTCACCACCAATGCGCCGGGATAAACTTTAGCAAAAGGAAGACCTGATATGAAAATGTATATGATGATCATCCTGCTGGCCAGTTTTTTGAGTTCATCCGTTGTTCTGGCCGATGAGTGTATCGAAGGTGATTGTGTCAACGGATACGGCACCCTGCTGACCACCACCGGCCAAAAATTTATCGGTCATTTTAAAGACGGCATGCGTCACGGAAAGGGCGTGTTTATTCTACCCGGCGGCCGCAAACTCGAAGGCACATGGCAGGATAATGAAATTGTTGAAGGCACTTATACCAATCCGGATGGAACCCGTTATGTGGGCCAGTGGAAGTATCGCGAGCGCAACGGCCATGGCGAGTTAACCTTTCCGGACGGGCGCCGCTATGTCGGTGAGTTTAAAAGCGGGCAGCGCCACGGCCAAGGGACGATGTGGTATCCGGACGGCCGCAAGTATGCGGGTGACTTTCAATTCGGCGAGCGCACCGGCCAGGGGACGATGACCTATCCCGACGGGCGGGAATACACAGGCGGATTCCAGAACGGTGAGCGGTCCGGCCAGGGAACGCTCACTTATCCGGACGGCAAAACGCTCAGCGGTGAATTCAAATACGGAGAGTTTGTCGGCGACAATTGATTGCGGATTTTGGATTGCGGAATGAAAATTGATATAAGCAAAGCGGGATGAACTTGCCTAAATATAATGGCAAATCATCCCGCTTCCGTTCAAATACGAATAACCAATACCCAATAACAAAACACGATCCGGTTTTTATAAAAACCGGATTACGGTAGCCGATTCAACCAGTCGGCATTGAGCAACCATCTGCCTCTTAATTCCTCCAGTAAACCGGTGCTGTCGGCGATATCCAGATAATTTTCGACCCAGTTGACCAGCAGCGGGTCACCGGCCGGCACTGCAATGCCGATCGGTTCATAGGTAAGCGTGGTCACCACCGATAATAATCCCTGGCCCGGATAACGGAAAACCGACACCACGGCAATCGGATAATCCGCCACCATTGCATGCACTTTGTCCTCGAGCACCATTTTCACTGCCTCATCATAGTCCGCGGCAGTTACCAGCTGGGCTTCGGGTATGGCGGTTTCGACGAATGCCTGGCTGGTAGATCCTTTAAGCGCGACCAGTTTGGTATTTTGGGCATCAATATCGTCGGCTTCCTCTGCCATGGCGATGGTTTTGATTTTGGTCAAAAACGCTTTGCCGGAAATAAAGTACGGCCCGATAAACGCCACTTTCAGGTTGCGTCCGGGGGTAATGGTCATGTTGGACACAATCATATCGATTTTGCCCGCCTCCAGGGCCGGCAGCAGTTCGGCAAAAGGCATCGTTTCCAGTTTGGCCTTGACCCCCATGGCCTTGGCCATCGCCCGGGCGAGATCGACTTCATACCCCATCAGCTCGCCCTCTTTAGACGTCATGTTCAACGGCGGCATGTTACCGGTCATGCCCACCGTCAGCATGCCGCGTTGTTGGATGCGATCGATGACCGGTGTTGCCGAGGCCTTGACGGTGTTACTGTTGGTCTGGGCACATCCAATTAAAATCAAAAACAGCAGTACCGCCATCGTAACCAGCGAAAATTTTTTCGAGTACATTTTCTTAATTCTCCTCTCAACATGCATTGTCGGTTGAAGTCGCTCTCGATTTCGACATTAAACGATCTAAGCCCTCATCTTCTTGTAAGCGTTGATCAGCCCGTTGGTTGAGCAATCATGAGTGTCCACCGGTTTGTTATCTGCCAGTTCGGGCAAAATTTTGCTGGCCAGCTGTTTGCCGAGCTCGACACCCCATTGATCGAAGCTGAAAATATTCCAGATCACCCCCTGAACGAAAATCTTATGCTCGTACAGGGCAATAAGATTTCCCAGGACTTTAGGGGTGAGTTGCTTGAAAAGTATGGAGTTGGTCGGACGGTTGCCCTCAAATACCTTATGCGGCCATAATTTTTGAATTTCAGGATCGTCTTTGCCGTCTTTTTTTAATTCGGCCTTGACGGCATCCGCTGTTTTGCCGTTCATCAGTGCTTCGGTCTGGGCGAAGAAATTCGATAACAGTATTTGATGATGATCTCCTAAGGGATTGTGACTGATGGCCGGTGCCAGAAAATCGGCCGGAATGAGTTTGGTGCCCTGATGAATGAGCTGGTAAAAGGCATGCTGGCCGTTGGTGCCCGGCTCGCCCCAGATGATCGGCCCTGTCTGGTAATCGATTTTTTGGCCATTGCGATCAACGGATTTACCGTTGCTTTCCATGTTGCCCTGCTGAAAATAAGCCGGAAACCGGTGCATGTATTGATCATAGGGCAGGATGGCTTCGGTCTGGGCGTCGAAAAAATTGTTATACCAGATGCCGATTAAGGCCAGGATCACCGGGATGTTTTGATCAAAAGGCGCTGATTTGAAATGCTGATCCATTTCGAAAGCGCCCTGCAGCAGCGCAGCGAAATTCTCATATCCGATATAGCAGGCGATGGACAAACCGATGGCCGACCACAGGGAGTAGCGTCCGCCCACCCAGTCCCAGAAAATAAACATGTTGTCCTTGTCGATACCGAATTTTTCGACTGCCTCACTGTTGGTGGATATGGCTACAAAATGGCGGGCGATGTGTTGCGAGTCCCCGGCCGCCGCTAAAAACCAGTTTCGGGCGGAAAATGCATTCGTCATGGTCTCCTGAGTGGTAAACGTTTTGGAAGCGATCATAAACAGGGTGGTTGCCGGATTCAGGTCTTTCAGGGTTTCGGTGATGTGGGTGCTGTCGACGTTTGAAACAAAATGAACCTTTATGTCCTTTTGGGCATAAGGCCGCAATGCTTCGGTGACCATCAACGGGCCCAGGTCAGAACCGCCGATGCCGATATTGACGATATCCGAGATTTTTTTGCCGGTATACCCCTGCCAATCTCCTGATATGATCCGGGCAGAAAAATTTTCCATTTGATTTAAGACCCGGTTGACTTCCGGCATTACATCCTGACCATCACTTACCACCGGGGTGTTATCCCTGTTACGTAAGGCTGTATGCAAGACAGCTCGATCTTCAGTCTCATTAATTCTGTGACCGGCAAACATGCTTTCGATCGCCTTGCCCAGTTCACATTCTTCTGCCAGCGCGATCAGGCTTTTGAGGGTTTCCTCTGTGATCCTGTTTTTTGAGTAATCCACCATTATATCGTTGAAACGGATGGAGAACGTTTCAAATCGCCCGGGATCTTCGGCAAAGAGCTCCCGCATGTGAAGGTCTTTTATTTTTTCATAGTGTCGGCCTAAGTTTTGCCAGCTTTTTGTTGTGGTCGGATTTTTTTTGGCAAGCATGTTGTCATCCCCCGGCAAGAATAATTGTTCTATGATAATGCTTCTTTTTGCTTTAACAAGTCGTTTCGACAGGCAAAGAATTGCAAATTATCAATTTGGTTCTTATCTTTCCGCACAAAGGTACTGAATCTTATATCCGTCATATTTCCGGACAGATCATCCCATCAAGATAATGACCTCAAAAAATCATAAAATTCAAATTGTCGCCGATGCAGAATCGATGTGCAGAGCAGCCGCTGAAACGCTCGTGAAGCACATCTACAGAATCTTGCAAACCAATGATGTTTATAGCATTGCCCTGTCCGGCGGTTCGACACCGCGCAGACTTTATGCACTGCTGGCAGATGACCCTGAGTTGGACCGTCGGATTCCATGGGAGCGGATCCATTTTTTCTGGGGCGATGAACGCCACGTTCCACCAGAACACCCGGACAGTAACTACCGGATGGCCTTTGAAGCCATGTTATCCCATGCTCCCATTCCACCCGCCAACATTCACCGCATACGCGCTGAAAACCCCGATGCCGGCGAAGCAGCAGAAGATTACGTCCGCGATATTCGCCAATTCTTTGGCATCACAAACGGCAAGATGCCCCGCTTTAATTCTGTTTTGCTGGGAATGGGGTCGGATGGTCATACGGCTTCACTTTTCCCCGATTCGCCGGCGCTGCGTGAACAAAAATGTATGGTGGTGGCCAACTGGGTTGAAAAATTCAATTCGTATCGCATTACCCTGACGGTGCCGGTCTTGAATAACGCCGATCTAATTCTGTTCCTGGTTAGCGGCGATGAGAAAGCAGAGGCTCTCAAGACGGTGCTGGAGGGTGCCGCAGCGCCCGATCGCTATCCCGCCCAGCTCATCCAGCCGTCCAGGGGTCAGTTGATGTGGTTTTTGGATCGGCCTGCAGCCGGCGGTCTGACCCGCTTGCGATCGAAACGATAGCCGAACGGACATCTTTTAAAGATTGCAGAATGCGGATTTCATGATGACAAATATTCTTTTCGACCCATCCGCAAACGGTAATCGATTCGACTGAGCTCGTCGCAGGCCATCAACCGAAACTACCCATCCCTGCCGATCAACAGCATATAAATGTCCATTACATTGGTGCGGGTGGGCCCCGTGATCACCAGGTCGTCCAACTGCTTAAAAAAGCGGTAAGAATCATTGCGTCGCAGAAAATCTTTCGGATCCATATTCTCATCTCGGGCCCGCTTCAGAGTCATACCGTCAGCCAGCGCTCCCGCGGCGTCGGTTGGACCATCGGTTCCATCCGTGCCACCGCTCAACACAACAACCTTGTTGACACCATCAATCGCCATTGCCGCTGCCAGGGCAAATTCCTGATTGCGTCCGCCGCGGCCTTCACCTGAAATCGTGACGGTGGTCTCACCTCCAGCCAGGACGCATACCGGGGGTTCCATCGGGTTGTTTGAGCTCAGCACTTCCTTGGCAACGGCCGTATAAAACTTGGCGACCTCACGGGCTTCGCCCTCGATCTTAGAAGACAGAATTAAAGGGCGATATCCGAGACGCTTGGCCGCTTTACCCGCAGCCGCCAGTGCTTGGAGATTGGTTCCCACCAGTACCTGGGAACATCTTTGAAAAGCCATATGGTCTGATTTGGGCGTATCCTCAATCTGACCGGCCGATCCTCTTTCGATATGGTTGCGGACATTCGCCGGCAGCTGATCCCAGATGCCATAGCCTTTGAGAATCTGTTCGGCATCATGGAATGTGCTGGGATCGGGAACGGTTGGTCCTGAGGCAATCACATCCAGATCATCACCGACGACATCAGACAGAATCAGACTGGTCACCGTCGCCGGGTACGCTTTTTGTGCCAGCCGGCCGCCTTTGGCACGGGACAGATGTTTGCGGACGGTGTTAAATTCGTGAATCGTAGCACCGCAGGCCAGTAACAATTTGGTGGTGTGTTGTTTGTCGGCAAGGGATATTTCCTCTACCGGTGCGATTAAAAGCGCCGAGCCCCCACCGGAGATCAAGCAGATGACCAGATCCCGCTCGGTGGCGTTTTCGACCAGAGCGAGGATTTCTTCGGTACCCGCTACCCCCCGCGCATCGGGAACCGGATGGCTGGCCTCGCACACTTTAATTTTTTTTAAGGGCAGGCCATGGTCATCTTTGGTCACGATAATGCCATCGGCAATTCGATTGCCCAGCTGGTCTTGCATCGCTTGGGCCATGGGTGCAACAGCTTTGCCGGCGCCAACGATGAGAATGCGATCATATTCCCTGAGATCAAATCGCTGATCTCCGATGCGCAGCACATTTTCACGCACCGTCACATAGTCATTGATGGCTGCCACCGGATCTACGGCCTGCAGCCCGGCTTCAAAAATGTGGCGAGCATGTTGCCGCAATTTTTTTAAATTTGAACTCATATACCTTGCCAGTTCTAATCCATAAAATCCATTAAAACTCTTGAACCTATTGACAAAAGACCGGCGGAAGCGCTTTTTTATGTCCGGCTCAAATCCAGGATTTCCACGCGGTTGTTGCGATCAGGATGCTTTTCTGATGGCCCTTCGGTCAACACTACCAGGTGGCCGACTTCCCCGACGTTCAGCAGCAAGTTGCGGGCGCATTGCTTCCAGTCATCCGGATGATCCGGCTCACAAACCGGCTGAACGCCGTATGAAAACAACAGATCCTGGCAGGTTTTTTCAAAGCGACTGAAGGCGGTAATCCAGACCGGCAGTCTGTAACGCGTAATTCTTCTGGCGGTTGCCCCGCTGCGGGTTGGTACGATAACGATTGGCGGTGTAATACGCTCAAGGATCGTTTCAACGCATAAGGCGATCAAATCTTCAACTTTTTTGTCATCGTATTCCCGGCGGGATCTCAGTTTTCCCCCGATGGGATTGACCGTGCGATGCGGTTCGATATCTGCTGCTATTCTGGCCAGCATATTCGTCGCATGCACCGGATATTCACCCATGGCCGATTCGCCGGACAACATGACACAATCGGTGCCGTCCAGGATGGCGTTGGCCACATCGGTGGCTTCGGCCCGGGTCGGCCTGCGGCTGTGAGACATGGATTCCAGCATCTGAGTGGCCGTAATGACCGGTTTGCCGGCAAGATTGGCCTTGTTCATGAGCAACTTTTGGGCATGAGCCATTTTTTCGATGGGAATTTCGACCCCCAGATCACCGCGGGCAATCATAATGCCGTCGGCGGCATCCAGGATATCATCGATGTGATTGCGCGCCCCGATGCGCTCGATCTTGGCGATAATAAACGGATCATGGCCTAAGTCTTTGGCCGCCCTGCGAACGGCTTTAATGTCCATGGCAGTTTCCACAAAAGACTGGCTGACGGCATCCACGTCATTTTGCATGGCGAACTTCAGACATCGATAATCGCGCTCGGTAAAGGCGCTGATGCCCAGATCG
>JASFNW010000123.1:0-15886 GCA_050116835.1 Desulfobacterales bacterium
ATTCGGGACAAAGAAGGGCATCTGATTTGCACGGAGGGTATTCTGACAGACATCACCGAACGAAGAAAAGCCGAGGAGATGCTGCAAAAAGCGTATGACGAGCTTGAAACCAAAGTTATGGAAAGAACCACGGAGTTATCGATTGCAAAGGATCAAGCCGAAGCTGCCAGCCGGGCTAAAAGCGAATTTCTGGCCAGTGTGAGCCACGAGTTGCGCACGCCGTTAAACGCCATAATAGGATACGCCCAGATTCTCAAAAGAGAGAAGAATTTATCCAAAAAACAAAGAGAGCGGCTGCGTACCATCCACAGTAGCGGCGAACATCTTTTGACACTGATAAACGATATTCTGGACATTGCCAGAATCGAGTCCGGAAGAGTTCAGCTTCAGCTTGCACCGATTCATTTACCAAGTTTCATAGAAAATATCGCTGCGGTAACCCGTGCGAGGGCTGAGGCCAAAGACCTTAATGTCAACATTGAAAGGTCCGATACTTTACCCTCTTTCATACTTGCCGACGAGACTCGGCTACGGCAGATATTAATCAATCTGCTGGACAATGCCATTAAATACACTGAAATGGGTCAAGTGACCCTGCGTGTCAAAAGAGTAGACGATAACGAAGCAACAAATCCCAAGCCTCTGGAACCACGAGCCTTGCTTCGCTTCGAGGTGGAGGATACCGGCATTGGTATTTCTCCCAAACAGTTCGAGCGTATTTTTGTACCCTTCGAGCAGATAACCGACAAAGAGAACAGCGCTGAAGGAACCGGCCTGGGTCTTTCCATCAGTCATCAGTTCGTGCAGCTATTGGGCGGCAACTTGAATGTCGAAAGCCAGGTGGGACGAGGCAGCCGCTTCTGGTTTGAAATAGAGGTACCAGCAATCGCCCTGGCAGAAGGAATCGTAAAGCACTCAGGACGCACGATCATAGGTTACCGGGGAAGGCGCCGCAAAGCACTGGTGGTTGATGATATCTGCTCCAATCGAGACGTTTTGGTTGCCATGTTAAAGCATATGGGATTTGAGGTCTTCGAAGCAATCAACGGCCAACAGGCCGTCGATTTGGCAAGCAAATCACACTTCGACCTCATTTTTATGGATCGCAGAATGCCGATAATGGACGGCATTGAAGCCATTAGCCATATCAACCGGATAACGAAAAACAAACGGGTGACAATTATTGCTGTGTCCGCCAGCGTAACAGAAAGAGATCAAGCGTTAAGTAAAGAGATGGGTTATGACGGTTTCCTGCCCAAACCGGTCAGCTGGCCGAAGCTTTCCGCTCTGATGGAAGAGCATCTGAACATTGAGTGGCTTTATGATGAGAATGAAGATGACAATTTGGCTGAAGACCATACAGAACCGATAATCAAACCTGCGCCCGCATCAGAGATAGAAAAATTGTTGGACTTAGCGATGCGTGGCGATATACGCGGAATTCTGAACCGAGCCGAGCATATCGATGAGATGGGCCAAGAGTATGGCCCGTTTGCACGCAGATTGCGAAATCTTGCCGAAAGGTTCGATGAGAAAAAAATTCTGACCTTGGTCAAATCTTATAGAGGACAAGACAGATGAAAGCAATCTCAATAAATGGTAATCAAGAAGAGTCCAGCATCCTGATCGTTGATGATGATCCTGCCAATCTGGGCGTCATATCGGCCTCTTTGGAAGACCATGGATTTCGAATGCTGGTTGCCCGGGACGGCGAAAGCGGGCTTCAAAAAGCGCGTTACGCCCGTCCCGGTCTTATTTTGCTGGATGTGCTTATGCCGGGAATGGATGGGTTTGAAATATGCAATCGGTTGAAAGAAGATAAAAGCACTCGCAATATTCCCGTAATATTTATGACGGCCCTGACGGCCACCAAGGATAAGGTGCGGGGGTTTGAAGCCGGAGGAGTCGATTTTATCACCAAGCCCTTTCAAGAGGACGAAGTCCTCGCTCGGGTTCGGACACATCTATCCCTCCGCTTGATGCAAAGAGAGCTTAAAAAAAACAACGACCGGCTAGTAGCAGAAATCGCTGAGCGCCGTCAGGCGGAAGATAATGTCCGCAAGCTCAATGAAGAGTTGGAGAAAAGGGTTGAGGAGCGTACAGCCGACCTGAAAGCAGCAAATCTTCTCCTAAACAAAGAGGTTGAGGGAAGAAAAATGGCCGAAAAGATGGTCAGAGAGAGCGAAGAGAGATATCGATCCCTCGCCAAAAATGTGGCCGACGGGATTATGCTTGTTCAGGCAAACAAATTACTTTTTGTCAACGATGCTTTTCTCTTCATGTTCGGATATTCTAACGAAAACGAATTAATCGGGAAAAATGTTTTCAATTTGATATCCGACGAATTCCGAGAGAGCTATCAAAAAATCATAAAACAATTTGAGGCAATCGATAATCGCAACAAGGATTACGGCAAATCGATGGAAATTTTTCAAGGCGTGTGTATCTCCAAGGACGGCCGTAAATTTTGGGCTGAAGGGCACAATACACCGATAAAGTGGTACGGAAAGTCAGCCCTTCTTTGTACAATCAGAGATATCAATGAAAGAAAACTCAACGAAATTGAAACCCAGGAACGTGCGGATTCACTTTATAAGGAAAACGTCAAATTGCGATCTAGCATCAAAGATCGATTCAGGTTTGGAGATATCATCGGCAAGAGCTCAGCAATGCAAAATGTCTACGAATTAATCATCCGCGCTGCAAGTTCTGATGCGAATGTCATCATCTACGGAGAATCCGGAACGGGAAAGGAATTGGTAGCCAAAGCCATTCACAGCATGAGCCGTCGTTCCGAAAAGGTCTTTGCACCGGTAAACTGTCAGGCGATTCCAGAAGCTTTGTTAGAAAGCTCCTTTTTCGGCCACAAAAAAGGTGCTTTTACTGGAGCTTACATGGATAAACCCGGTTTTCTCGAAAAAGCTGATGGCGGCGTTTTGTTTCTTGACGAAGTGGGCGACATCGGCCTTGGACTACAAAGCAAACTATTGAGAGCTATCGAGGGCGGTGGGTATTCACCTGTAGGGACTAATGACATCTACCATTCGGATTTTCGCATCATCGCCGCCACAAACAAAAATATGGCCGAAGCTGTAAAAAATGGAACCATGCGAGAAGACTTCTTTTACCGAATACATATTGTTCCCATAACCCTTCCGCCTCTAAGAGAGCGTAAGGAGGACATTCCGTTGCTCATTGATCATTTCCTCTCAATGTTTACCAAGGGAGAGCCACGCCAGGTCATTCCGGGAAAATATATGGAGGCCCTTTACAATTATCACTGGCCCGGGAATATCAGGGAGCTACAAAACGCTTTGCAGCGGTATCTGACAATTGGCAATTTTGATTTTTTGCTCCGTCATCAAGCGACTCCAAAAATTTCAGAAAATACTCTGGGAGAAAAAGAAATAGAGTTCGACTCTTCGAGTACGGATTTTCGACAGAAAATTGCATCTATCGAAAAGGTTCTTCTTGTAGAAGCATTGAACAAATCCAACTGGAACCGCAAAAAAACAACTGAATTGTTGAATATTCCCCGCCGGACCCTTTATCAGAAAATGAAAAAGTACAGTTTGATCTAGCCTTAAATCAACGGACTGAATTGCAAACCAATGCAGCTGAGTTGCTTAGACAAGGGGCCTATGTCGGTATGATTGACTTAAAGGAAGAACCGCCAATAGAATCAGATCTTAGAGCGCGAGCAACCTACTATCGAGTCGATCTCGTATAGAGTTGACTGTAGATGGCGGCTTACTTTTAAAATACTATTAATTTCCACAATAATTATCAGAGAAATAATCATAGGGCATTTAATTATTACAAACCCATCTCCGTCCAGAGGCAGTTTTTAATTTTCCATTTTTGCGATCTGTCCTCTGTCTTCTGTCTTTATGATGTGTCGTTTTCCGGCCTGAGGTGTCGCCCAGAAGCTCTGACGTGTCGTTTTGCGGCTTAATGTGTTCTTTAGGTTTATCGGTTTTCGTCTTCGCTCTATCGAGCTACGCCGCGGCAAGCAAGGTTCAGGGTTTCCGGCTTCGCTTTAGCAAGCTTCACCGTGGCGAGCAGGGTTCGATGGTTACGGTTTGCGAGTCGGGCGGGCCACTGCGCCCGCCGCTTGAAGGTCGGCACGGTGGCCGACCCCTCCCTTGATTTCGGGTTTCGGGTGATGCGCCTGGGTCACTCAGAGGACAGCCGGTGGCCAGCAGCAAGCAGCCAGAAACCATCCACCATCCGCCAGAATTAATTCCGCAGAATATTCTTGACAAATATAAAATAAGTGAATAATTATCTGAAAAAAAGGTTAGAACAAGAATGATTGATGACGTTAGCCTGAAAATACTGAAAATATTACAAGAAAAGGCCCGGATTCCCAACGTGGAGGTTGCGCGTCAGGTGGGCATGGCGCCATCGGCTGTGCTGGAGCGTATCCGCAAGCTGGAAAAACAGGGCTATATCGATGGGTATGAGGTCAGGCTGAATCCCAAACGCTTTGCCAAAAGTCTGGTGGCATTCGTTATGATCAAATTGAAGAAACTGGATGCTGAGATCAAAGTCGGTCAAACACTTTCCCGGCTGCCGGAGGTCCAGGAGGTGCATTACGTGGCCGGTGAAGACGCCTTTGTGGTCAAAGTTCGAGCGGCCGACACCGAAGCACTCAGCGAACTGATTCGCGATAAAATTGCAGCCATCGCGGGGGTCCAATCTATCCAAACGGCCATTGCATTGTCGACCTACAAGGAGACGGCTCGCATTCCGATTGATAAAATTGAAAAGAAATAATTAACCGCAGACACGCGCGCAGACACACGCAGACATTTTGCCGGGCGACCCGCCTTCGCTAAAAGCTTCCGTCTTCGCTCTAACGAGCTTCGCCGGGACAAGTCGGTGTGGCAAGCGTTGCCCGGCAAAAAGCTATCATCGCTTCGCGATATTTCAATTTTATGCGCTAACGATAATTAATTTAAAGGGGAAGCATCATGATCAAAATTAATGAAAACTACCTGAAGCTGCGGGCATCGTATCTTTTTTCGGAAATCAGACGACGGACCGATGAATTTCAAGCGCAGAACCCGGACAAAGAAATCATCAAACTGGGAATCGGCGATGTGACCCTTCCCCTGCCGCAGGTGTGCATCGAGGCTTTTCACCGGGCCGTCGATGAAATGGGTGAGGCAGCCACCTTCCGGGGGTACGGTCCTGAACAGGGGTATGTATTTTTGCGCGAAAAGATCGCCGAGGCCGACTATCAAGAGCGGGGAGCTGATATTTCTGCTCAGGAAATATTTGTCAGCGACGGCGCCAAATGTGATACCGGCAACATCCAGGAAATTTTTGCCAGCGGCATCCGCATCGCCATTCCGGATCCGGTTTATCCGGTCTATCTGGATACCAACGTGATGGCCGGCCGCACCGGAGCGTTTCAAGACGGCCGTTACGACGGCATTACCTACCTGGAAAGCACCCGGAAAAACGGTTTTATCCCTGCACTGCCGCCGAAAGATGTCGATCTGATTTATTTGTGTTTCCCCAACAATCCCACCGGCGCCACCATCAACCGGTCGCAGCTTCAGGCCTGGGTGGATTTTGCCCGTGAGAACCGGTCCCTGATCCTTTACGATGCGGCCTACGAGTCGTTCATTCAGGATGCGGATTTGCCCAAATCGATATTTGAGATCGACGGGGCGCGGGAAGTGGCCATTGAATTCAGGAGCTTTTCCAAAACGGCCGGATTTACGGGCACCCGCTGTGCGTTCACCGTGGTGCCGACATCCTGCAAGGCCTACACCGAAAGCGGCGAGGCCCATTCCGTCCATGATCTGTGGTTTCGGCGTCAATCCACCAAATTTAACGCCGTATCCTATCCGGTTCAGCGTGCCGCGGAGGCCATTTACAGTGATGCGGGTCGCAAACAGACCGGAGCCTTAATTGACTATTACCTGAAAAATGCCGCCCTGATTCGCAAAGAAATGGAAGCCCTGGGTTATGAATGCGTGGGAGGTGAAAACTCTCCGTACATCTGGATCTACGGTCAAACCGATTCCTGGGCCTTTTTCGATCTGCTGCTTGAGAAAGCCGGAGTGGTATGCACCCCGGGTGCCGGATTCGGACGCTGCGGCGAAGGCTTCATCCGCCTCAGTGCTTTCAATGACGCCGAAAACGTTGAACTCGTCATGCAAAGAATCAAGCAGGCACTCAGCTAAAAATTTCGTAAGAAATTTTTAATCGGTATTGGTTATTTGTTAACGGTTATTCGTCACGGGCGGTTTGAAAATTGTAGGGGCGGGGTTTACCCCAGCCCGGACGTCCACTCATGAGGGCGGGGATAAACCCCGCCCCTACATTTGAAAAATTGCCGCAAACCGCAAACCTGAATCCGGAACGCAGAACCCTGAACGGAGTGAAGAACCATGCCCATGTCGCAAGCATTTGAAAATCGATTGTTGCCCATGCTGGATGAAATCACCAACACCTATGGAACACCGTTCCATATATACGACGAAACCGGCATCCGCCAAACCGGAAAAGATTTCATTGCCGCTTTCTCCCGGCTGAACGGATTCCGGGAATATTTTGCCGTCAAGGCGCTGCCCAACCCGCGTATCCTGCAAATCATGCAGGATCTGAAATTCGGTTTTGATTGCAGTTCCATTGCGGAGCTGATTCTCAGCCGTCAAATCGGTGCCCGGGGTGAAGATATCATGTTTTCCTCCAATAACACGACTGCCGAGGAATTTAAGGCGGCTGATGCCGATGGCGGCTGTATCCTGAATCTGGATGACATTGCTTTGATCCCTAAAGTGCCGCAAATGCCCGAAACGATCAGCTTCCGTTACAATCCCGGACCCGGCCGCAGCGGCAACAGCATCATCGGCGACCCGCTGGAGTCAAAATACGGCGTTGCCGACAGCCAGATCATCGATGCCTATCAAGCGGCTATGGGCCGCGGCGCCCGTCGATTCGGTTTGCACACCATGCTGGTGTCCAATGAATTGAATGCGCATTATATGGTTCAAACCGCCGCCATGTTGCTGGAGGTGGCGGCGCGGGTGTCGAAAGCCCTTGATATCCGCATCGAATTTATCAACATCGGCGGCGGTCTGGGCATTCCCTATGAGCCCGGGCAAAAGCCGCTGGATATTTTTGCCGTGGCCGCTGACATCGCCGGTCTGTTTGCCGCCTTTAAAGCGCAAAACGATTACGAGCCGCGGTTCTATGTCGAAAGCGGCCGCTATATGACCGGTCCGCACGGCGTGCTGGTGACCACTGCCGTCAACCAAAAAGACATTTATCGAAAATACATTGGGGTGGATGCGTCGATGGCCGCTTTAATGCGCCCGGCCATCTACGGTGCCTACCATCACATAACCGTCGTCGGTAAACAGCCGAAGCAACTCTTTGAAAAAGTGGATGTGGTCGGATCATTATGTGAAAACAACGACAAGTTTGCCATTCAGCGGCTGCTGCCTGAAATCGAAGACGGCGATCGTTTGTTGATTCACGATACCGGCGCCCACGGGCATGCCATGGGATTTAACTACAACGGCCGATTGCGCCCCAAAGAACTGCTGCTGCGATCAAATGGATCGGTGGAATTGATCCGCCGGGAAGAAACCGTTGCGGATTATTTCGCGACCCTGAACTTTGCACCCCAGGTGCTGCATCCGTATCGATCCACCAAGCGGAATGCGGCGTAAGCTCAGCGACGATGATTTGGTTTGGGGTTGGTAGATTTATGCTGATGTAGGGGCGGGGTTTACCCCCGCCCGGGCAATGTCCTTTATGGGCGGGGGTAAACCCCGCCCCTACAATATTCAGGTTACAGCAGCCAGTGACCAGAGGCAAAATGATTAAAATTGGACCGGCGGGATCTGAAGGTTTGGGCAATTTGGAAGGCGTGCGCAAGGTGGCCCGCATGCAGCTGGATTGCATGGAGGTGGCGTTTACCTATGGGGTGCGGATGTCAATGGAAGATGCCCGGAAAGTCGGTTCCCTGGCAAAAAAAAACGGCATTATTCTATCGGTGCATGCACCCTACTACATCAATCTGGCATCCGATGAAAAAGAAAAGATCCGGGCAAGCAAAAAGCGCATTCTGGACGCCTGCCAGCGCGCCCAAGCCCTTGGTGCCCAAAACGTCGTGTTTCACGCCGGTTTCTATCAGCAGAGAACCGCCGAGCAGACCTTTGCCATGGTCAGAAAAGCCGTTGTGGAAATTCAAACCCACCTCAAAAGAAACAGATGGAAAGTCAGATTATGTCCGGAAGTGACAGGCAAGCCCTCCCAGTTCGGATCCGTCGACGAGCTTTTAAACTTAAAGAAGGAAACCGGTTGCAGCCTTTGCGTTGACTTTGCGCACCTGCATGCCCGCAGCCGGGGCCAGGTGGATTATGGTCGAATCTTGGACAAGCTACCCAAGAAATTTCACGCCCACTTTTCCGGTATCGAATACGGCCCCAAAGGCGAGCGCAAGCATTTGAAAACCACCAAAAGATTTTTTGAGCCCCTGGCGGTAGAGATGCTCAGACACAAAGTCGATGCCACTCTGATCTGCGAATCGCCCCAACCTTACAAAGATGCCGCCATGATGAAACGCGTCGTCACCGCTCTGACCGCAATTTAGAGGACTCGAGCCGATACCGCAATTCGCAATGTTCAGATCGCCAGGTAACATAAGAGGTTCTTAAAATGGATATTTTTTCTCTGGAAGCATTTACGGCTCTTGTCACCCTTACCGCGATGGAGATCGTGCTGGGTATCGATAATATCGTATTTATCTCAATTGTCGTTGCCCGCGCTCCGGAACGCTCTCGTGAAAAAACCCGAAAGCTGGGCATTTTCCTGGCCCTGCTGATGCGACTGTTGTTATTATTTTCAATCACCTGGGTGATGGGCCTGAAATCACCTTTGTTCAGTGTCTTTTCCAAAGCCTTTTCGGGCCGGGACCTGATATTGCTGGGAGGCGGCATTTTTCTCATTGCAAAATCCACATATGAAATTCACCAAAAAATTGAAGGTTCGCCCGAAGAAAATATCCGCCAGATTTCAGGATTGGCCGCCAAATTTGTGCTTCTTCAAATAATCCTTCTTGATATCGTCTTTTCTTTAGACTCTGTCATTACGGCCGTCGGCATGGCCAATCAAATCTGGATAATGGTTGCCGCCATGGTTGTTGCTATGGTCGTCATGCTGGTGTCAGCCAAATCTATCGGAAATTTCGTTGAGCACAACCCCACGGTCAAAATACTGGCCCTGGCGTTTTTATTGCTCATCGGGGTCATGCTCGTGGCCGAGGGAATGGGCCAGCACATTAACAAGGGTTATATTTATTTTGCCATGGGCTTTTCTCTTCTGGTGGAATTGCTAAATATGAAATACAGAAAAAAGCATCTGGCTGCATTAAAGATCGGACCTTAGGAACATCGGATCACCGCAACAGCAAAGACCTGTTTCCGGAAACAAACAAGGCCCCCAAGCGTTTGACAATCTCCGGATTACTTCCTAATTTTATTTTAGATTTTTAGGTTTCAGGGCTTTCAAAATCTAGCTTATCCCTTACCCAAACGCTGGAGAATTAGATGAATATGCCAACATCAACCGAGCAATTGTTACAACAAATTGCATCGCTGAAAAATGAGCTCAAGGAATGCCGCAGCCAAAGACAGCAGGCTGAAGATAAATACAATCGTGTGCTAGACAGCCGGTTTGAAGGATTCATGCTGCTGGATGAAAATCGTGTGATTATCGAAGTCAATAAAGCCCTGTTAAAGATCTCCGGCTATGACCGTGATGCCTTCATCGGTCAATTGGTCGACAAATTTTACGATAAAAACTCGCTTAACTTTTATTCCGCAAGCCCTGATCATTTCAGTTTTGAAGCTTTGTTTCGCGCCACAGATGGTCTTTTGATTCCGATGCTGTTTACCCGCAGCACCTTCAAGGATGAAAACAACCAGATTACGGGCTTTATGGTATTTCTAACGGATTTAACCGATCTAAAAGAAGCACAGGAAGAACTGAAAAGGGCGGAACGGCGATACCGCAATATGGTTCAAAACGCCGTGCAGGGAATGTTTCAGATTCGATTGTCCGGTGAGATTAAGCGCGTCAATCCGGCCTATGCGCGTATTCTGGGATATGATTCAGTTGATGAGATCCTTGCGCTGAAAGAGGGTGCCATTCGATTTTATTACAATCCTGAGGATCGTGCCCGGTTGATCCGGACTTTGCAGAAGAAAGGTACGGTTGAAAACCATGAACTACGGCTGAAGCGCAAAGATGGCAAACCCGTATGGGTATTGGCCAATATCCGAATGATCGAGCGTGAGCACGGAGATGCCATTTTAGAAGGCATCATGGTCGACAATACCAAGAAGAAGGCCCTGGAAAAAGAGCTCAGGCGAGACCGCAAAAAATTCCGCAACCTTTCGATCCATGATAATTTAACCGGGCTGTTTAACACGCGCTACCTTTATCAAGCATTGGATGGTGTAATTGAAGAAAGTAAATCCACCCGCAAGCCATTTTCTCTGGTGTTTATGGACATGGATAACTTCAAGCGCGTGGTCGACACCTATGGTCACCTGAATGGGAGTCAGGCACTTAAAGAGGTGGCAAAGACGATCAAACGCTGCATTAACAGACCTTGCTTTGGCGTTGCCTATGGGGGAGATGAGTTTGTTATCGTAATGCCCGGGTTCGATAAAAGTGCGGCAACTGAACTCGTTGAACTCATTCGCTACAAAATGATCCATACAACGTACTTGTCTGAAGCCGGTTACCTTGTTAATCTGGCTGCCAGTTTTGGAATTGCCACATTTCCCGATGACTCCGATAATCGCGAAGGCTTGCTTGCGCTAGCGGACCAGGCGATGTTTCATGTTAAGCAGACCGGCAAGGGATTAATCGGTACTACGCGCTTGTCATCTACAGGCTAGTCAGTTGAAATTTATACCGCTTGTTATTAAAATGTTCCGAAAAAAGGTACCGGCATAAGTGTTGTCGCAAAAAAACGTTCTGCAATCGGAACGGTTTTTTGACAACGACTATAGAATTGATTCGTAAATTTTGAAATATGGCCGGCGGCATGGAATCCACCAACAGAGATGGAGCCTTGATCGCATTTGTTAAATCAGGGCTTTAAAATTTTTTGTCCGTAGAAATCGCCGGAATGCGGCAGGCGACATTATGTCGCGCCAGATCCCACAACGACTGGATGCGGGACTTTTGCAGCAAATTGCCGTAATAGCCGATCAATGCCGTATTGTTGTACCAGCAGCGGCAGGCACGGTCGGCAGCCAGTTGCCGGCGCTCGTTGTGGATACGTTCCGAATTCCAGATGGTCTGAAAATCGGTTTCCCGAATGGAGCCGACACTGACGTGTTGTTCCAGGCAGGGGTAAACCTTGCCCCAGGGATCGATGCGCGCCATCAATACCGCGGCAAAACAGGGTTGATGCGGATACGACCCGCAGGCTCTCAGGCTGTCAATCAGACGTGTCAAATAGCCATCGTTTGCCAGGGGAGTGGCATCAATCTGGTCGGCAATCAAATCGGGATCCAGGTGCAAGCTGCCCTCATCCATTCCGGTATAATAGGCGTCGTTGCAATGATGCACCGGCTGGAACAAAACATCATCGACCACCCCATCCCATTTTTGATAAAACGCCCGCATTTCATTCACATTCTGGTTGGAGATGGTCATGCGGACGCGCACGATCGGGCGCGACAATCGAGCGTGTGAAAGCAGCTGCCGGATGCCCTCTTCAATCTGTTGGTAAGAACCCGGAGCGCCCCTGATGGTGTCATGGCTGTCGGCTGAGGCGCCGTCTAGGCTGACGGTCACAAGGGCTGCATTGGATGTACAAATCTGTTCGTGAAATTTTTCAAGCAAAAGGCCGTTGGTGCATATGTTTACGGACATTCCCCGACCTGAAAAACTTTCGATGATGTCAAAAACGTCTTCGCGCATCAAAGGCTCCCCGCCGGCAATACTGATTTGATGGGAGCCCATTTCGTGCAATCCTGCGGCAAGGGCTTCATATTCATCCGCCCGCAGCTCATTACTGCGGGGATCCTGCCAGCGCTGGCACATCTGGCAGCGGCAGTTGCAGCGATAGGTGACATCCAACTCGGCCATGTAAGGTCCGGCTTCCAGCGGCCGACCCTGACCGTAGGCCAACACATTTTTTCTTGATTGCCGCACCGCTGAGGCAAAGCCTTTTGAAAGCAGAATTCGGCGATAATCCCAGAAGTTGTTAAACCGCATAGAAGCGTGGCCCTATCGTGTAATTTAAAGTACCCCAAATAAGCCAGAGATTTGGTTCTCTCACAAAGAGGCAAAATGCGTTTTTGCCAGAATTAATATTTTTTAAAGTTTAAGTGGATTGGTTTCTTCTTTTTTGCACAGATGACAAAATAATACCATCTAGCGTATATCGCAATAGCTGATTTCAGTATCCGGCTGGTTTAGGTTTTTTTTACCAAAACGAGCTGATTTTCGCGTTTAACGCGTAGGGCAAAATCATACACGTCCCGCTGCAGACACAAAATAGGGTCCTCGGCCGGAAAATGCGGGTTGTCGGCGCGCAAAAACCGCTGGGCGGTTTCATTGGAGAGAATTTCACTTAGGGTTTTATTGTGATCGTAGTCCCCGGCATCGAGAAGATGCGCAATATAGCGCGCACAGCCCTCATCTTCCGGAGCCCGCTCTTTGAGATCCCAGCCCATAGCCACCAAGCTGACCAGCGCCGGTTGTTTCGACAGAATATAATCAGCGGTGGCTCGGGCCACTGTGTAGCCGGCAACCAGGACCTCTGAAGCTCCCTCCAGGGCCGCCAGAGCACCCTGAACACCGGACGAGGTTCGTTGAACGACGGTGCGGCCATTAAAAAAAGAGCGTTCCTGTCGTTGAATCTCGCTGGGAGAATTTCCCAGATCAAAGCCTTCAATCGGTATGCCGCCGCTTTCGCCAAGCAACACAATATCGTTCCTATCTTTTTTAAGCGCAAAAGCTTCCTCCGCGGTGGCCACCAGCATGCATTTTTCAATGCCCAGTGAAAACAACAAAGGCGTACAGCTAAACGCACGAAAGACATCGATGATGACCGCCAACCCTCTGGCAGCTCTTGCTCCGGCCAGAAAACTGTCTTGAATGACCTGCATCGTTACCTGTCCATTTTGAAGTAAATAAGACCAAAATCGATAACCGCCATGGTATTAGCGAATTCAAACTGCCAATGCAAGGCGTGTTGGTGGTTGTCGTCTTGTTGTCTGGTCCTCTCCTGAAGAACAGACCCTTGGCCCGAATCTAAAATTGCGCTGAAAACATCCATCAGACAGTCATCTCAGAAAATGACATGGCAAGACAACGCGCTCTTATTTTGTCAATTATTTCTGGGACCCGATAATAGGTCTTCTTGACATCAATTTGGGAACCATTAATTTATAGGTTGAAAGCTAATATGATATCCCGTCTCCATCCTGACCGCATTGGTATTCGAAGAGTTCAGAACCGGTCGATAATCGGATTGCGCCTTTGTGGCCTTCAACATGTTGCTCGTAAAAAATTGATCGTCTGATTGGTGTGGTACCCCCTTTTCAGTATCCGGATCTCATTTCCCTCAATCATTTGAATTCTCAAATTATGCGGGCTTATCTCACAACGATTCCTGTCCAATTGTGCTGGTTTGCAAGCCTGTCCGCTTCCCAATAGCTTTCCAGGTGCTCCTGAAAACTCATTCAACAACACCATCATCAAAACCACCGCCGGTTTAAGAAAGGAGAGAGAGAATGTATCTAAAACAAAAAGATATTTTTTGGGAAATGGGCAAGGATTTTGTCAAGGAAATCATGAATATCGCTGTGACCGAAACCCACAAAAAAGGAGAATGGCTTTTCCTTGAAGGCGACCCGGCAAATACGTTTTATATTTTGCTTAAAGGCCACGTCAAACTGAGTCTCGGGGAAACCGGACACATCGTTTATGTTGTCAGTAATGCGGGTGAAGCCTTCGGATGGTCGAGTCTGATTGGTCGCAAAAATTTTTCTGCATCGGCCGAATGCATCGCTGAATCAAAATTGCTCATCTGGGATAAAGACAAGTTGCAAGAGATCCTGAAAAAAGATCCGGCCAATAGCCTTCTGTTTTACAAACGCCTGGCTGAAATATTGGGCAATCGTTTGCTGCAGAGCTATGCCATCATATCATCCGTATCTCCGGCTGAAATCCCCACAACTTACGGTACCGGACAGGTCCTGGCTCCACCGGAAACAGAAACCGAATAAATCTTATCTGAACATCTCATCGGGTTTCATGCCGGATGCAGAAAAGGAACTATTTTTCAAAGTGTTGGAGGCATAAAAATGTTTGAAAATATTGTTTTAGCCTTAGACGGATCCGAGTATAGCCATAAAGCGCTTCAGCGTGCCAGCGCAATTGCCGAACGTTTTGAAGCCACCTTATGGTTGGTGCATGTCTTTCGCAATCCTTCTGATTTTTTAGGTTATGCCGATTATGAGAAACTGTTTGCCAGGCGCAAAAGTGAAGCCCAAACACTCCTTGATGATGCCCGGCAGAAGCTGGGCCGCACGACATTTCCCGTAAAGGAGGAATTGAAAGACGGCCTTGAGACGGAATCGATACTTAAGGTGGCCGAGAATTGTAAAGCGGATCTTATCGTGATGGGCACCCGTGGTTTGGGTGCCGTCAAAGGACTTCTGGTGGGCAGTGTCAGCCGCAAGGTGATTCACTATGCTGAGTGCGCGGTTATGGTCGTCCACTAAATACCTAAAGAATTTTCATGCAAAATTCAGGTAATACTTGGATTTTGCACGAGTCGGAGGCGTTCATCTGCAAGGCACTTCAGGGTGAAGCTATAGTGAACTATGCTTCGCCCTGCATAACACAGCAGATGGAAGTCTCCGGCTTGCCCAACGGGTGAAAATAGATGCGAAATAAAAAGAGTATTATCCGATTTACACATTAAAAAAATTTCTCATCTATTTTCATGCAAAATTCAAGTGGACTTATCTCGCGGGTAACTGCCCAGATGCGTCATCCATTTGGTCAGTTGTTCCATCTCTTTAAGAACGATTGCGATCTTTTCTTGCTTGTCAAAGCCTTCAAAATCGAGAAAAAAACTGTAATTGCCCGGATCCGAACGCAGCGGCATGGAAGCAATGCGCGTTAGATTAACGCCGGCATCTGCGAACAATTTCAGCACCGCATATAACCGGCCGGCCTCGTGCGGCACGGCAAAGATGATGGATGTTTTATCACCATTGTCGGGGTGCGGCTCCCGGGCAAGCAGCAAAAACCGCGTTGAATTTGACGGGCCGTCCTCGATGCCCTCTTTGATGATTTTAAGGTCGTACAATTCAGCGCACAAAGAACTGGCTACGGCTGCCGCTGCCCTGGGGTTTTCGCGAGCCAGCATTTTGGCCGCTCCGGCGGTATCATAGTAAGGACGCGCTTCAAGCTTGTTGCGCATCAAGAAATTGCGGCACTGGGCCAGGGCCTGGGGGTGCGAAAAGACCTGGCGGATTTCACGGTAATCGGTCTCCTCGGTGGTCAGCAGACAATGACTGACAATCACCTTGATTTCACCGATGACTTTTGCTTATTTTCTTATGTATTTCTTTCGGTTTCATTTTTACCTCACTTTACCGGGTTCGACCCGGATGGCAGGTGACTTAAAAATGCAGTCAGCGGTCTCAGGCGATTCATCATATTTGTAAAAATGTCGGGCGTCAGCGCCTGGTCGGCATCACACAGGGCCTCTTCGGGTTTATGATGCACCTCGACGATCATGCCATCGGCGCCGGCGGCGGCAGCTGCCATGCTCATTGAGTCGATCAAGCTGATGTGCCCGGTGCTGTGGGTCGGGTCG
>JASFNW010000124.1:0-15771 GCA_050116835.1 Desulfobacterales bacterium
ATCCTTGAGCAAGCGGGTAAACGCCAAAATATCATATTCGAGCGTGCGTTGATGATGCGATTTGTGGGACAGGGCGCTGAAACCGACCTGCGTATCGATGCCCGACCCTTTTATGAGTGGAAAAGGGAGCAGATCAGAAAACGCTTCGATGACGTTTATCAAAAGTTATACGGTCGAACTTACCCGGAGACGCCGGTAGAATTCGTTACCTTTAAAGTTCGTGCCAGCTTGCCCGAACGCCCCTTTCGCATCCCGGCGTTGCAATCGACCACAACCTCAATTGAAGATTGTGTGAAAGGCCAACGCCAGGCATTTTCATTAACCCAGAAGGAACATATTCCGTTTACCGTATTTGACCGCTTTAAACTTTTTCCCGGCGCATCCGTAAGCGGGCCGGCCATTATCGAAGAAAAAGAATCTACTATTGTTGTGGGGGAAGATGCCAATGCTTCTGTGGATGAGCACGGCTTTGTGTGGATTGACCTGCAAACAGAAGACAGATGACAGAAGACAGATGTCAGAGGACATATGCCGAAGGGCAGAAGTCAGATGTCGGAAAAAAGTGGGCGAAAGCAAAAACGAGCTGCAAATTCATTAAAGCTTTAAACGAATGGAATAAATATAAGTATATTAAATATCTAAAAATAAAGTTTATTACATAATTTTTTGACGCAAACTGATTGGGATTCCTGGCTTTCATCCGGAATGGCAGGAATAAAATCCCGTTGATCCTGTAAATCCTGTCAAATAAATAAAGTAACCTTAACGCCCAAATATTGGTCTGGGCCATAAGAGCAAATAAACAGGAAGTTTGAACATGTCATCGAAGTTTGATCCGATTACACTGGAAATTTTGTGGCGCCGCCTGATTTCAATTGTCGACGAAGCCGATGCTTCGGTTGCGCGCACAGCGTTTTCAAGTCTTTTGCGCGATGCGCATGATTATACCTGCATGTTTACCGATAGCCGGGGCCAGGAACTTGTTCAGGGAACCTTTTGCACACCGGGTCAGGCCGGGGCCATGGCGCTGGGGGTAAAAAGAATCATCAATTCAATGCCGCTGTCGCAATACCATCCGGGCGATGTCTTTATTGTCAACGATCCCTGGTTGCTGGCGGGGCATCTGAATGATGTCTGCGTGCTGAGCCCCATTTTCTACAAAGATCGTCCGGTGGCCTTTACGGCCTGTGTTTTTCACCACTCTGACATCGGCGGCAGGGTCGCTTCTGATAACCGGCAGGTTTATGAAGAGGGATTATTTATCCCGCCCATAAAGCTTTACGACGCCGGTGTTTTGAATGAAGCGGTGCTGGACATGATTCGCTGGAATGTGAGAACTCCGGAGGAAGTCAATGGGGATATTCGCTCTCAGGTTGCTGCCAATCATGTGTGCGCCCAGAAAGTTATCGAAATGCTGGGGGACGAAGGTCTGGATACGCTCGATGTGCTGGCAGATGAAATTATCGATCGGACCGAAACCAGTATGCGGGCGGCCATCCGTAAAATTCCGGATGGCGTCTATCCATACGAAGGTGTTATAGAAGGTGCCGGCCAGAGAAAAGATATTGATATCAAGCTAAAAGTCGACGTTAGCGGCAGCGATATTCATATCGATTTTGCAGGGACATCACCGCAGGTCGATTGGGGCGGCAATGTGGTTTACAATTTTACCTATGCCTATGTTTTTATGGCGGTTAAAAGTGCCTTTGATCCGGAAATTCCGATCAATGAGGGCGCCATCCGTCCGGTCAAGATGACGGCGCCGGAAGGGTGTGTTGTCAATTGCAGTTTTCCGGCAGCTGTAGCGGCCCGAATGCAAATCGGTCATTTCATGACCGAATTGGTTTTCAAGGCCCTGGCCCAGGCAACCCCGAACAACATTATTGCCGAAAGCGGCGGCACGCCGGCTCAAACCAATATTTTTTATGGAAAACGATATAACGGCAAGCCCTGGCTGACGATGATCATTCGCGGTGGCGGAATGGGCGCCAGCAGCAAAATGGACGGTCACCATTGTGCCATTTTCCCGGCCAACGGTGCCAATACGCCGGTTGAAATTTACGAAAGCGACACGCCCCTTATTGTGGAAGAGCGCAGTTTGTTGTGCGATTCCGGCGGCCCCGGTCGAATGCGTGGCGGTCTGGGACGGAAGTTTGTCATCCGGGTTCCCGACGATGAATTCGCCCCGCAGCCGCCAACCTCCATTGCGATTCAGGCCGGAAGATACCGCTATCCGCCCGCAGGGTTGTTTAAAGGGGCGGCTGCCAACAAAGCGCAATTTATTGTTAACGGCAAAGCTGGCGATTCCAGCGGATTAACCTTATGTGAGTCAGGTGATGTCATCCAGTTTATCAGTGCCGGCGGCGGCGGTTACGGTGATTCTCTGGAAAGGGATCCGGCTGCCGTTGAACAGGATGTTCGCAATGAATATGTGAGCATCGAACGGGCAAAGGTAGATTACGGCGTGGTCATCGATGCAAGAACACTTGAAGTCGATGTGGAAAAAACGCAGAAACTTAGAGAGCAGCGAAGGCGCGGTAAATAAAACAATTGCAGGGGCGGGGTTTATCCCCGCCCGGTATAACGAGGTATTTTAGATAAAGGGCGGGGATAAATCCCGCCCCTACAAGTCACATTAGGCTGACGGAGATGCAACATGACGAAAACCTTTATGCCGTCATTTAAGGATGCAGAAGCGCTAAACGACCATCAGTTAGAGGGACTGCGGTGGACCGTCACGCATGCGTATCAAGGCTCAGCCTTTTACCGCCAAAGGCTCGATGATGCCGGTATTCGGCCTGAAGATCTCCACTCTCTGGACGACATTAAAAAATTGCCGTTTACCAGCGCCGAAGACTTAAGTCAGGGGTATCCTTTCCCGCTGCTTTCCGTCCCCGAGTCACAAGTAGTCAGAATACACGCATCTTCCGGTACCACCGGTAAACGCAAAATTTTGTGCTATTCGAAGAAGGATCTCGATGACTGGACGCATTTTTTCGCCCGTTGCTATGAAATGGCCGGTTTGACAACCGAGGATCGCGTGCAAATAGCCGTTGGGTACGGGGTATGGACGGCAGGCGCCAGTTTTCAGCTGGGATGTGAAAGATTTGGCGCCATGGCGCTGCCCGTCGGTCCGGGTAACGTGGATATGCAATGTCAGTTTCTGGCGGACCTTCAGTCCACCGTCATGTGCTGCACCGCATCGATGGGCTTGCTGATGGCCGAAGAAGTCAACCGCAGGGGCCTTAGGGACAAAATTGCGCTAAAGAAAATGATATTCGGTTCCGAACGCAGCAGTGACGCTATGCGAGCGCGTATAAAAGATCTGCTGGGTCTGACAGATATGTTTGATATTACCGGCATGACGGAACTATACGGGCCCGGCACCGGCCTGGATTGTCATTACCATGAAGGCATCCATTATTGGGCGGACTATTATATTCTTGAAATTCTGGATCCAAAGACGCTGGAACCGGTGGCTCCCGACGAGATTGGTGAAATGGTCGTAACAACACTGTGCAAGGAGGCCGCTCCGCTGATACGGTATCGGACCCGTGACCTGACGCGCCTGATCGATCATCCGTGTTCCTGCGGAAGTATCTTGCCGATGCACGATCGAATTTTGGGGCGATCTGACGATATGTTTATTTTCCGGGCGGTCAATATCTACCCCGGTCAGATCGATGAGGTGCTTTCGACCATTACAGATGCCGGCTGCGAATACCAGGTGCACTTAGACCGCAAGGGAGATGGTAAAGACTATATGACCATTCGGCTCGAATGCAGCGCAGGTTTTGAACCATCACGCATGACCGATCTGGCCCAAACGGTCAGTGCTGAGGTCAAAAATAAAATCATGGTCAGCGCTAATGTCGAAGTGTTGCCTTATGGCTCGCTGCCCAGATCGGAAAAGAAGTCTAAACGGTTTTTCGACAACCGTTCCGAATAGTGTCACTCTGAAATGACAAATTTTTCTTAATGTGGAATGTCAATACCGTTACCAAAATTCTATAAATAATTTATCAGTTCTAAATGACAAGGAGGAATCCAAGATGTTAAAAAAAGTTTTTATACCTTACGGAGGTTACTATAGCTCACCTTTTTCACGCTGGCAGGGAACACTGGCAAACGAGAATGCGATTACACTGGGCGCCGCCACCGCCAAACGATGGCTTGAAGAAAAGCGCTGGGATCCCAAAATATTCGATTATGTTTATCTAGGCATTACCGTTCACCAGCCGCATGGATTTTATGGTGGCCCCTGGGCCGCTGCGCTGATGGGGGCCGATGGCGTCCCCGGTCTGCTGGTCAGCCAGGCCTGTTCGACATCAACGGTGGCGATTTATCATGCCAGCGCGGGCGTGGAAACCGGCCTTTACCAAACGCCGTTTTGTCTGATGACCGATCGCTGTTCGAATGGTCCCCACGCCATCTGGCCGAATCCATTGGGACCGGGAGGGCAGGTCATTTCGGAAGACTGGTTAATGGACAATTTCAATAAAGATCCCTGGGCCGGAGAGGCCATGATAAAAACGGCCGAGAATGTGGCGGGCGAGGCCGGAATTACGCGGGAGCAATGTGATGCGGTCGCATTGCGGCGCTACGAGCAGTATCAGGATGCGTTGGCGGACGACCGGGCTTTTCAAAAACGGTACATGTTTCCGGTGGAGGTAAGCGTATCAAAGAAAAAAACGGTTATGGTTGAGGCCGATGAGGGCGTTATGGAATCCACGGCCGAGGGCCTGGCCAGACTAAGACCGGTGTTGCCCGACGGTGTCCACACCTTTGGCGCTCAGACGCATCCGGCCGATGGCAATTGCGGTGTCACCGTAACCACCCAGGATAAGGCCAAGGAGCTCAGTGCCGATCCTAACATAGAAATTCAAGTAGTTTCTTATGGATATGCCCGTGAGAAACCGGCCTTCATGGCAGCAGCCGTATATCCATCGGTCAAGATGGCATTGGAAAATGCAGACATTGACGCCGATGACGTCAAAGTCATCAAGACGCACAATCCTTTCGCTGCCAATGATATCCATCTGGCCAATAATTTGAACCTCGATGTCAACGAAATGAATAATTTTGGTTCTTCAATAATTTACGGCCACCCGCAGGGGCCGACTGCTGGTCGACTGATTATCGAAGGAATTGAAGAGACGGTTATGAAAGGCGGCGGCTATATGCTTTTCGCGGGATGTGCCGCCGGGGACACGGCAGCGGCGCTGGTGTTGAAAGTCGGCTGATATGTGCCACGTATTACGCGTTGCGGGTTGCGAACAAGTGATGGTTTGGGTTTTCGACTGTGCCTTATCGCACTGATCGTAAAGACTTGCGACGGTACAAAATTTGGTTGCCACCCGCCAGCTGCAAGCAGCCAGTTGCGGGTTGTGCCCAGCGGGCTATGCGATCACGGAAATTTTAGGCATTTTCAAATTTTTAACGAGGATTCCCTATGAGACCGTTTACGTATTTAACACCTAAAACGCTGGATGAGGCCATTTCTTTGCATGTGGCTCACGCCGAACGCGCCAAATATATTGCCGGCGGCACGGATGTCCTGGTGAAAGTCAAAGAGGGGCAATTAGCGCCGGATTATCTGATTTCACTGAAGCACATTATCGGCCAGGATCGCCCTTTTTTAAATCAAGAAACCGGCGAGTTGTATATCGGTGCCTTTTGTACCCATGGATCCATCGAAGAATCGCCTTTGATTCAGCATCACTATCCGATTATCCATGATGCTGTCAAAAACATTGGTTCTGTGCAGATTCGCAACGTCGCTACCATTGGGGGTAATCTGGTGAATGCCGTGCCCTCAGCGGATGGTGCGATACCGCTGATCACTTTGGATGCCAAAGCCCACATCTATGGCACCAAAGGCCAGCGTTCGGTTGAACTCAGGCGTTTTTTTCTGGGACCGGGTCAATGCGATCTCGATCCCGGCGAAATATTGACCGAAATCGTCATTCCACCGCCGCTGCCGCGCACGGGCAGCGCCTATATAAAGCACGGCCGGCGGGAAGCCATGGAGCTGCCCATGCTGGGGGTCGGGGTTTTGCTGAGCCTCGAAAAAGATATGCTCACCTGCGCCAAGGCCAGAATCTGTCTGGGGGTGGCGGCCCCAACGCCGTTCAGGGCGCTGGAAGCTGAAAAACACCTGCAAGGTAAGACCCTGCATAAGAGCAATCTGGCCGAGGCCGGGCGAATTGCCGGAAAGGAATCAAAGGTTCGTGACAGCATTCGCGGTGTGGCCTGGTACCGGCGCGAAATGGTGGGCGTGCTGGTCAGACGCATGGGGCTTAGAGCACTGGAACGCGCAAAAGAAAATCAAAACAAGCCATGAGAGGTTAGGCCTGACCGGAGGTGAAGGAATGGGTGTCCGGAAATACATTTTTACGGGAGGCGATATCAATCGCCAATTACCTCGCGGCCCCATATTCGGGATTAAAATAGCACCGATGAATTGGCCTTGAGATTGTACCGGTAATCCCAAATATGGGACCGTTAACATCACCCGGGCAAAAAAATAAGATATCGCCTCCCGCAAAAACGCATTTCCTCCAGAGGCGATGCATTTAGCAGATAGAAAGTTGTTATTTTTCACACTTGGCGAAGAGAAAAAAACTGAACAGTATTTTGAAATAAAATTCGGAGGATTTTATGGCAAGGGAAATATCATTCACAGTTAATGGTAACCCGATGAACATGGTCATCGAAGACCATTGGACCCTGTTGCATCTGATTCGGGAGGAACTGGGATATACCGGCACCAAAGAGGGTTGCGGCAGCGGTGAATGCGGGGCCTGCACCGTTATTGTAGATGACAAGGCCGTGAATTCCTGTTTGTATCTGGCCGCGGAAATCGACGGCAAGCAGCTGACCACCATCGAGGGACTGGCTGCTGCCGACGGAACCCTGCACCCCATCCAAAAGTCCTTTGTCGAAAATGGCGGCATTCAGTGCGGGTTCTGTTCGCCGGGAATGATTCTTTCAGCCAAAGCCCTGTTGGACAAAACACCCAGCGCCTCTGAAGATGAGATCAAAGAAGCAATTGCGGGCAACTTATGTCGCTGCACCGGATATGTGCAAATCATCGATTCGATTAAAGCGGTCAGCGGAGGGGAAGATGAGCCGCATGTGGTGGCTTTTAAATCCGAGGAAGGAGATCGAGGCGAATAAAAACGAGTTTTGTATGAATTCAATTGTTAATTAAATGAGGAGATAGCTGATGCAGGATTTGTGTTCAGTTGGTAAAAGAGTACCCAAGCTGGATGCGGTTGATAAAGCAACCGGGCGGGTTCAGTACATTCAGGATCTCAAGGTTCCGGGTATGTTGTACGGCAAAATTTTGTACAGCAAATATGCCCATGCCAAAATCGTCAAGATTGATACATCCAAAGCCAGGGAGCTGCCCGGTGTTCTGGCGGTACTAACCGGTGAGGACATCCCCGATATCCGCATGGGGGTCTACAAGGATAATCGGCCGCTAAAAAAGGAAAAAGTGTGCTCTTTCCGTGATGAGGTGGCGGCCGTGGCAGCCATATCGCCCGATATCGCCGAAGCGGCTCTGAACCGCATCGAGGTCACCTATGAAGCCCTGCCGGCGATCTTCGATCCGGAAGCGGCCATGCAGGAGGGGGCACCGTTGATTCACGAGGCTCACAAAACCAATGTTTTGAAGATGCCCTGGAAGCTGCATTACGGCGATGTGGAGGCCGCCAAAAAAGAAGCGGCCTTTGCCGTCGAAGACCGGTTTACGACCACCTGGGTGACCCATTGCTGCATGGGAGCCAGCGGGGCCATTGCCGAGTTCGATCCGGCCAATAACCTGACGGTCCATAGCAATACCCAGATTCCATCACTGGCCCAGAAGGACTTCCTGGATGCCCTCAAGGCCATGGGGCTCAGCGAGCGCCGGGTCCGGGTGGTTAAACCCTGCATTGGCGGCGGATTCGGCAGCAAACTGGACACGTATGCCTATGAGTATATTGCCATTTTGCTGGCGTTTCACACCCGCCGGCCGGTGAAAATCGAGTTTGACCGCACCGAAGAGTTCATTGCCACGTCCACCCGCCAACCCACTATAACGCACATATCGCAGGGCTGCGATCAAAACGGGCACTTGCTTTTCCGGGACCTGGCGATGGTCCTCGATAACGGAGCCTACACCTCCTGGGGGGCCACGACGCCTTCGGTGATGATGATGCCGATTACCACCCTGTACCGGGTGCCCAATGTGCGCTATGAAGCCAAGTGTGTCTACACCAACAACACCTATGCCCAGGCGATGCGGGGCTACGGCAATCCTCAGGCCACCTTTGCCATTGAAAGCACAATGGACATGCTGGCCGAGGCCGCCGGCATCGATCCGGTTGAATTTCGCCGCATCAATGCCAATCAACCCGGCGATGTGTCCACCCAGGGGCTGCGCATCACCACCTGCGGCCTGACCGAATGCATGCAGGCGGTCCGGGAGAATCTGAATTGGCAGCAGGCCAAACAGGCGGGCGAAGGCATCGGCATGGCCTCGCTGATTCATGTGGGCGGCGGGGCACGGGTGTATAAATCAGACGGTTGCGGCACGATGATCAAGATGGATGATTTCGGTAAAATCGACCTTTTCACGGGCGCCACGGATATGGGGCAGGGCTCCGATACGGTGATTGCGCAAATCGTTGCCGAAGAGCTCGGTCTTGAAGTAGAGGATATCCATGTAATTCACACCGATACCGATGTCTGCCCCTGGGATGTGGGCGCACACGCCAGCCGGACCACATTTGTGGCCGGCAACGCCGCCCTGGGCGCCGCCCGCAAGCTCAAGGCCCGCATTCTGGAAATAGGGGCCAAGCTGCTGGAGTCACCGCTGGAGAAATTAAGCCTTCAGGGCCGCCATATCGTTCATCGGGATGATCCTGAGAAAAAAATGCCCATTGGTAAGATTCTGCGGAAAGCCCATTTCAGCCACGGCGGGCAGATGTTGATGGCAGAACATTTTTATGACCCGGCCAATGAAAACATGGGCAAGGACTTCCGCGGCAATATGTCAATGACCTATACTTTCGGCACGCACGGCGTACGGGTCAAAGTGGATGAAGAAACGGGCAAGGTAAAGATATTGCAATATGTCGCCGCCCACGACGTCGGAAAAGCGATTAATCCGCTGCTGCTCGAAGGCCAGGTGTACGGCGGTGTGATGATGGGCGTCGGGTATGCGCTGACCGAGCAGGTCATCTCCGAAAAAGGCCAGAACATGAACCCCAATTTCAGAGACTACAAGATTTTAACGGCCAAAGATGTGGTGTCGATTGAAGCACCGGTGCTCGAGACCTACGACAAAGACGGGCCGTTTGGCGCCAAAGGCATCGGTGAGCCGGGCTGCGTACCCACCGCACCGGCGATTGCCAATGCCATTTACGATGCCGTCGGCGTGCGCATCAAGGATTTGCCGATTACCCCTGAACGGGTACTGGCGGCTCTACGGGAAAAGCAGGGACTGGATCTGTGCGGCCAGGCAACGGACGAAAAAGATGCTGATGAATGTATAATTGAAGAATAGGAGGTAAAATTAAAAATGCGCTAATGCAAGCTTTGATTGTTATCAGAAATTAACATATCAAATCCGCAACCCTAAATAAAGGAGGCTTCAAATGAAAAAAATCGGATGGTTTCTCGTTGGTGTTTTTACAGCCATGCTGTTGCTGGTGTTTATGGCACCAGCCCCGTCGGTTGCCGAAGCGGTTAAACTGACATACGCAAATTTTCCGCCGGCCCCCACGTTTCCGTGTGTCCAAATGGAAAGATGGAAGAAAGAAGTTGAAAAGCGAACCGGCGGCAAAGTGCAGGTCGATACATTTCCCGGCGGCACATTGCTAGGCGCGAAAAATATGATGGATGGTGTCATTGCAGGACAGGCCGATATCGGCTGCCTGTGCATGGCCTATCAACCGGGGCGCTTTATTGTCACCAATGCAACCAGCCTGCCATTGGGGATACCCAATGCCACTGTCGGCAGCTTGGTTCTCTACGACTTATATCAAAAATACCAACCGGATGAATTTGCCAAAGTTAAGGTCCTGACCATGTTTACGACTGCTCCGACGAATATCATGTCCAAGGTTCCGGTGCGGACATTGGATGACATCAAGGGGTTGGATTTGAGGGCTTCGGGCGGAGCCGCCAAGATACTGGAGGCCTGGGGGGCAAATCCGGTGGGTATGCCGATGCCGGCGACCGTCGAGGCACTGCAAAAAGGCGTCGTTAAAGGTCTGTATTCTTCCCTTGAGGTTATGAAAGATTTCAAATTTGCCGAAACCTGTAAATATGTTACCCTAACCGACACGGTAATTTATCCATTTGCGGTTGTCATGAATATGGCTAAATGGAATTCATTGCCCAAGGATGTTCAAAAAGTAATGGATGACCTTATCGTCGAGCAGGCGAAATGGACCGGCAATTATATGGATGATCATGTCAAAGCAGCAGTCGAATGGTCTAAAAATACACAAGATGTTGAAATCATTGAATTAAAAAAAGAAGAAAAAGCCGACTGGAACAGCAAGCTTCAATTTCTGACCGACAAGTGGATCACGGATGGCAGTGCCAAAGGGTATCCCGCTCAGGCGATTGTCGATGATTTAAAAGGCCTGATCCAACAACATTCGAAATAGCATTCAACTGCATTTAGAGCGGACGGATTGCGGTTTCTGACACGCCGCAATCCGTTCCTATCGAGATCCGAGATGCCGATACTCGAAAAAATTAGCCACATATTGAACCGCATTATGATCGTCATGGCCGGTATTTTTTTAGCGGCCATGATTCTGATGACCTGTATGAATATTTTTTCACGGCTTTTTTGGGACCCGGTCAAAGGAACATACGAACTGATGGGCTATTTTGGGGCGCTGGTGACCGCCTTCGCGCTGGGTTACACTCAACTCAAAAAAGCGCATATTGCCGTTGATGTTCTGGTAAGTCAGTTCTCACAAAAGATGCAACTGATGCTTCAGGGATTCAACTGTTTGGTGTGTTTTATCTTTTTTTCAATCGCCGGCTGGCAAATCAATAAATTGGCCCGCACGCTTTGGATGACCGGTGAGGTTACCGAGACCCTGCGCATTATTTACTACCCGTTTACCTATGGCGTTGCGCTGGGCTGTTTTCTGCTGGCTCTGGTGCTGCTGGTTGAATTTCTAAAGTTGGTCTTTTCTTCCAGAGGTGCTCACTAAATGGAAGTTTCAATTATCGGCATCATCGGAATCCTGATTCTGTTGATTGTTTTATTTGTCTTCGGAATGCCGGTGGGGTTTGCCATGGCGGTGGTGGGCTTCTGCGGCTTTGCCTATGTGGTGTCTTTTCATGCGGCATTAAACATGATCGCAACAGATTTATGGAGCACCTTTTCCAAATACGGTCTGACGGTTATTCCCCTGTTCATCTTAATGGGATATCTGGCGTTTAATGCCGGCATCGCGGAGCGTCTCTACGCTGCCGCCTACAAGTGGATGGGCCATTGGCGCGGCGGACTGGCAATTGCCACCATTGGCGCCGACGAGTTATTTGCCGCCATCTGCGGTTCCAACACCGCAACAGCCGCTACCATGGGAGCGGTCGCATTGCCGCAAATGGAAAAGTATAACTATGATATGCGATTGAGCAGCGGTACGGTTGTCACCGGCGGCACGCTGGGCACCGTTATGCCGCCGAGTGTGGTATTGATCATTATCGGTCTTCAAACCGAGCAATCCATCGTCGAGTTGTTCCTGGCCGGTATTCTGCCGGCCATCGTATTGGGATTGATGTTTGTGATGACGATATTTTTGCTGTGCCGGATTTATCCGAATTTCGGTCCGGCCGGTCCCAAGACCTCTTTCAAAGAAAAATTGAAATCGCTTCTTGGTGTTATCGAAGCCATCGCCATATTTGTGCTGGTGATCGGTGGTTTGTATATCGGATTCTTTACACCGACCGAAGCCGGCGCCGTCGGTGTTTTTTTTACACTAGTCGTATCAACCGTGACAGGCAGGCTGACCTGGAAGGGCCTCATTCATTCAGTTGAAAATACGCTGCGGATATCCTGTATGGTTTTCGTGCTGGTGACCGGTGCCATCATTTTTGGCCGGTTTTTAGCCGTCACCCGGCTACCCTTTCTAATTGCGGATTTTGCGGCTGGATTGCCTGTTTCACCGTATGCGATTCTGGTCATTGTTTTGCTGATTTATTTGATCGGTGGCTGTTTTATGGATTCACTGGGATTTTTGGTATTAACTATCCCAATTTTCTATCCGCTGGGAATGGCGTTGAATTTCAATCCCATCTGGTACTCGATTCTGCTGACCATGGTCACGACCATGGGCGCCATAACCCCTCCGGTGGGGGTCAATATTTATGTGGTCAAAGCATTGGCACCGGACATCAGGCTGGCAACCATTTTCAAAAGCGTCAGCTTTTTCCTGATTGCCTGTGTCATCAGCATTCTTATTTTGATCCTTTTTCCGCAACTGGCCCTTTTAATTCCTAATTTAATGCATTAGATAAAATATGCAACTATCTGTAATATATTTTTAATTTAATTACTGTAGTTTTTTTTTCAGACAAGCTTTTTGATTTTTTCCAGATCTGCCGGTATATCAACATCCAGGAAAAAACGAGGGGTTTGAACCTGGACTTCTTGCACCTGTTCCGGATTCGCCTGGATGATCCGCCGGGCACCCATGTCACCTTTGATTTGCATGATCTGGGGATAAAAATGGCTGCTGAAAATGCAGGGGGTTCCGATTCGACCTGCGAAAGCGGGAACGCAAATATGTTTATCAGTAGACCAAAACTGTTTCAGCAGAACGTTCAGGGTGACGGCATCGACCAGGGGCTGGTCGGCCAGTAAAAACATCACGGCCGGGTAAGTATTTTTGACGCATGACAAACCGAGCTGCAGGGACCTGCTTTGGCCGTCTTCGTGGTGCGGGTTGATTTCTATTTGAAGCTTTGGATGGCGTAATTTTTTGTCCAGTGTCTGCTGAACTTTTTGATGGGCATATCCCAGAACCAGAATAACCCGCTCGAGTCTGGCGTTTAAGGCTGCCTCCAGAACCCATTCGACCAGGCATCTGCCATTTAGGCGCACCAGTTGTTTGGGCCTACCGAATCGTGTCGACGCCCCGGCCGCCAGAATAATGCCGGCAGTTGAATTTTTCTGAATCATGGAGTGGCCTTAATTCTAATATTTGATCAGCATTATTTTCTCATTAATTTTCGTACAAAATCCAGGTTAAAATACCATGGGGATATACCCGGCTTTGATTGAATCAGATATTAAGGCGCCCACGTATTCGACGTCAAAGCCCAGTTCCTCAAGTTTATTGCTGGCACCGGATCGGTCAGACAAAAACTTGCATGCAATCGGCGTTTTGTAATCCAGCAATTCCGATGCGGCCTGAATGACGTCCTGATCTTCACAGACCAGATTCTCAAAAGGACCGAAAAATATCACCCGGACATCATCGACCCAATTGTTCTTTTGGGCGTTTTTAGCATACAGTATTCCGGTCAGCGCTTTGTCCTTTTCTGCTGTTGAAATAATAACCATAACTTTCGATGACATGATAACCTCCTTTGAAGTAAACATAACGTGAAGATGCTAAACAGCCCTAAGCGATTTGCTATACACGTTTTAACGTGTGCTTAACCTGCTTGATAAGCGCTTTAGGGTTTTATAAGAACCTGATATGGCCACTGTTCATAAAAAATATCTCGCCCCAACATCGATCATCGATTCTGATTCAAAGATAATTATTGATTACGCGATGTCAGCCATTGAAGATGCCGATGATCATCCGATTGCCAGGGCCATTAGATTATATGATGTCGTCCGGGATGCGATCTGGTATGATCCCTATGTCCCGTTTTATCGACCCGAACACTATCGCTCCAGTCATGTTTTAAAAACCGGCCGAGCCTTTTGTATTGGCAAAGCCGGGCTTTTATGTGCCATGGGTCGCGCTTGCGGAATACCAGCTCGCGTAGGATTCGCCGATGTTCGCAATCATCTGGCCACCCGACAGTTGCTCGATTATCTGGGTTCCGATATATTTGCCTTCCACGGATTTACTGAGTTTTATCTGGATGGTCGCTGGGTAAAAGCAACCCCGGCCTTTAACAAAGAGCTTTGCCGCAAAGCCAGGGTAACACCGCTTGAATTCAACGGCAGAGAAGATTCCATATTTCAACCCTGTAATGAAGAAAAAAAGATGTTTATGGAATACGTAAATGACCATGGAACCTTTGCCGACATTCCGGTGGATCGCATACTCGATTCGTGGAAAGCCGTCTATGGACCTGAACGCGTCCGGCAATGGATCGAATCGTTTGAAAAATCCGGCGGAATTCGCAATCGCAAATTGGAAAATGAAGATTGGGTCAAACCTTAGGCGCGCATGCTAAAACGAATCGTTGCTGGCCTGCGACGAGCTCAGCCGGGTCGCGTCTTGTCGCGGAATGCCGGTTTATCAACGCGGTTTGGAGGATTTTAAAATTCAGCTCCGCAATCTCATAGTGGTGATCAAAGGGGCAGGGGAGATGGCCAGTGCAGTGGCCTGGCGCCTATATATGGCCCGTATTCGCCAGATCCTGATGCTGGAAACATCGTCGCCGTCGGCTGTCAGGCGTGCGGTTTCTTTTTGTGAGGCCATACATGATGGGCATCAAACTGTCGAAGGTATAGAGGCCAAGCGGGCGGACAGCCCCGATGCCGTGCGGGCCTGCTGGCAGAAAAGGAAAGTCGCCGTATGTATTGATCCAGAATGGAAGCTTCTGGCGAAATTCAGACCGGATGTCGTCGTGGATGCCATCCTGGCCAAAAAAAACCTGGGTACCCTTATGGATGAGGCATCGCTGGTCGTCGGGCTGGGTCCCGGTTTCGTTGCCGGTCAGGATGTTCATATGGTTATCGAAACGAATCGCGGTCATCATCTGGGCAGAATTATAACGGACGGTCGTGCGGAGCCGAACACGGGCACACCCGGAGCGGTCAACGGCTATGCCGAAAAGCGGGTTTTGCGAGCCCCCTGTGAAGGTAAATTTAAAGCCGAATGCTCAATTGGGGGTCACGTCAAAAAAAGAGATCGAATTGGAACCGTTGCATCGGAAAGCGTTCGAGCGCAAATCGATGGCGTGCTGCGTGGGTTGATTCGAAGCGCCACGCACGTGCGAGCGGGATTGAAAATCGGTGATATCGATCCCAGGGGGGATGCCCGCTTCTGCCGTACGATTTCAGATAAAGCCCGGGCCATTTCCGGATCGGTATTGGAAGCTATTTTACGAGTCTATAACTAATTAAAGAAGACAGAATTCAGAAGTCGGATGTCAGAATAAGGCAAGAAGGCAAAAAGCGTCTTTTTTTGTCTGTCCTCTGTTCTCTGTTGTTTGTCTTCTGAATTCTGAATTCTGTTTAGAACCATGACCTCATTACGGCACAGCTTGAGATTAAAAAAAGGCGGTGTCATCAGCCTGGTGGGCGCCGGCGGTAAAACGGCCCTGATGTTTCGTTTGGCGCGTGAGCTATCCGCCGGCGGTGACCGGGTCTTAACGACGACCACCACCAAGATTCGCCTGCCCATGCGGCGGCAATCACCGCTTGTCATGGTTTCTGATTCGGTTGAACACTTTTTGCAGCGCGCCAGCCGTGTCTCAAAGCGCATCTCCCATGCAACAGCTGCTCAGCAGGTTGTTCATTTTCAACATAAACTGATAGGGTTTTCCCCAGATGCAATCGAT
>JASFNW010000125.1:0-15691 GCA_050116835.1 Desulfobacterales bacterium
TATCAATCTCGAAATCTTTGATCATCTCACCATCAGCCCAGAAAGCAAGTGCGCGCAGCAGTCGGAATTTTTCAATATATTCAGTAACCCATGCACTGTGGGTATTCAACGCCATGGAAAGATTCTTTACCAGGGCGGCAAAGAACTGTTCTCCGGTTTCCGTAGCGGTTCCCTCAAGGATTGCACGAACAGCTGCATTTTCATCAAGTTCATGGAAAGTCTGTTGAGCATGTTTTTTCATTGACAAAGCCCTTCATATGGAAACATTTTCAATTGTTTCGATGGCGTCAAACGGCATTAATGAAGGATTTAAGGTTTCCAGTTGCGGTATTTGCGGTAGGCACCGAATTCAGTCCGGCGTTCCCTTTCAGCCAGACGCTCGGCTAACCATCGAAACCACTCGTAACCCGAATCCCTTTTTTGTTAAAAATTATCCTGTTGAACTTGCACCCTCGTATTTTGGCGTTGTGTCAGCGCCAGGGCGACACCTCCGATGATCATGGCGGAAGAAAGCAGCAGACGTGTTGTAACCGGTTCAGAGAGAAACGCCACCCCCCCCAATGCCGCCAGTACAGGGACCATCAGCTGTACTAAGGCCGCACTGGTGGCAGTATGCCCCTGCAGGGCGGCATACCAGATGACATAACCGATTGCCGATGTTAATCCGCCGGAAAGTACTGCATATAAAGCCCCTTTGAAGGTCACATGCAGGCTTTGAAAAAAAATCAGACTGATGAGAACAACAAACGGTATGGCTCTGAGGAAATTGTCCGTGGTAACAACGGTCGGTGATCCGGACCCGCGGCCCCGCAATGAATAAATCCCCCAAGCAATGCCGGCAACAACCATGAGGGCCGCTCCAGAGAGAGAAGGCGCCTCCAGACCCGGAAATACGAGATAGGTCAACCCCGCCAGGGCGGCAAACAGTCCCAAGATTCCGAAAAGACTCAAGCGCTCACCTTTCCAGATGGCAAAGAAAATCATCGTCGCCTGTACAGATGCAAATAGAATCAGGGCGCCGGTGCCGGTGTTCAAACTGATGTAGGCAAAAGAAAATGTGACCGCATAGAGAAACAGCATAAAGGCCGACGTCCAGTTGCCCCGCTGATCCGCATCGCTTGTTTTTCGGGTCGTTTTTACAAGCATTAGCAGCACTAATGCTCCGGAAACCAGCCGGATGGTGGTAAAACCCGCCGCGTCGATGGTGCCTTCACCGAGAGCCAACCGGCAGAACACGGAATTGGCCGCAAATGCAATCAGGGCAAATGCGGTTAATACAGCGTAGCGAAGCCAGGTGCTATCCATACCTTTCAAGTGGACACTTCTTCGATGATAAGGCCCGTTGCTGGTGTCGAATTCATCAAAATTTTTCATCTATCCAGATGTACCGAAACCGGAGCAGACTTGGAAATCGTATTATAAACCGGTGAGTATTTTTGGCCCATTCGTACCATTTCTTTTTTTTGTTCATCTGAAACATCTGCATCGATTTTAAAAAATACGCGAATCTCCTGATAGCCGACCGGGACGTCCTCCGATAATCCCAGAAAGCCGCGAAGGTCGATATCTCCCTCATATCTTGATTCTACACCTTTTATTTCAATGCCTTTAGCAGAGGCATGGGCGACAATGCTCGTTGTAATACAGCCGGAGAGTGCGACAAGAAGATACTCGACCGGATTTCTGCCGTCATTATTTCCCAAAAGAACAGGAGGCTCGTCCATATCATAAGTCACCGGCGGGCGGGAATCATCCTCTTTCAGAGCACCGTAGAAATCTTTAATTGTTCCACGACAATGGGTTCCATTGATCCATTTGTTGGTTGCTCGGAATTTAAACTTCGCGATATCCGGATTCTCTTTGATGAGATCAATCGTGCTAAACAGCTGCTCGGTGTTAATCCCATTCAATACTTTTGCTTTTTCTTTTGTGGCTTTCATCTTATTTTTCCTCCTTAAGACTAAGTTTTTGATCTCGTCAAAACGAAAGAATTCAATTATCTTAACGGGACAAAAGTCTGATCAGACTCAGATCGCGATATCCAATTTAAATCAGCGTCTCTAAAGCCGCACTGACGCGGTGACGCTGTTTCTCCGTTGTTAATTTATTGTATAGCTTTTGAAAACGCGGGTGTTCGACCCCGGAGAAGATGTATTGCCAGCGATACGCCTTTAGAACCCCGTCTTTGATGCGTTTGAGCTCGCCTTCATTAAATGAACGTTCACAGATTTTCGTAAAGTAATCTGCATCCGCGGCGCTCTGATTTTGCAATATACCGTCAACGTCGCCGACAATTGCAATTAATTCATCAATGGCTCGATCACGTTCCTCATCCGATAGTTTGCTGTCCTCCCGCGGCCATTCCAACTCGTCCATCATGGCGTGGGTCGTTTCTTCCTTCCAATGAAACAAAAATATATCCTTGTAAAGCTCGGAGAGGTTTTTTCCCGGCTCGATGCTCTTTTTGTAATGTTCCTGGGTGAATAGTTCGATTTCTAAAATGAGCGCTAACACGGCCCAGGTGGAATTTTTCAAAACGGCATCGGCGACATCATCAGGTTCGGGTAAAAATTGATAGCCTGGCGGCATACCAATTGCCATCATCTGTTCAATTCGGCGAAACAACTCCTGGTGTTTCAACTCTTCATCGCTGAACCGAATTAAGGCTTCAAGAGCTGTTTGATCTCCAAGCCAATGATCACGGGTCGTTTCAAGAACTTTGGCAGTGATAAACCGCTCGACGAATCCAAACATATTGGCGTATGTACGGCCTTGAATCTGACTGAGAAGCCTTTTTTCATCATCGGTTAAAAAATCCAGCTGGTCGACCTTTGAAATGCCGTCTGGCAGGAATTTTTGTGAGAAGTCAAAATTTCGTCCTCGAATGACATCTTTTTCGATATCCCATCGAACACGCTTAGACACTTCAATGCATTTTGCATAGCGCTCGCGGTCGACATGATAGTTTTTCAACGGCATGGTATTTTCTTCCTTTTTCCCATAAGTTAAGAAGGAATTGGAAAACAAAAATGGGTATCTTTGAAAAGATTCCGAACAATTAATTTGAAATAAATACCAGAGAGGCCGTAGCCGGAGAATGAGAATATAACAGGATGTGCCTTCGATTGGTGCTTAACTAAAAGATCTTACCTGGGCCTCTGAGGTTTGGTATATAAAATGACCCTTTACTGAAAAGAAGATTTACAGCCTTACCGAGAAGAGGTTAAGCACATTGTGGTATATTGTCAATAATCACCATCCTTAACATTTTAGCTGTCACATAAAGATCTTTGCCGGCTCATGATTGAAACGCCACTTGATGGTTATAGGAACACCATGCATGAGGTAAAACGACCCGAATTCGCTTATAGTTGGCGTGCAGGCAGTTCATGGAAGGGGGCCGAAGACGGGTCTCAGCGTAATATTCTAAAACGCTGCGCGAGGTTAGAACTCGACTATCCAATTAAAAACAAAGCAACCCGTCAACGCGGAACAAGGCGACGTTTTTAGTGGCTTGCCGGGCCGGCATGTCGCGTTGAAGTTTTAACGAAGACAGAAGCTTGGAGCATAGTTATCAGATTCTACAGACAAGTCCGGCTTCGCCCGAATGGGCTTGGGTCCGCGCTCGCGTGAGCATCGCCGTCAGAAGTCGCCGCGGTAGCCTTCCTTTTCCGCACTGCCTCAAGTAAAGGCTGGCTTGTCCTGCGACCTGTCCTCCGTAGTTTCGCCGCCGGTTCTCCGCAATGGCCTGCTACGGAGGATTGATAGGAGGAAGCTGAAAGCGAAGCGGGATGGACCCCGGAAGGATCAAACCCGCTTTACCGGCGTGAGAGGCAAATTGGCATCGCATTCCGCCGTATTTTATTGTCTGTTGTGGCCATTAAAATCCGTCTAGCGGATATTTGACAGAAATTTCATCGGCCAACCCGATCATCCCCCACTTTGCCTCGTCTGTCTGCTGTTACCCAAGTCCCAATTCACTCCAGCGCTCTTGGACTTTTTTGACGGTGTCGGGATCGAGTTCGATTTTAATCGGCTTATTTTCCCAATCATAGGGGATGGTGGCATCCAGTAGCAGACGGCCCGTTATCCACCGCTGGTCAATGGGCAGTGAAGGATCCAGGGGCGTGGACCGACCCCTTTTAATAACCTGCGAGCGATTGGGTTGAAATCGGAAAGCCAGGGCGTACAAGACCCGGGGGATGTCCCAGGGATCGATGTCGTCGTCCACCACGATGACCGTCTTCAGTCCATAAGCGCCCATTTCGGTCGATATCGCTGCCGTCAGGACCTGATCGGCATGTCCCGGATACATTTGTTTCAGTGAAATGATGGCAATGAATCTTCCCGCTGCCTCGGGGGGACAATAAACGGCTTTAATTCCGGGAATCCGCATGTCGCTTAGCTGTTGCCAGAGTGTTGCGCCGTAGGCAAGCGCCAGACACATGTGGGTGTCAGTAACAGCCCGGCCTACCGTTGTTGACATGAAGATGGGATTGTTGCGATGGGTGACGCAGTTGACCTTGATAAAATTCCGCGGGCTCGCGCCTACCCCTGAATAATAGCCCGTGTATTCGCCGAAGGGCCCTTCATCCATAAAGGCGTCGGCATCCACCTCGCCCTCCACGACGATTTCCGCTCCGGCAGGGACAATCAGGTCGTTGGTTTCGCATTGAACGACCTCGATGGCCTCGCCACGGATCGAACCGGCCAGATCGTACTCCGACTCAAATGCGGAGAACCTGGCGCCGCCCATGACAAACATGAGGGGATCTGCGCCCACGATGACCGCAACCGGCATCGGTTTGCCCATGGCCTGGTATTTTTTGAGCATGATATCGGAATGTTTCCCCTTAATGAACTGAGTCCCCAGGATATTTTTGTCAAGCAGCTGGAGCCGGTAGGTCCCGATGTTGACCCAGTCAGCGTCCGGGTCTCTGGTAATCGTGCAGTTGGCGGTCCCGAAATAACGGCCCCCGTCCATAGGAAAAAACTTGGGCACAGGAAATTTAAACAGATCCACCTCATCTCCCATCATCTTGTTTTCCTTGCACGGCCCGGTTTCTACCACCTTGGGCGGAATCTTCCGGCCGCCGATTTCCACCCAGTGTCGCATAAGCTCCACCAGAGGCGTCTCTTTGGGCATGCCCATGATAATAGCAAGCCTTTCGGTGGTTGTGCAGGTGCTGGTGATGATTGGCCAGTCATAGTCCTTTACGTTCTCAAAGAGGAGAGCAGGTCCCTTTTCTTCCTCATTGAGCTTGGCGATATGGGAGAGCTCGAGGTTCCAGTCTACTTCCGCTTTTACCCTTTTAAGCTGCCCCTCTGCTTCACATTTGGCAATAAAATCTCTCAGGTCTTTCATGTGCTGCTCCTTTCTAAAATAAGTTCAAAAGGATGATGTCGGTAAACAAGAAATACCGCTGTTTCAATATATTTTAAAAGCACACGTATTTTTCTTAAGCAACATCTTTTTTATCACAATTTAGATTGGCAAAAGGAAGATGAATCTTCACAGAAGGGTAAATGGATAGCCGCAATCGATCGTTGGGCAATAAATCGAGTTTCCTCAGCCGGGGCCGCTCGACCCAATTAGGGTCATACCGAAAATCGGCTCACCGCGTCTTCGTTCCATCGATCAATTTGTTCAAAATTAATATTGAGTAGTCTAAAGAAATAAAAATAGTTGCTGCTTGCTAAATAACGCTGAAACTAAGCTACACGGTGGTGAGGTCAGAAAAAAAGAAAACTGGCTGAGGTCGAAGAATTATAAAAATTTGGTTTCGGAGACTTGGGACTAACAATTAGGTAGCGAACCACCACAATGTGGCATGTACCATAGCTCTGTTCATATTTTGCTGTCAAGAAAAAATTAAACTATCATTTAATATCAGTTTTCGACGGGCAAATACAGATACCAACCCATTTGTCCGCAAGAGGAAGGAATCTAAATTACCCATTACAGTGCGCCTATTCACCCAAAAGACCCGGCAATTGGTCCAGCGTTTTGATTTCAATATTGGGTTGAAACGATAATCGTTCCGAACGCTGGGCAAACCGATTTACCCATGCGACTTGAAGGCCGAAAGCCTTGGCTCCAACCGCATCCCAGGCATTAGAGGACATAAAGATAATCTCTGCCGGTGTTACGCCAAGCCGATCGATCGCCAACTGGTAAACAGCCGGGTCCGGTTTAAAAATACCGACCATTTCAACCGACAATGTTTTTTGGATTAAATCTTCCAAACCGCTGCTTTTAACCACGGCCTCGAGCATGGCCGGAGAGCCGTTGGAGAGGATCGCTACCTGCCGGTCGCTGTCTTTTAACTTTTTCAGAGTATCCGGAACCTCAGGATAGCACTTGAGCTCAAGATAGGCATTGATCAGATCATCTCTCAATTGTTTGTCGGTAATATCAAAAACATCCAGTGCATAATCAAGGGCATCCTGGGTTACCTGCCAAAAATCGACATGTTTTTTCATCAAACTGCGAAGCCAGGTATATTCAAGCTGCTTTGTGCGCCAGATGTTTGACACTTGCTCAGAGACATCGCCGAGGCGCTCAATATATTTTCCAACAGCGGAATGAACATCAAACAATGTTCCATAGGCGTCAAACACACAGGCTTTAATATTCGGAATCAAAGGTTCTTGCGGCATGATATACCTCCAATTTTAGGGTAACCTTAATTGAATGATAAATCGATTTGGAGTTATGGGTTATCAGTGAAATCGGGCTTTACGGATAACAAGATTGTTTTATTGGGTCGCAGCAGGAGATTTCAATTTTCCACTGAATGCTTAGAATTTTTGTTTCATATCCAATTCCAAAACTCAAGAGATTTCAAATAGTGGAAATCGCAATATACGATGTCCTGCATTTTTCGATTTGAATTTTAGATTCGCAAAATCTTAAATGATTGAATCAACCACAATAGTCAGTGCATTCATAGATTTGACATGGTGTCATATTTACAGTATTCAAATTTTACCATTCTACGTTATTTTCACATCATTTAAACTGTATAACAGTCAATCGAGGGCACATCTATACAATGCCGGGGAGATTGCAATATGAATTCATCTAATCAATCTTCGGATGACAAATTGTTTATGGCAAGAGCGCTCGAGGCAACCATCCATGTCGGCCTCGTGGTTTTGATCCTGTATTGGTGTTTTCAGATCGGCCGGCCGTTCCTTGGGATCATCGTCTGGGGCATCATCATCGCCGTTGCAATCCATCCCGGCTACAAACGGCTGAAGTCCGTCCTGGGTGGACGTGGCCGGCTGGCGGCAACCCTGATAACAGTCCTCGCTCTGATCATTCTGCTTGTTCCGACCTATATGCTATCCGGATCTCTTATCGACACCGCAAAAGCGTATTCGGCACATCTTGAAGCCGGGACGTTAAATGTACCGGCACCATCGGAGAGCGTCAGGTCCTGGCCGGTTATCGGCGAGCCTTTATATGATTTCTGGAGCCTGGCCTCAAACAATCTCGGTGATGCCCTGAGCAAGATCACGCCGCAGCTTAAAAAAATTGGTATCCCGCTGCTGTCCGCTGCTGCGGGTGCCGGAGTCGGGACCCTGAAGTTCGTAGTCTCCATCATCATTGCCGGTGTTCTGCTTGCAAATGATGCCGGTGGCGGTCAGGCTGCGCGGGCGATTGCTGCGCGGCTTACAGGTGAACGCGGAACCGAGGTCGTTGAACTTGCGGTGGCGACTGTACGAAGTGTTACCCTGGGTATTCTGGGAGTTGCATTCATCCAGGCATTCCTGGCAAGCCTTGGTTTTCTGGCGGTCGGCGTTCCAGGGGCGGGGCTTTGGGCCCTGCTGGTGCTTATTCTTGCTATCGTTCAGCTACCCACGATTTTGGTCATGGGCCCGATTATTGTCTACGTGTTCTCCACGAGCTCTATGTTTATCGCAGTTGTGTTTGCGATCTGGAGCATCCTTGTCGGCATATCGGACACCATTCTTAAACCTCTTTTGATGGGTCGCGGAGTCAACGTTCCCATGCTTGTCATCTTTATTGGGGCAATCGGGGGCTTCATGACATCGGGCATTATCGGCCTCTTCATTGGCGCGATCATCCTCGCGCTCGGCTACAAGCTTTTTTTAACATGGCTTAATCAGGATACTCAGCCGGATCCGGAACCATCCGAATTTAGCAGCGGCCATCCGGAGAACTCAGACAACGGGCGGAAGGTGTCGCTCACATAGGAGAATGATAATATTTGCCAGTTTCACGCGCCATTGCTTTGCTGCCTTCCGGCCTATCGAAGCTGTCATTCTGGCGCCGATCGTTTTGGTGGAAGTTGGTGCTTGCCGCAGACGCATTTGCGTTTTATGATATTTTTCATGGCGCACTGGAATCGTTACCTGTGTATCTGCACAAAATAGAAATCTAGAAGGAGAATCTGAAAATGGCTAAAGAAAAAGTGAGACATTTGAGCGGTGTATTTGCTTCTGTATTTGCCCACGCCGGACACATCACAAAGGAAGATGCCAAGGAAATCAGCGGCCTGGCGGATCATGAATTCGAAAAGGCTTATGATAAAGCATCCGGCATCACCGAAAGCGTCATGCAGCACGAAGGAGAGAAGATGGACAAATTCCTGGAGCATTTTGCCAAAGAGATTGAAGAATATGTGGAAAATTTTGGTGGCAAGATTTTTAAATAATAGTGTTCCGTGATTCCGTCTGTCTGCTGGATAAGCCATACACCAAATGGCGTTGAGCGCTCATGGATTGCGAACTCCGATGCGGGGAGACAGTGCATGAATTCCATTGAATGAGGGATGCCAGAATCACGACGGGAAGTGAGAACCCAGTTGGGGCGATTGATCGGGAATGATCGTTGGAAGACGGTGGCAACGGGGAATGCATAGATGAAGGATCGGTTGTCAGTCGTCAGACCACGTTCAGGAGATAAGGATTACATGCTAATGTAATCCCTCGTTACCAATCAGGTGATACCAGGTGGGTTCGAACCCGCGTTACCGGCGTGAGAGGCCGAGTAAGAGCGTATACCGCCTAACTTTATGACCTTTTTCGACCGTTAAAATCCGTTTAAGGGAACTGAAAGCCGTCTAAAAAGCCGTCAGTTGGTTATTTTTATCCATTCCTATTGCCTCGAAATTTCTGTTGACATCACCGAATTTTCAATATAGTAAGTTTCCATGATTGAACGCAGGCAAGAAATCGATGCGCTTCGTGAACTGCTCAAACGTCACCCGGTTGTGGGCATAATCGGTGCACGTCAGGTCGGAAAAACCACGCTGGCGCGATTTTTCGTGAAAGAAGCCCATCAAAAATCATCTTATTTTGATCTGGAAAGTCCGGAAGACATAGCGCGGTTAGCTGATCCGATGCTGGCACTAAAAGATCTGACTGGACTGGTGGTAATCGACGAAGTTCAACGCCTGCCGGATCTTTTTCAGGTCTTGCGCGTTTTGGTTGATCGACCTCGATCGCCGTTGCGCTTTTTGGTTTTAGGAAGCGCATCACCCAATCTCCTGCGCCAAAGTTCTGAGACCCTCTCCGGGCGTATCGTTTATCACCAACTGAACGGTTTTGCTTTCGACGAAATCGGAATGGAAAAACATAAACGTCTCTGGTTGCGAGGGGGATTTCCCCGCGCCTACCTAGCGAGGACAAATTCACATTGTTATGAATGGCTGCGAGGCTTCATTCGCACCTTTCTGGAGCGTGATCTTCCTCAGCTTGGTATTACCATTCGTTCGACCACATTGCAGCGTTTCTGGACCATGCTCGCCCATTATCACGGCCAGATTTGGAATTCTTCAGAATTTGGACGATCTTTCGGGGTTGCCGATACGACGGTAAGAAATTACCTGGATTTGCTGACTTCCGCTTTGGTCATTCGACAGCTTCAGCCATGGCATGAGAACATTTCAAAGCGCCAGGTAAAGGCGCCAAAAATATATATCACCGACTCCGGCGTTCTTCACACTCTGCTAAACCTCCGAAGTATGGCTGATCTGGAAGGTCACCCAAAGGTTGGCGCATCCTGGGAGGGTTTTCTCCTACAACAAGTCATCCGACGGCTTCAGGCTTTTCCGGAGGAATGCTATTTCTGGGCTACACATGGCGGCGCTGAATTGGATCTTCTGGTCATACGGGGAAGCCGACGATACGGGTTTGAATTCAAACGAACGACATCGCCGCGCGTCACGCCTTCAATGCGCAGCGCCCTTTCTGATTTAAAACTAAACCGCTTGGATGTCTTTCATGCCGGGGAAAATACGTTTCCCCTGAGTGAGAAAATCCGGGCGGTGTCGTGGCAACGATTACTGGTCGACGTTCAACCATTAAAATAGTATTATTAACCTGCCTAAGGGAGATCCCCGAATAATAAATTACTATCATGAGATATGCATTTTTTCATGACCGTCCCTATTTCCGTCCCTATTTCGTCAACTCTCAGAGAATCAGGAGAAAAAAATGTTTCGGTTTCCGGATGGTTTGTATACCGATGTGCGTATCGAAGATGTTTTCGAAAGCAAAATCCAGATAACCTTAAAAAATCTGGAAAACATGAAGGAGCAATCATATAAGGCCGCTTTATACGTGTTTTCGACGGAGGGCGTTGGTATTATGCTGCCACAACCTCAAGTGATAACGTGCAGGGGGAAATAGACCGTCTGGCAACAATGGCCACTAAAAATTCCAGCATAGCTGACCATCCGGGTATTGCATGTTTGGAAGTGAATCAAGGTGAATATTTCCGTTTTAATGATACGAAGTCTGTAAGAAGTATCTCCAAGAATGACAAGCTGAAAGATCTTAAGATTTATGTAATTTTAATTGACGGAAAACCATATGTAAAAATGTGGCGCCTTAATTATCTTGACCAGAATGTAAAAAAAAGTTTCTACTCAAGTAAAGGTGCGGACCTGCACTGGGATTATCAGCGGGTTGGATTTCGGTTGTCATTTAAACTCGCTGAAGGTGAGAGGACTTTTGAGGACTGGATTGACTGCGCAGGAAATATATATACAGAAATACAACAAACGGATGAAACAATTCTTGAAAGTTATACCGAAGCGGTTAAATTTCTTCTGGAAGCACAGGAAATTGAAAGCGTATCCTATCCTGTAGTGCTTTCTCCGGAAGCAGCCGGAGTTTTTGCCCATGAAAGTTTCGGGCATAAGAGTGAAGCGGATTTTATGGTTAGTGATGAGACAATGAAAAAGGAATGGGCAATCGGCAAGAAAGTCGGAGCAGATCTCTTATCCATTGTGGATGATGGCAACAATAAAGGTATTGGCTTTGTCCCTTATGATGATGAGGGCAGTAAAGCTAGTAAAACATATTTAATAAAAAACGGATTTCTTTCCGGGCGATTACATAGCTCTGTAACTGCAGCGGAGATAGGAGAAGAATTAACCGGAAATGCCAGGGCCGTTAATTTTGAGTTTGAACCAATTGTAAGAATGACTACCACCTATATTGAACCGGGCAGCTTAAGTTTTGATGACCTCCTTCAACCTGTTAAAAAAGGCGTGTATATTGAAACCCTGAAACATGGTTCGGGTATGCCCACCTTTACCCTTGCTCCTTGTAGGGCTTATCTGATTGAAGGAGGTAAAATTACAAAGCGGTTGAAGATTTCATTTGTGTCCGGGACAGTCTTTCAGACATTAAATGATATAGACGGGGTTTCAGACAAATTAAAACTGAGTGCATCATCCATACTCGGTGGCTGCGGTAAAATGGAGCAGCGTCAATTGCCGGTTGAGTACGGCGGACCTTATGTTCGGGTAAAAAGCCTTGATGTAGGTTAAAAGCAGATTAGTGAGGATGAAAATGATTCGTGAAAAATATTCAATACAGCAGATTGAAACTAGCTTGAGTATCGTTCAGGGTAAGGTAGCCGCGGTCAGAAGCAAGGATATTCAGAAAACAGCAATTCGTATTTATGATGATAGAAAGATTGCAGTTGCAGGTGCGTACGGTAAAGTCGATGAAGATGCATTAACTCGCCAAGCCAGAGAAGGGCTGGAATTGAATATACCCTATCCCTTGGAACCGGAAAAAAACAAAAGTGAAAAACGTAGAGCTGCAGCAGAACTTGAGGAAAGCCAAATCCTGGAAGAAGCCGAAGCAGTATTGGCGCAAATGAGGCAAGACCAGCCGGATTATATTTATTCCAATAAAATTTATTTCAACAAGATGGCTGTATCTCTATCCAATGATTGCGGGCTAGACTTACAAGATACACAGACAATTATTGAATTTGCATTAATCATAAAAGCAAAAGATTCATCCAACATATTCGATGCATGGGTCGGCTATAACGGCAGAAAGTATGACCGGAAGGAATTACTTCGACTGAACAATATAATCTGTGATGCCTATAAAAACAAACTTGAACTAAAAAGTGGTGAACACCCCATTGTGTTTCTGGAAGGTGATTTTACATATAAAATTAAACTCTTAAAGGATTTAAACGGACTTTTATGGGGGAGCGGCGGGTCATATTTTGCCGATAAAGTCGGTAAAAAAATATTTCATGATAATTTTACGGTGTATCAGTCCAGAAATTCCGAAGATGGAAATTTTGTGCCTTTTTTTGATGCTGAAGGGGTTTCCAAGTCTGGTGATCGATTTCCATTGATCGAAAACGGTGTAATAAAACACGCCTATACAAGCAAGCTATATGCGAAACAGTTCAATCTTGTCAGTACAGGATCGGCAGACGGTGAATTTGACTCTGTTCCCAATATCGGTACGGCCAGACTGTCAATCAAACCTTCCGCAAAAACGATGAAAGAAATTCTTAATGAGCAGCCGGGAATATTTGTAATGATTGCATTCGGAGGTGATTTTACTCCTGAAGGTAGTTTTGGTACACCAGTACAATTGGCCTTTCAGTTTGATGGAGAGAAATTTATCGGTAGACTTCCTGAATTCAAGCTTTCAGGGCATCTAAATACAATATTCGGTGATGGTTTTTTAGGGGTTTCAAACGATTCGTTATCGACTCTCTCTCCAATGCGGACTATTGCTATGAAAATGAAGGTTGAAGTGTAAAAGCCCTAGTTTATTAAAACAAAAAAATAGGGGCAAATCTTTTAAATTGACAAAATTCATTCCATAAAACAAACACGGTTCATTCTTTTGCTGACATATTTGATCTGCCAAATGCAAAGAGCTCCGTAATTGGGGCTCTCTTTTTTTAGTGGCTTGTCCTGCGACCTGTCCTCCGTAGTTTTTAACGAAGGGGGAAGCTGCAAGCGAAGCGGGATGATCCCAGGTGGGTTCGAACCCGCGTTACCGGCGTGAGAGGCCGAGTAAGAGCGTATACCGCAACGCAGTTTTGGATTTTTTTGATGGATTTGAGGATATCCGTAATGCGATGCTTCCACAATCTACGCGACATTGACCGCCCCTGATAAAATATGTTCTCGCAATGCTGGGTGTATGGCGCCCCTTTGAATTTAATCGACTTTTTGGACACCGATAATTTCCTCGAGCTGGTGCTGGATTTCAAATAAATGAAACAGGCCGACATCGCGATCAAATTCGACCAACAGGTCGATATCGCTTTGCGGTGTCCACTCATTTCTAACTACAGAGCCAAAAACGGCAAGTGAAACCATCCCCCGTTTTTTGCAGTTCATCACGATGAGCCGCAAGCTTTTTTTCAAGTTCTTTTTTTGTCAAAAAATGCACCCGCAAATCGAATTGTGTCAAGGCGATCGTTTGTTAAAGAGATAACTTATGTGAAATGGAGCGTCAATTCGAAATCTGAACTTAGCTTTCTGGTTTTTAAGCAAAAAATTTCCGAGTTCCACAGATTTTGTGAGCATATGGCAACACTTCCCCTGCTGATTGCGGCCGGGTTTGATAAAGTTGAACTGAATATACCCGGGCTTGAAAAAAAAAGATTACGGCTTATCGTGGGATAATTCTCCATGGTGTTGACTAAAAAAACTAACATGAGAATTTAGGCTAATATATATTTTTTATTGTTACTAACCACCGTAAAGGAGACTTCCAATGGGTGTACCAAAGCCGCTGTCCAAAGATCAGGCCGATTCCCAGGTGTATGGGATTTACGACGACATGCATAAGGCCATCGGCAAGATGCCAAATGTTTTTGGGGTGCTGGCAAGATTTCCGGAGGCCCTCAATCGCATTGTTCCGTTTTACAATGTGGTTATGAGCAAGGGTAAAATTCCAGCCAAATTAAAGGAATTGGCCTATTTGAAAACTTCGATAATCAATCAATGCCAATATTGAACCCAGGCTCATACTGCTTCGGCGAAGCAGGCGGGTGTGACCAAAGAACAAATTGAGGCTTTGAAGCACTACCGTCAAAGCGATGCTTTTGATGCCAAGGAAAAAGCGACCATTCGGTTTGCCGATTTCGTCACCCGCGGCGCTACGGCAATTGATGAAGAGATATTAAATTGGTTGGGAAGATACTATTCCGAGGATGAAATCGTGGAATTAACCCTGGTGATTTCTTTGGCCAACATGGTTAACCGAATCAATGATACCTTGCAGATTGAACCGGATCTGGAGTAAACAACGGAAAGGTTTCTTCAAAATGGCCCGGAATCACTTTACAAGGCCCAACACTGTAATTCGCGATGAAAAATCTTCCCTATAGTGAGGCGAACCGCGTCGTAGCTCATAAAGAGCGAAGGCGGGTTGACAACCACCGCAATTTCGTTCGCTCTGATACCTCATCCGCTTGAGAAGGTTTACTGGTGGTATACCCTGGAGCAGCTACGTGCTTAAAACTTTGATTGACAACATGATATCACAACTTTTTGTGGCCATCTAAAAGTGGTGATTAGTTTACAGTATATGCAGTTTTAAATGATGCAAGATAATTGTTTTTTGTTGTAGGTATCGGTAATTTTGAGTTTTGTAAATAAGTAAGATTGCCAGAGGATATTCGTCTTGTAATTTTATCTCTCCGACCTATGAATCGTCCTCACGTTTTTGCGATGGCGGTTCGCGATCGCTCTCATCTTCGTCGAGCGGCTCGGCGGAAAGCACTTCGGATGTTTCCCACACCTGCGACTCCAAAGTGCCGGTCTGTACTGAGCCCAGCGGCGGATAGTCGAGAGTATCTTTGAGCTGCTCAATTCTGTCTGGAGCAAGTCTTGGAAACGGCAACTTGCCGGCTTTGCGCCAGGATGCAACTTCTTTCGCAGCCGTCTCGCCACGCGCAACGTCGAGCCCGTCGTCGCTTCCCATGTAGAGGGTCTGTGAAGGAAAGGCAAAGCCGCTACCCGAACTTTTAACTATCTCGCTCATTCGCAGCAAGACGTCTTCGCGTATGGCGTAGTATTCGTTGAAGTCCCGGGTCAGTGCATATATGCGGACGTCAATGTCGAGGGAAGATTGACCAAAGTCTGCGAAGCGCACACGCACTGTTTCGGAGTCGATCTTGGGATGGGCATGGAGCATCTCGCGAAACTTCACCAGCACATAGCGCAATTGATCATTTTCGGTCTCGTAGCGCAGACCGATGGTCGCGGTGATGAGCATCATATCGCATTTCGCCCAGTTGATCAGCTGCATATCGGCGAGGGCGCCGTTGGGAATCGAAATCAAAGTTCGATCGAGCGCCCGGATCTTGGTCGTGCGCACACCGATGTTTTCGACAGTGCCGGTTTTGTCACCGAAAGAGCAAAAATCCCCGATC
>JASFNW010000126.1:0-15592 GCA_050116835.1 Desulfobacterales bacterium
GTCCGGAGACCAGGTGGGAGATTCATTATCCCTGGGCTCATAGGTCAGCTGCACCGGGTTTTGACCGTCTGTTCCAATGATGAAAATATGGTGCTCCCCCTCCATCTGGGAAGTGTATGCAATTTTATCACCGCGCGGGGACCAGCTGGGCTGCGTATTTTTTTTCCCCTCGTAAGTCAGTCTGTTGACTCTGCCGGATGCCAGGTCTTTAATGTAAATCTGAGCGTTGCCGGAACGGTTGGAAACGAAAGCAATTTTTTTGCCGTCGGGTGACCACGTTGGGGTAACATCGATCCCGCGGCTCTTGGTAAGTCTTTTAATAATTTTCCCAGATCCAGTCAACAGATAAATTTCCTGATCTCCGGAAAACGAAAGCGTTGCTGCCAGTTCGAACTTTCCCGGCGCCCAGGCCGGGGTAATATTGATGCCCTGCTTTGAAACTTTTGATTCCTGTGCTTTTGCCAGGTTGCGAATGTATAGATCCGGGTTTCCGCCTTTATATGAAGTAAAAGCCAGCCACTTGCTGTCGCTTGACCAGGCCGGAAAGAGCGTAATCGCGTTATTGATTGTCAACCGTCTGGGATCATAGCCATCGAAAGCGCTGATGTAAATTTCCTTATTGCCGGTACCGTCAGAAACAAATGCGATCTTGCTGCCGAATATACCCTCATTTCCCGTCAGATATTGGATAACTTCGGTGCAAAACCGAAGAATAATATCTCGCTGGTTGGCCAGCTTGCCGCTATATTTTTTGCCGAGTACGCGCTGCGCCTTAAAGGTATCAAATAATCGCAGCTCCATGGTGATATTGTCACCGACGAGCCGATAATATCCGGTCACTAAAAGCTCTGCGCCGGTAACCGTCCAATTTTGAAAATTTAAATCTGACAGTGTGACCCCGTTTATTTCCGGGTCGAATAAAAAGGCCCCGCGATCCAACACTTTGAAGTAACCCGTAAAGTCCAAAGAATCGGATAGAAAATTGGCTGCTCCTTGAGAAGACTGCTTCTCTTCGCCGGATCCACTATCATTTTTAAACAGCGGAACAGCCAGCGGGATTTTACGTAAAAAAGGTTTGGTGATATCGATAACATCATATTCAGCCAAACTGAAACTCGGTCCCAGTAAAATAACGCTCATAATCAGGATGTAAAGTTTTATTCTTCTTTTCATCATAGATCCTTACCGCATAAGTTATCAACGTCCGTATTCGAGACGAGTTTTATTCTTGCTTCAATCCTTTTGGACCAAACCTCAAACCGATTTCATAATAGGGACGCATATAGTCGTTTGGCAGCGGGGGTAAAGGGTTAGATTTGACCAAAGCTTTATATGCCGAATCATCCAAGTACGCGTTACCGGATTTTTTGTCAAACCAAATGTCCTCTATTTCTCCAGTGCGCAAAACTTTAATTGCTAAAATCGCCTCCAGTTCGGTGCTCTCGCCGGCGAGTTGTTGTGAAAAAGCCCAATTTTTTTGGATCTGGTACTGTATCTCTGCCTGATAGATTAAAATGGATTCTTGGACGCGTGCACCGCCACCTCCGGAACCACCTGTTGGGCCGACGGAACCGGTTCCGGCTCGGGGAGATGTGCCGACCGAACCGCCACCCGTTTGCGATTCAGATTCAGCGACTTTGCGTTTTAGCTCCTCAATCGCTGATGCCACGGAATCGGTTTCGGTTTTCTCTACCTTTTTTTCGATGCGGTCGATGGCCGTGTCAATGATCTTTGACCGATCGAGTGTTTTTTTCTTCAATGATTTTTTGGGCTTGACCTTTTTAGGCGCCAGCGATACAGCTTCGCGCGGCTTTTTGACAACCGGTACCGGCTTGGGTTCCGGTATTTTAACGGCGGGCTTCTCCGGCGGTTTTTTGACAACCGGTTGCGGCTTTGCAGGTGCGGGTGCAGGCCCACCGGCCGGTGGGCCCGAAGGCAGCGAAACAAGACTGACGTTTACCACCCCCGATCGAAACCGCGGACCCGATCCAAATTCGGGCATAAAAATGAGCCCTCCGATCACGAGCAGATGAAAAAGTAATGAAACGCCGAAAGGCAACACCAGCGATGGCGCCTCCGGACGCCGCCAATGGTATTGTCCGGCGTAAATGTGTCGGGCCTTTTTCATTGTGATTTCGATTTAGACCTTTTGCCGTCTTCTTCGAACTTTTCAGGTTCGGTGACCATTCCTAATTTTTCGACGCCGGCACTTTTAATTTCCGCCATGACCTGAGCCACAATCCCCCAGGTAATGGCTTTGTCGGCTTTAAGAAATACCTCGCGTTCAGCCCGTCCCTTCAGGATATTTTTTAATTTATCCCCAAGGCCGTCAACCGAAACCTTAAAATCATTGATAAAGACCTCATTCTGGTTGTTGAGGGTAATGATCAGATGCTCTTTTTCGGACTCTAGCGGCTCGGCCGTGGCTTCCGGCAAAGCAACATCCATTCCCTGCATCATCATCGGCGCTGTCACCATAAAAATAATCAATAACACCAGCATGACATCAACCAGGGGCGTCACGTTGATGTCGGACATCAAATGACCGTTTTTACCGCCGGCTGTCATGATCTTCTCCTTTCTATCCGTAGAATATCGCGCTCGATGATGTTCAATAAGTCGGCTGAAAAGCTATCCAGTTCAGATTCGACGACTCGTATTTTGCTCATGAAAAAATTATAGGCGATTACAGCGGGAATCGCCGCGGCCAGACCGGCTGCGGTGGCCACCAGTGCCTCAGAGATGCCCGGTGCCACAACCGCTAAATTGGCAGAGCCTTTCTGCCCGATACCGACAAAAGAGTTCATAATTCCCCAAACCGTTCCAAACAAACCGATAAAAGGTGCCGTATTGCCGGTAGTGGCCAGAAAGGGCACCATCTGGGTCATGCGCGTCATTTCGGTGGTAATCGCTCTGCGCAGCGCACGTTGGATGTTGTCGGTGCCGGTAAATCGGGCATCCATCGACATGTTCGGGCGCCCCGCCGGTTTGTTCGATGACGGATCGGGGGGAGAGCTCGGTGCCGCAGACTGGCTTGACTTCTTGAGCTCTACATAGCCGATCCGAAAAATACGCGCCTGAGGACTGCCGGGAAGCTGTTTGGCCTTGGCAAACGCATTGGATAGATCGCGGCTTTTCCAAAAAAATTCGGTAAACTCAGCCGATTCTTTGAAGGCCTTCCGGATGTATCGGTATTTTATCAAAATGATGGCCCAGGACAGAATTGAAAAAAACAGCAGCAATAGCATAACAAACTGAACCATGTGTCCTGCGTTACTAACCATATGGACGATATCGAGCTGAGCTACACCCATAAACAGTTTTCTCCTTCATCTTTTGGATTGAGGGTTTCGACGCCAAAAGGCATTTAGCAGCGGCCAGATCGATGTGGCAATAATCTTTTGAAATGGCTTTTTATTTGGATAAACATGTTAAAGTATAATGAATTTAGCTAGAGTGTCAACAGGTTTGAATGCCGCCATCGCGGTCTATTTTAGGGTTGCGTTTAACGGTATCCCTGAATATGGTGTTCGTTGTCCGGTTACGGATGACGGATGACAGAAAACGATGCGCAATTCCTTGATCGTGAATTCCAACTTTGTTATCCATCTTTTCTCAGTAACAGGACCTCTGACCTTTGTCATCTGATATACCCATGCTAAGGAGCGACCATGAAAAATATTGCCAGTCTGCTGTTTGAAGCAAAAATGCTCAAAGAAATCCCTCGATCGGGATTTCACTTTTTAGGAGCCGGCAAAGAATCCATTGCAGAACATATCTACAGTACGACCTTTATTGCTTACGTGCTGGCAAAATTGCAACCCGACATTGATGCCCTCAAACTGATCAGCATGTGCCTGGTCCACGATTTAGCTGAGGCCAGGACGGGCGATTTAAATTCGGTGCACAAAGTATACGTTAAGGCCGATGAAGCGAAAGCCCTTGAAGACACGACCAACGGGCTCCCATTTGGTTCCGATATTACCGATCTGATGGCGGAGTTCAATCAGAACCGCTCTAAAGAAGCCCAGCTCGCCCATGATGCCGACCAAATAGCGCTCATTCTTGAGCTGAAATACCTGTCGGATATCGGATACACCCCCCCGTCTACATGGCTGCCGCACGTGATTGGCCGCATTCAAACAAAAATCGCCAAAGATATAACCCGCGCCATTATGGAAACCCACCGCGATGACTGGTGGCTCAATAATATTGTTGACAGTGATTGAAGAAACAACTAAAAAAAGTTTCTTTAGTATACCTAATTTTGTGTGTAAAAGTATACACTTATGTTTTTAAATGTATACATTGGAGGTTCAATTGAGCTGGCTGATTCAATCCTTTAGCGCGTCTATTGGCAAAAAGCTTTTGATGGCCGTTACCGGCCTGTGTTTCATCGGTTTTCTGGCTGCTCACCTGGCCGGCAACCTGACGCTTTACGCGGGGGGTTCGGCCTTCAACGCGTATGCTGAAAAACTCCACTCTTTAGGTCCGCTTCTTACGATTTTTGAATTGGGCCTGCTGACGCTGGCTTTGATTCACGTGATCACCGGTATCACTCTGTTTGTCCAGAACCTCAAAGCAAGATCTGTGCCTTATGCAAAGGACGAGGCCGCTGGCGGTCGCACGCTGAGCTCTTTGACGATGCCCTACACAGGGTTCATCATCCTGGGATTTGTTGTTTTTCATTTGATTAATTTCAGTTTCGTAGACAAAACGGATCGAACGGTTTTTGAAATTGTCCGCGCGGCCTTCGCCAACCCGGTTTATATGATCATTTATGTTTTGGTGATGATTATTGTCGCCCTGCACGTTCGCCATGGTTTTTGGAGTGCATTTCAAACACTTGGCGCCAACCATCCCAAGTATATGCCGGCCCTGATGGTCCTCAGTGTGATTTTTGCTTTGCTTATCGGTTTGGGTTTTGGCCTGCTGCCATTGTACGTGTGGACCATGGGGTAGCTTCTCAATTGAGCAAAAAGCCCTCAATTGAAGGTGATGCGTTAATCGTGATGGGTGATGCGTTAATCGTGATGGGTGATGCGCAACACTTGACAAATCGCATTTGCGGTGTCGATCCGGTTCAAGCGAATACCCCATAACGACTATTTGAAAAGGAAAAAAATAATGCAATTTGATGCGCACATTCCGGCGGGGCCGTTAACCGAAAAATGGGACCGCCACCGCTTCGAACTGAAGTTAATCAACCCGGCCAATAAGCGAAAATTTGAAATCATCGTCGTCGGGACCGGTCTGGCCGGAGCGTCGGCCTCTGCCAGTCTTGCGGAATTGGGCTATCATGTCAAAACGTTCTGTATCCAGGATTCACCGCGGCGGGCGCACAGCATTGCAGCTCAGGGGGGAATCAATGCTGCTAAAAATTACACCAACGAAGGCGACAGTATCTGGCGCCTGTTTTACGATACCATCAAAGGCGGCGATTACCGCTCGCGCGAAGCCAATGTCCACCGCCTCGCCCAGTTGAGCAATAACATTATCGATCAATGCGTCGCCCAGGGCGTTCCATTTGCCAGAGATTACGGCGGCTTGCTCGCCAACCGCTCTTTCGGCGGCTCCCAGGTCTCCCGGACGTTCTATGCGCGCGGGCAAACCGGCCAACAGTTGCTGCTGGGCGCATACAGCGCCTTAATGCGCCAGATTGGTGCCGGAATGGTCACCATGATGCCGCGACGGGAAATGATGGATCTGGTGCTGATAAACGGACAAGCCCGCGGTATTGTCACCCGAAATTTGATCAATGGTGAACTGGAAAGCCACGCCGCCGATGCGGTGGTGTTGAGCACAGGCGGTTATGGCAATGTATATTATCTGTCCACCAATGCCGAATCTTCAAACGTTGGGGCGACTTTCCGCGCTTATCGCAAAGGGGCCATGTTCGCCAACCCCTGTTTCACCCAGATTCATCCCACCTGCATTCCTCATACCGGTGAACATCAGTCCAAACTGACCCTGATGAGCGAAAGCCTCCGAAACGATGGTCGTGTCTGGGTGCCGCAAAATCCAGGTGATATCAGAGATCCCGAGGATATTCCCGAAGGAGATCGCGATTATTATCTGGAACGAAAATATCCCAGTTTCGGCAATCTGGTGCCCCGCGACGTGGCTTCACGGGCGGCCAAGGCTCAGTGTGACTCCGACAAAGGGGTTGGCCTGACACGCTGTGCGGTTTATCTGGACTTTGCGGATGCCATCCAGCGAGATGGCAAAGAAGTCATCGCCAAAAAATACGGCAATCTTTTTGATATGTATGAACTGATCACCGGTGATTCACCGTACGAAAGGCCCATGATGATTTACCCGGCATCGCACTACACCATGGGCGGTTTATGGGTCGATTACAATCTGATGAGCACGATTCCGGGATTATTTGTTCTGGGCGAAGCCAATTTTTCCGACCACGGGGCCAACCGATTGGGGGCCAGCGCACTGATGCAGGGATTGGCCGACGGTTACTTTATTATCCCCTATACGATTGGTGGGTACCTCGCCGGAACAACGCTTTCGCCGATAACCCCTGACGATGCGGCATTTAAAGACAGCACCCAAACTGCCCGTGACGGTATCAACCGGCTGATGTCCATCAACGGCAAGCGCACTGTCGACAATTTCGCCCGGGAACTGGGTAAGGTTATGTGGGATTACTGCGGCATGTCCCGTAATGAGCAGGGTCTGAATAAAGCCTTGACTTTGATTCAAGAATTGCGCGCCGAATTCTGGGAAAATGCGTTGGTGCCGGGTCTGGATGAAGATTATAATAAAAGCTTAGAAAAAGCCGGTCGCCTGGCCGACAGCCTTGAATTTGCCGAAATTATGATTCACGATGCCTTAAATCGCAGCGAATCATGCGGCGGTCATTTCCGCGAGGAATCGCAAACCGAAGAAGGCGAAGCCAAACGCGATGACGAGAATTTCTCTCATGTTTCGATCTGGGAATATGAAGGCCCCGATCGGAAACCGAAATTGCATAAAGAACCGCTGATTTTTGAAAATGTCGAGTTGAGCACAAGGAGCTATAAGTGAAAAAACTGCCCAAGACGATCAATCTAACCCTGAAGGTCTGGCGTCAGCAACAAAACGAAAAAAAAGGGCATTTTGAAACCATCACTGCCCGCGATATATCCGTGCATATGTCCTTTATCGAAATGCTCGATTCTGTCAATGAACACCTGACGCTGGAGGGCAAAGATCCAATTGCATTTGACAACGATTGCCGCGAAGGCATCTGCGGCACCTGCGGCGCCGTGATTGACGGCCGGGCCCACGGCCCGCAAAAAGCCACCACCCTGTGCCAACTCCATATGCGACAATTTTCAGACGGAGATACCATCTTTGTGGAACCCTTCCGTGCCCGGGCGTTTAAAGTCGTTAAAGATCTGGTGGTCGACCGCGGTGCTCTGGATAAAATCATGGCGGCCGGCGGATACATATCCGCCAATACCGGCGGCGCGCCGGATGGCAATGCGCTGCCTGTTGCCCAGGAGATTGCCGAAAAGGCAATGGATGCCGCGGCCTGCATCGGATGCGGCGCCTGTGTTGCCGCATGCCCCAGCGCCTCGGCAATGCTTTTTGTAAGCGGCAAAATTTCGCAACTGGCTTTGCTGCCCCAGGGCAGACCGGAAGCCGCGCGCCGGGCCCTTCGGATGGTGAGAACCATGGATGCCTGCGGTTTTGGAAATTGTTCCAACCACCGCGAATGTGAAAATGCATGCCCCAAGGAGCTTTCCATTATCAATATTGCGCGGCTCAACCGCGAATTCTTTAAAGCCAGCTTTTTCTCGGATGAAAGCTGAGCGACAATTTCCTTTCAACAGCTGATTCTTTGACAGCAACCGGCCGGCCATGCGGTTGTGTTGTTGCCCGAAGGGGGGATGTGCTGCAATGTCGCACGCCCCTGTGTTTTCCCCGCAATCCGTATCTTGAAACAAACCGGCATTTTCCGCCTTCAAAGCGTAAAATAAAGTGGCAGTCAAAGGAGCAAAATGGAACAGCTGAATACCTTATTTGCCAAACTTGAGACCGCACTCGGTTTGGAAGCCCCCTACGTGAAGATGGCATTCAAGGTGACCCTGACACTGGTTGCTTTCTTTGTCGTATGGTTTATCCTCAGAGTGGTATTGGCCTATATCGAAAAGCGCATGCAAAAAATTAAACTGATTGAAATTCAGGAAGCGCTTTTTAAAATCTTTCGCAAAGCGCTGTTGTATGCGCTGATATTGGTAACCGGAACCTACCTGATCGAATTGTTCGACATTCCCTTCGGTGGCAAATTTTTCTATGCCTTCTAAAGACACACTCTCAAATCTAATTGCAGGCGTTTTGCTGATCATCGACCGACCCTTTGAGGTGGGAGATTGTATTGAGGTCTGGAGTGCACCGGCCGGCAGCGCCACCTGGGGCGATGTCATCGATATCGGCCTGCGGGCCACCAAAACCAAAACCACCGATAACATCGTCATCATCATTCCCAACAATGAAATCATGCTGCGCGACATCATCAATTACACCCACATTTCCGAAAAAATACGCGTGCGGATCAATATTGGGATTGCTTATGATGCGAATTTACAAAATGCAAAAAGGCTCATTTTAAAGGTTGCAGAAGCAACCGAGTGGGTTGTCGATGAGCCCGCGCCCAAGGTGGTCGTACGAAATTTCGGGGAATCTTCAGTGGATCTGCAATGGCGGGTATGGATTAAAGATGCCCGCCAGCGAATGAACACGATTTCCTATATTACCGACAAGGTAAAAGAGGCTTTTGATGCCGAAAACATCAAGATCCCCTACCCCAAACGCGATATCCACATTATCCAGAAATCGGTTTGAAATGCCATCACGCGGCGTTCAGCCGCACCCCGGCAAACGGGGGGAAGAAATCCGCTCAGGCGGATGAATCGAATTTATTCAGCCGCCAATATTGTTTCAACTCGTTTTACAAATTCCGCCAGATCGAATGGTTTATAGATAACGTTGTCAAAACCGAGCTTGGCGATGATATCCAGCTTGGTGTGGTCCGGGTAGCCGGTGGAAATAAGCACTTTCATTTTGGACAGCTCGGGTTCATTTTTGATAATCCGGCAAACCTCAAGCCCGTCCATTTCCGGCATAAAGATGTCCAGAATCAGCAGGTCCGGACGATAGGTGCCCAGCTTGATGGAGGCTTCAATCCCGTTGGACGCCTCTTCAATTAACAAGGGCCGGCTTCGATTGAGCATCAGCGCTTCTGTTAACATAGCTCGAATCGCTTGGTCATCATCAGCAATCAGGATTTTAGCGGATTCGCCCTTTAAGACAGTCGGCAGAGCAATCGCAAATGTGGTGCCTTTGCCCTGCCAGGTATCAAACGAAATGTCGCCGCCATGCGCCTGCACCAGTCCGTAAGTCACGGATAGGCCTAGTCCGGTCCCACCCTGGGCCTGTTTATCAGTAACAAACGGCAAAAATAACTTATCGACAATTTCCGGTGATATGCCGCTGCCGTTATCGCTGATGGTTATCAGGATCCGTCCGTTTTTGATTTCAAATCCGGTCCGAATCCGGATGATGCCGCTGTCATGATCGATGGCTTGAATGGCGTTGATGCAAATATTCAGTATAATTTGCTCGATACTCTGCAGGTTTCCTTCCATTTCCGGCAAGTCCTCATCCAGTTCCAGCTTAATCTTGACGCCGGATTTTCGCAGCGTGGTCTGAGCCAGGCGCAGGGCATTTTTTACGGCAGTGTTGACCTGCAGGGTGGTTTTCTCAGCAACATTGGATTGCTTTGAAAAATTTTTAAGGTCCGAAACGATTTTGGCCACCCGATTGGTGGCCATATCCATATCCGCGATCAGCTGTGACAAATTATCTTGCAAAAAATCGTAGGTGAACCCGCCAAATTTCTGATCTGGATGATCTTTTTTATGCTCGATCAAAAGGGGTAAAAAATCGGACCAGATTTTCTGAATGAGGGGCAGATTGTACATGATCAGATTGATGGGATTGTTGATTTCATGGGCAACACCGGCGACCAGGGTCCCCAGCGTTTCCATTTTTTGGGCCTGCTGCAACTGTTGCTGGCTTTCTTTGAGCGCTTGTCTGGCACTTCGATGCTGTGATTCTAATTGCCACGCCCGTTCCCGCAGTTCCATGAGTTCGCGTATAAGCTGCTGTCTTGTTTTCTCCCGATCCTTCATTGCTCTTCTTTTAGATCGATGGTTTGTTGCCGGTGCAACTAAAATTTGACGCAATCAAGGGTTATATTCGTTTTCAATGTCAACTGGGCTAGTTTTTTGAATTGATTGGTCACATCCGATACGAAAAGCGATAGATAACCGTTTTGGCCCAGTTGCCGCTCGATGTCGCGGTTTTTTTTCAGAAAATGTTTGATGCCGTTCGAGACGCAGATTGAAGAGTCGATGAGCCCAACCTGTTTTCCAATCTTGGCCTGAATAATATTTTTCAGGAGCGGATAATGGGTGCAGCCCAGTATCAGAGTGTCAATCTGACGGGTTTTGAGTGGCTGGAGGTACTTTTTCACAATCATCGCCGTCTCACGCTTTTTCAGCCACCCTTCCTCAACCAGAGGAACCAGCAGCGGACAGGCAACAGAATAAATGCGGGCCGCAGGCCGATTTGCAAGAATTTTTTTTTCATAAATGCCGCTGGAAATTGTTGCGCGGGTGCCAATGATGCCAAAATTCAGATTTATAGAAGTTTCCAGGGCTTGGGTGACCGCAGGCGTAATCACTTCGAAAATCGGAACCGCAAATTGCTCAAAAACCCGGCTGGTGGCAACACTGGAAGCCGTGTTGCAGGCAATCACAATCACCTTGGCTCCCTGGCTTAGCAGAAATTCAATATTGTTAAGCGTATAAGCGGCTACTGTTTCAGCACTTTTCGTGCCGTAGGGCGTATGGGCCGTATCCCCAAAATAGACGATGTCATATCCTGGTATCTTATCCAGAATTGCCTTGACAACCGTCAGCCCGCCGACACCTGAATCAAATATACCGATCATAAAAGGAGAAATTTTTCAGCGTTTGCTACAGGATTTGCGTTTTCGTTTTGAATGACAGCACGCACGCAATTTTGAATCTGATCGTCACTGACGTCGACCCGCATGCCGGGACAGGCAGTCGCCATGGCATGCCAGTTGCCGGCATCCACCAGAATACTTTCGATAAAAGGCCAGCGACGGCACATTTGCGGTTTAACCGGATGAATCGTACATTGCCGGTCCCATAGTGCGCAGTATCCATTTTCAGCCTGTGCAATCACGGGTTTGCCCCCCGACATTTGACAGACATTCCGCATAAAACGTTCCGGTGTCATTCCGAGATAGCAACAAATGCGATCAATATCGATTTCTGTGAGGTACGTGCCGCCAAACCCTTTGCAACAGTCCCCACAGCGCTGGCAGGAAAACAGATCATCCGGAGTGAGTACTTCAGATATCATGGCGCCTCTCCATGGCTTTTTTCAGCGTCACCTGATCTACGTATTTTAAATCTCCGCCGATCGGCACACCGGATGCAATCCGCGTTACCTTAAGCGAATACTTAACCAGGCGCTCTTTGATATAGGCCGCCGTAGCTTCGCCTTCCACCGTCGTACTGGTGGCCACGACAACCTCTTTGACCTGGCCGCGCTCAATTTTTGCCATCAACTCGCTCAGGCGAATATCATCAGGCCCAATGCCGTTCATCGGTGAAAGTACTCCCGACAATATGTGATAGTGACCATTGAAAGCGCCTGATTTTTCCATGGCCACCATATCCGCCGGCTGTTCGACGACGCATAAAAGCGCATCGTCTCTAGCAGGATTCGAACAAATCTGGCAGATTTCACCATCACTGAGGCCAAAACACTGCTTGCACAGGCGAATATTTTCTTTGGCGGCGATGATGCTGTCGGATAACTTTTCGACTTCAGCGCGGGGTGAGCGCAGAATATGCAAGGCCAGTCGCTCGGCAGTTTTTTCGCCAATCCCCGGCAATTTGGCGATACGTTTGATTAGATTTAATATTGATGGCGGGTAATGACTCATATGTTGCGTAAGCCCTTTGAAAATATCTTGCTTTTTACTTTCTTCCCGTATTTGATCGGATCATCTACACGTTTTCGGGCATCACACACTGCGGGTTTCGGGTTGCGTGTTGGCCCGAGCGCATCCCGCAACACTTGACACGCTGCGCGCAACCCGTTCTACATGATTCCCGGAATATTCAATCCCCCGGTTAATTTGCTCATTTCCGCAGCAACCATTTCCTGGGATTTGGACAAGGCTTCATTTACCGCGGCCAGGACCAGATCCTGGAGCATTTCCACATCATCTGGATCCACAACCTCTTTTTCGATTTGGATGGACACCACCTGTTGCCTGCCGTTGGCAATGACCTTCACCATGCCGCCACCGGCCGTTGTTTCCACGGTTTTTTCGGCCATCTCTTCCTGCAGCTTTAGCATCTGCGATTGCAACTTCTGGGCCTGTTTCATCATATTGCCCATACCTTTCATCACGTTACCTCCTGTTCAGCCTGGTATTTAAAATCAATGTTAGCGTAATTTAACATCGATGAGCTTGCCATCAAAGATGTCGATGGCATCCGCCACCAGGGGATGACTTAATGTTTTTTGCTTCAGGCGCTGTTCATTTTGGGTTTTTTTTTGGGGGCTCTCTGCATCTGATTCAGCAGCGGTAAGGAGCACAACTGTTTTGCCAGCGCCCCAATAGGCTGTGCAGACCCTGTTTAGCAAATCCTTGTTTTTTTCGCGTTCCAGCATTTTTAAAGTAAAACCGTTATCAAGCACTTCGATTTCAACGGTATCCGCTGACACCCGCTTCAGGCGACATCTTGTCAGACTCGCTCCCAGGGGGGCATTCTCTTTGCAAATTTTCTCATAGAGCTGGCGCCAGGTTGCAGTGAGATCAGAAGCGGAATCCGCAGCGGCAGATCGCTTTTCAGTTGCGGTCTGCTGCTGATCCGTTGGCGCATCTGACTGTTGATCGTCGGTTTGTCGTCCGCTGGCAGACATAGCCGGTCCTTGGTCTTCCGTTCGCACCGACAATTGGTCATCCGGCTGGTTATGGATCTCCTGTCTGAGTTGGTCCAGTTTATCGATTAGCTCATCAATCGGCAACACGGGCTTTATCTGATCCAGGCGAATAAAGGCCATCTCAAGCGCCAGTTTGGTATCGGTGGCCAGACGGACCGACACTTCCTGCCGAAAGAGATCGTCCAGAATCTGGTTCAAGACGCTGGCAGATACGGCATTCGCTTGAGCGATCATCAGATCGATTTCACTGTCGGGCAGATCAACCAGCTTTTCGATATTTTGACCCATTTTAACGATCAGCAAATTTCGGAAATGCGCAAGCACATCTTCATAAAGCTTTTTCAGATCATGACCGCGGTTGTAACAATCATCAAGCGTGTTCAGGATTGCGCCGACATCACCCTGCAAGATGGCGTCGCACAGATCAAAAACATATTTTCGATCCATGACACCCAGTATATCCAGCACCTGCTCGTGACTGGCCTCGCCCTCAGAGCACGAAATGACTTGATCCAGCAAACTTAAGGCATCGCGCATGCTACCGGTAGCTTCGCGCGCAATGAGGACCAGGCTCTGCTCCGGTATCTTAAAATGCTCTTGCTGACAGATATTTTTCATGTGGGCAATGATTGACTTCAGGCTGATGCGTCTGAAATCGTGTCGCTGGCAGCGGGATAAAATCGTAATCGGGATCTTTTGCGGCTCGGTAGTGGCAAAGATAAACATGACGTGGGGCGGCGGTTCTTCGAGCGTTTTCAACAAGGCGTTAAAGGCCGGCACGCTCAGCATATGGACCTCATCAATGATATAGATCTTATAAGTGCTGTGAGCGGGCATATATTTGATATGGTCGCGCAGCTCTCTCACCTGATCAACACTGTTATTGGATGCCCCGTCAATTTCAAACACGTCCACTGCATGGCCCGATGTGATTTCACGGCATGAGCGGCATTCGTTGCAAGGTATTGCAAGCGGCCCTGATTGGCAATTCATCGCTTTGGCCAGTATCCGGGCGACAGTGGTCTTGCCTGTTCCGCGGGGCCCCGATAGAAGCACAGCATGAGCAACACGCTTGGACGAAATCGAATTGCCCAGCGTTCGGGTTACATGGCTCTGCTCGATAACCTGATCAAAGGTCTGGGGCCGGTATTTGCGTGCAAGTACAAGATAAGACATCTTTAAATGCCTAAGGTTTAGAATGACTAAAATGCCTAAAATTAAAATCGGAAACCATCACTTTGGGCAGTTCCAGCTTTAGGGATTTTAGGCATTTTTCGGTATTGGCGGAGAGAGAGGGATTCGAACCCTCGGTGCCGCTTTTGGCAGCACACACGATTTCCAGTCGTGCTCCTTCAGCCAGCTCGGACATCTCTCCACAAAAAATTTTTGCAAAATTTTTTATGTATAAAATTACGCAGTAATTTTATGGCGGAAGGGGTGAGATTCGAACTCACGGAGGGCCTGAAGACCCTCAACGGCTTTCGAGGCCGCCGCCTTAAACCGCTCGGCCACCCTTCCGGCATACAGCTTTATCGATTTTGGGGTAGTACTGAATAACCTCTTTAGAATAGACTGTCAAGGCTCGAACATCTTCATCGTTTCCTGGGTATACCCCCCCTTAGAATCATAAACTATGAGCGGCGGGTCCAGTCGAGCACCGGGTTGCGCTCCCTTCGTCGCGCTAACCAGAATGAGTCTAGCCTCGGCCTCAAGCTGCCCGTGAATCGTGCGCAACGTTTTGGGTTCAATTCCGTGCTTCCGCATTTGGAACAATAGATCTGTTAACCGTTCGGCTGTGTAAATCGTAACAAAACGGCCGGCCGGCCGCAACATGCGTTTGGCTGTCTGTAAGATATCTGCCAGATTAATCGTTAATTCGTGCCGGGCGATGGCCCGCTGCCGGTCGGGATTTATGCGGCCGGATCCGGGTTTATGGTAGGGTGGATTGCAAACCACTAGATCCACCGACCCGCCGATATCGTCCGGTTTTAATTTGCGCATATCTCTGCATAGCACCGTAATTTGATCTTGTAATTGATTGGCGTTGACGTTTGAGATCGCCATTTCAGCCAGCTCTTTTTGAATCTCAATGCCAAATGCGATAATATCCGGATGGCGGTAGGCGAGTATGAGCGGAATAATGCCGCAGCCGGTACCCAGATCGATCAGCCGTTCTTTTGTGCGCGGTCTGGCGTGCCATGCCAGTAAAACGGCATCAATCGAAAAACGGTAACCGGCGGGGTCTTGATGTATGCGCAATTTCCCGTCGAAAAACGTATCTTCCGTTAGGGGGTGCATGGTCCTCACTAAGATTTGGCCGATAAGCTTTCAGGCTTCCGGCTGTCAGGGTCAATTAAAAGAGCTGACATCTAAAACTGACACTTGAAACCCCAGTAAATAGCCTACCGCTGTTTTATGGGTCCAATTTTAAACCTAATGTCCGTCAGAAGCGGTTGTCCGAGAGCAGTGTTTAGCGCGGATATGAGGTCATTTCTCAAAAATTGCAGCTGGTGGATCCAGGTCGAGTTGCTGACAT
>JASFNW010000127.1:0-15551 GCA_050116835.1 Desulfobacterales bacterium
TTACAACCATCAGTCAAAGGAGGCCACCAATGGCAAAGAAAAAAATGATTCACGAATTTATGCAGATGAAACAGGACGGTGAAAAAATCACTTTTCTGACCGCCTATGATTTTCCCACCGCTCAATTTGCCGAAGCGGCCGGCCTGGATATGCTGCTGGTAGGGGATTCGCTGGGTATGTGTGTTTATGGCTATGCTGGAACCGTGCCGGTGGTTATGGACCAGTGCATCTGTCATTGTGAAGCGGTGCGACGCGGGGCACCGAATACCTTTATCGTTGGGGATATGCCGTTTATGTCCTATCAAAGCTCTCTGGAAAAAGCGGTTGAAAACGCCGGCCGCTTTTTAAAGGAAGCCGGCTGTGACGCCATCAAGCTCGAAGGCGGTGTCCGGGTGGCGCCCCAAATCAGGGCCATTGTGGAGGCCGGCATCCTGGTCATGGGCCATATCGGTCTTACGCCGCAGAGTTCAGGTCAGCTGGGAGGCCACAAAGCCCAGGGGCGCACGCTGGAGACCGCCAGTATTGTCATCCAGGACGCGGAGGCGGTTCAGGAAGCCGGCGCCCAGATGATTTTACTGGAAGCCATCCCACCGGAGGTGGCCGCTTATATCACCCAGAAATTGAGCATCCCGGTGCTTTCCATCGGGGCCGGGCCGGACTGCGACGGCCAGCTGCTGATCGTTTCTGATATGATCGGCCAGTTTCAGGCCTTTACCCCCAAGTTTGTTAAAAAATATTGCAATGTTGCCGAAGTGGTCACCAACGCCATGAAAGCCTATGTGGCCGAGGTCAAAGCCGGTAAATTCCCGGAAGACGATCATTGCTATCACATGATTTCCGGCGAGAAAGAAAAGTTCGATGCCGAATTTAAGTGACCTACGGTCACTTAAATATCATATTTTATCAATCGGTAGGAGCGGCATCTTGCCACGAGTCAGTGGAGAGGCCGGCCTTCGTGCCAGTCGGCCAAATTCGGCCACGCAGGGCTTCCCTTGTAGCGCGATAAAAGATACGAACATTTCATAAAAGCAAAAAAATATTGAATAACCACGAAAGCACGAAAGAACCGAAACACGAAAAAAATAAAACGATTTCATGCTTTCTAAATTTCGTGTTTTCGTGGTGAAATCTTTCGGAGGGATCATTATGAACGACCTGAGAGGTTTGCTGAAGATAGCAGACAGCCGCCTGGAAGAAATCAACGCCCTGTTGACCGAACCGGACAACGTGCTTGTCAACGAATTGCTGGAGGTTATTGAAACATTCGGTGGTCCGCAGGAAATTAATCGCAAGGCGCAAGAGGCGGCTAAACTGGAGAATTTAATGGCCCGGCTGCAGGAAGCCAAGTCGACTTATGTCGCTGATCTGAACTGGCTGATTGAACAACGCGACAGCGGGGCCTTTATTTCCATGTCGGATTATTACCAACGTGTACTGGGCGATAAGGCCAAAGCGGTCGATATCGACCATAAAAATGCGGTAACGCTTGAAATCAGCGCCTTGCAGTATTTTCCCTGGTTGATCGCCGAAGCCCGGCGCAGCATCGATGAAGGCGAGCTGATGCCGGGTCGCTTTATCCGGGTGCGCAATATGGCCGAGCAGGAAACCGACAACGGTGATGTGATGGCCGTGGCCGCCGCCATGCAGATCATCGGCGCCACCTATGTCGAGACCCTCGACACCAAAGGTACCGACGGCTCCAACGTGCACCTGGGCGGCCCGGAAACCATTACCGGTTATTTCGGCGGGGTGGGGCAGCCCAATGAATATCCGATCAAATGGGTCCGGGAGTATCTTAAATTCTACACCCGCTACGGGGTGCAACAGGTGCTCAATATCAACCCGGGAACCGTAATGGTAGGTTATCTGCTCCACAAACTGGGGGTCAACAATGAGTTCAAGATCTCCGTGTTCATGGGAAACGACAACCCGTTTTCGATCCTGTGGACCCTGATCACCGCCCGGCTGTTTTCACGCGCGGACGGCACCACTTCGCTGATCGGATTTAACCTGTCCAATTCGGTAAACAACGATACCATCCGCACGGCCGGCGCCATTCGCAAGGCCCTGGGTCTGGAGGATGTCGTTCGCTTTGAGCATCATATTACCGAAACCTGGAAGTCTATCGTGCGCCAGCCTTATAACCGCAGAGACGAACTGGTCGAAATTGCAAAGGAAGTGCCCAACATATCCGCCAAGCATGAAGGCGGTGAAATCGAGGTTGAACAGGAGCTGGCCCATCCTTCCGACATTCTGGATTATTTTATGGCCAAAAGCGACATCGAAGAACAGGGCCTGATGCCGGCCCTTGAGCAAAATCATATCGAAAAGCACCGATCCACCAACCTGACCGCCGACGCCTTGACCCGGGCGGGTATCGGTGTGGTCTGTGCCACCAAGCTTCATAAAACCGCCTAAATTGAGCGTTTCAAATTTCAGGTTATTTCTCACGCAAACCCGCCCGCCTCAACTTGCTCGCATGGCGGGCGTGGGGCGCCAAGCTCAAGAATTTTTTAGAAAAAAATGGGCTTTTAGCGGCTTTGCGGCTTTGGCTCATATTCAGACGGTAGCGGAATGAATTATCAGTTCCGCTTATAGCGGGATGCACTGTCTGAGTGCATTAGGGTGCGTTGCGAAAGAACAGTCCATAACCTTGTATTGGGCAATGAGACCGGTGTCGATTTTGACAATAAGGCCATATTTTATAGTTGAATGGTGTTCTTTCGCTACGCCCCCTTGCGCACGAGTTTGCATCCCGCCCAGGCGGAACGGATGATTTATGTAGCTGCCGTATCAAGTAAATCACAGCCCCATCATTTAATTCAACCTTCGAATTTGACCTAAATCAAGGTTTCACATACCTTTTTGCCCTATTCTATGGCCAAATTCTGCCATCATTGCATCACAATATTTATTGTGGTTGTCGAAAATTTGTTCCGTTAATCTGTCATTGCGAGGAGCATGGCGACGAGGCAATCCTTTGGAAAGCCTTATAGATTGCTTCGCTTCGCTCGCAATAACGCTGGAGAGACGTGCCAGGTCAATCGGAACATATAGTTGACAATTCGTATAAAAGCCTAAATGAAAAACTTACCCATACAGCTTGTTCGCAAAATCGTCCAGTATGGTTTTCTGGCAATGGTCGTTTTGATCGGTGTGCAGTTTAGCCTCTTTGTCAACCAGCTGGAAGAGGGCATTCTGCCGACCATCACGCGTCCGCCGGGAATCGAAGGATTTCTGCCGATCAGCTCGCTGATCAGCTTTAAATATTGGCTGGTGACCGGTATCTTTAACCCCATCCATCCGGCCGGTCTGATCATCTTTTTGGTCATCCTGGCGACCGCCATTTTGCTAAAGCGTGGTTTCTGCAGCTGGGTGTGCCCCTTTGGCCTGTTGACCGAATATTTGAATCGGCTGCATCGCTTCATTTTCAGGCAAGACATTCGGGTGCCCCGCTGGTTGGATTACCCGCTGCGCAGTTTAAAATATCTGCTGCTGTTCTTTTTTATCTGGGCCATTTTTATCAAGATGAACGCTCGCGACCTGGATTATTTCATCTACAGCCCTTACAATATGGTAGCCGACATTAAAATGCTGCATTTTTTTAAATATATCTCCGCTTTGGCCTTCTGGGTATTGGCGACTTTAGTGGTTTTATCCATTTTGGTGCGCAATTTCTGGTGCCGCTACCTGTGCCCTTACGGAGCGTTTTTAGGCGGATTGAGCTTTATCAGTATCTTTAAAATTCACCGCAATGAAGACACCTGCACCCAGTGCCAGCAATGCACGCGCAACTGTCCGGTGGATATCAAGGTTCATCAAACCGCCGGGGTCATCTCCGATGAGTGTCATGCCTGCCTAAAATGTGTGGCGGTCTGTCCCGAGCCGGACACGCTATATTTGTCTGCAGCAAAAAGATCCGCTGTCTTGCAGCCGGCACTTTATGCCATCATCATCTGTTTGATGTTTATCGGCGCCTCGGTCATCGGCCGATTAAGCGGACACTGGCAGACCCGTATCTCGAATTATGAGTATTCGTTTCATGTCGCCCACCTGGATACCCCCTTTTACAATCACAACCGCGGTCAGGTGCCGGTTTACAACAAAAACGCCTGGATGCTGATGATGGAGCGAATCAAAAAGTCCAAACGGGCCTGGCGCAAGGGACAGCGGCTAAAAGATTAATTTCAAGTCTGCGCCAGTTACTCGAAAAGGCCAATTAATTTTTTGCGCCTGTTAACCGCCCGGGGAAGGATCTCGCCAATACCCTCGTAAAATCTCAGATGGGCATGGTCATCAAAGGGCGTCTCGCCCCGGTTGATGATGACCAGCCGGACGCCGGCCTTAAGCGCTTCTTTGGGCATCTCGGCGGCCGGGATGACCACCAGACTGGAACCCGCCACCACAAACAAATCACTTTTGTGCGCGTGCTTAAAAGACTGCGCCAGCTACTGAATTTTGCACTCGGTTTTTTTATCCGATCTGGATTGCATGACGTCTTGCTTGTTTTCACCGTTAAAGTGGTTAGACTCTCGTTAAAGATTTTAGTTGAATTAGGGTACCCTAATCTTAAAAAAGATCAGCTCCAAAAAATGTTTAGCCGAGTTAGGTCGTCCTTTGTCTCGGAGAATACCATGAAATTAAAGTGGCTAAAAAACTCGCTCAACATCATATGTCTAAAGATTTTTTTTGCCACACTGGGAATCATTTGGCTACAGGGATTCGTGGTTTCTGTCGATGCGGAAACGACGGGAGTGCGCTCTCCAAAAAAAGACGTTAAACACAACCACCTGATAAACGAATCCAGCCCTTATCTGCTGCAGCATGCCACCAACCCCATTGACTGGTATCCTTGGGGAGAAGAGGCTTTTGAAAAAGCAAAAAAAGAAAACAAGCCCATTTTTTTATCCATTGGATACGCCACCTGCCACTGGTGCCATGTCATGGAGCGCGAATCCTTTTCAGATGATGAGGTAGCGGCCCTGCTCAACCGTGATTTTGTGTCCATCAAGGTGGACCGCGAAGAGCGCCCGGATATCGATCAAGTTTATATGACCGTCACCCAGACGCTGACCGGTCGTGGCGGCTGGCCGAATACGGTTTTTTTAACACCCGACAGAAAGCCCTTTTTCGCGGGTACCTACTTTCCGAAAGAAAGCCGCCAGGGCCGCACGGGATTAATGGAGCTTCTGCCGAAGGTGGCCGAACTCTGGCAGACGGAGCGCGAAAATGTTGTCAAAAGTGCTGATCAGATTACCCACCTTATCGTCTCCAAGAGCGAAACCGACCCCGATGGCGTGCACAGCAAACTGGATAAAACGATCCTTGATAATACTCGTAACATGCTGGCCCTCACATATGATACTGACCATGGCGGGTTCGGCCCGGCGCCCAAGTTTCCGACTCCCCATATATTCGCTTTTTTACTCCGGCAGTATCATCACAAGCAAGACAGCCGGGCGCTGGCGATGGTTGAAAACACCCTGACGCAGATGAGACGCGGCGGAATTTATGATCACATCGGATTCGGCTTCCACCGCTACTCAACCGACAGGCAATGGCGGGTGCCGCATTTCGAAAAAATGCTTTACGATCAGGCCCTGCTGGCCATCGCTTATACCGAAGCCTATCAGGCAACCGGAAAAGAAATTTACGCCCAGACCGGTCGAGAAATTCTGACCTATGTGTTGCGGGAACTGACCTCAACGGAGGGCGGCTTTTTTAGCGCCGAAGACGCAGACAGCGAAGGGGTTGAAGGCAAATTTTACCTGTGGACCGTGCCGCAAATTCAAAAAATAATAGACAAAGACGAAACCGCAGCATTTAAAAAAGTCTACAATCTTGAAGACGATGGCAATTTCAAATCGCAGGAGGCCGAGGTGGTGGCTGGAAGCAATATTTTATTTCTCAACAAAGAAATACCGGATTTAGCCAGAGAGTTGGGCCTGACTGAAAATCAGCTGCAGCAGCGACTGGAGAAAAACCGCAAGCAGCTTTTTAAGGTACGCCAAAACCGTGTGCATCCTTTTAAAGACGATAAAATCCTTACCGATTGGAACGGACTGATGATCGCTGCACTTGCCAGAGCCGGCCAAACCCACGGCGAAGCCTGCTATACTGCTGCCGCTGTCAGGGCCGCCGACTTTATATTGCGCAAACTGCGTGCTGAAAACGGTCGGTTGCTGAAACGCTACCGCAAGGGGGATGCCGGCCTACCGGGCCTTCTCGATGATTATGCTTTTACCGTCTGGGGTCTTTTAGAACTTTATGAAGCCACCTTTGAAACAAACTATCTGCAGGCAGCCATCCAGATCACCGATCAAATGATCGTGTCTTTTTGGGACGATCAAGATGGTGGCTTTTTTATGACAGCTGACGATGGTGAGAAATTACTGGTTCGCAGCAAGAGCATCTATGACGGGGCGATCCCATCGGGCAATTCGGTGGCTGCTTTGAATTTGCTGCGCCTGGCCCACATGACCGGCAGAACGGAATATTTTAAAAAAGCCGACGACATCATCCGCGCTTTTGCCGGACCGGTCAATCGCTACCCGCCCGGCCATACCCAGCTGATGGTGGCATTGCAATACGCGCTGAATCCAAATTACGAGGTGGTCATTGTCGGCCGGCCGGAAGGACATGACACGCGTGCCATGCTGGCGGCATTGCGCAAGCCGTTTTTGCCCGGCAAAGTCGTATTGCTGCGTCCGGTCGACACAAAGGATGCGGCAGCCATCTTTCAGCTGGCCCCCTATACGGAATTTATGGTTGCCCAAAATGGCAAGGCCACCGTTTATGTCTGCACCGATTTTGACTGTAAACTGCCCACCACCGATATTGCCCAGATGCTCGCCAACCTGCAACCATCCGAAAAGAAATAAGAAAAATACCCTTTGCGAACTCTGCGCCTCTGCGCTGAGGGTTTTAAAATAATGCGGATTTAGAAATCACTTTTAGAGATTGTCGGGGAGGGCCCACTCAAGGAATTGGAAGTCTACCTCCCAGGCGTGTTCCCCATAACCGCCGGCAGTCACGTAAGCCCGCGGAATGTTCTGGGATTTTAAAAAATGATAAATAAGCTGGTCTCTTTCATTTAACTGGGCCAACGAAAGTTTTAAATCCGCGGCCGAAGGCAATTCGTCTTTTTCGTAAGGATCCGCTCCGGCTAAAACAAGCGCCAGATCCGGCGGTCCGATGCTGCTGAGCTTTGCAAGCCCGTCTTCGAGTCTGGTGAGGTATAGATGCTCTTCTCCGGCCGCTACCGCGATATCGATGTCGCTGGGAACAAAAGATGGATTCAGCCTGCCCTGACCATCATAGGCATCACCATCCAGCGGCCAGCCGTTGGCCATATGGATGCTGAGGGTGGTAATCGAGCTGTCTTCTTCGGTGAGGACGGCTGTTCCATCCCCTTTGTGGGCATCCAGATCGATTACCCAGGCCGTGCGAATGACATTTTCCGACTGGAGTTTGCGCAGGGCGATCACAATATCATTCACCACACAAAAACCTTCCCCATAATCCCTTTTTGCATGGTGCATACCGCCGCCAAACGCAAAGCAAAAGTCTTTTTCCAGTGCCACCCGGCAACACTGGATGGTTTCGGCGGCCTTAAACAAAAGACGATCGAATAGCCGGGTTAAGCGGTAGGCGGCATTCTCCGGGTTGTAACGATAGTAGCGGCCGTTTTCATCAATCAACTCAAAGGTTCTGATAATCTCTTGTTCAAGCTGATCGGAATATAAGCGGTTCACATAGTCGGCAGAATGCACACGCAAAAGGTCATTGCGGGTGACGGTCTCATCAACCCGATCGATGTGCCAGCGATCGATCTGCGAGCCCAGTGTTTTATGGCGTTTTAATTTGGCAAAGGTGGCCGCCGCCCGGCTGCGCGGCACCGGAATTTCAATACCGAATTCCGTTAGGCCTTCTTTCATGTTGGGGTCATATATTATCATACGATCACCGGTTAGGCATTGCTGGTATTTAGCTTGCCGTTGACGGCTCCTGGCTAATGGCTGCTCGCTGCTGGCTGATGATTGAATGAAAGATGCGTTATTGCATATCATCATGAGCCATTATTATGCACGTGGCCAATTCACGCCTCAACAAATAAAAGGATAATCGATTTTCCGGGCGGGTTTTACGCCCGCCTCCATTCTGAACCATTGATCAGCAGCCAGAAGCCAGAAGCAATTATTTAAAAGAAATCAGCTGCAGATATGAAGATGACCGTTTAGGCCGTGATGAAGGTAATACCGAATTTTAAAGCGCACAACCTTGTTTTGACAATCTGAGGAATTTTCCATACAATAGCGGCAACCAACCTGGCCGCCGATTAAGAATCAATATTGACAAAACCAACACCATGAGCAGGCTAATTGTTCTCAGCTGTTTGAACTGTAGTTTTTGCCCGCTCGATGCTTATTACTGACCTATCCCTGTTCATCTCGGGCGATGTTAAGCAAAGGGAGGCTCTGATGCCGAACGGAGATAAAAAGCTTTCGATACCTTCAGAAGTTCTGGAACCAACAGACCGCGTCAGCGCAAACCTGTCAAAGAAGCCTTCTGCCAAAAAAATTATCCGGGAAGCCTCCAAATATGTAAAGGCCCATATCCGCCGCCAGCCGCCGGTGCAGCGCTTTTTCAGTTTCATGCCCACAATGTTGACACGGGTATCACCGTTTCATTTTAAAGGACGGCATAAATCAACCGAATGGCCGCTTGTCCGGCTTGACTCGGGCGATGCCGATTCGTGGGGCAGCATGCAGGTGGTGGGCGAATTGCTAATTATTTTTGACGAAACCGTCTTATTTTGTCTGCTGGCGCTGATGACCCGGTATGAAAGTGACGCTTTTGAGACCTCTCTGATGGATCTGGCCCGAATGGCGGATATCAATCCCTCACAGACAAATAACGTTAAAATCTGGAAAAGCATTCAGCGACTGGCGGGCACCCGGATTGATTTACAGCTTTTCAGCGGCAGCGGAAAGAAAAGAAAAACGGTAAAGGAATTGACCGGCTCAATCCTGAGTTTCGCGGATAAAGACCAAACCGGCGACCACATTCGAATTGTCATCAATCCCTATTTTCTGGAAATGTACGCCGAAAGTTTTGTGACCAACATCGATATGAGTTTCAGAGGCCGCTTAGCATCCGATATCAGCAAAGCCTTTTACCGTTTCTATCAGGGGCAATATGAGAGCCAAGCGGAAATCGACATCACCCACCTGGCCCAGGCTGTCAATTTGAACATCGCGCAGGAAATGAAAAAATTAAAATCAAAGGTTCGTATCGGGTTGAAAGAACTTCAGGAAAAAGGATATCTGAAAACCTATGAGATCACCCGGGACGATCGGGTGCGGGTATCAAAAGCCAAAGACGCCGCTGTCAAATTTGAGAGCCAAATACTGGGCAATACCCCCATTGAATTTTTTATCGATTAACTAGACCGCCGCCGTTCAAGGACCTTCACGGTGCTGTTTTTCAATCAGGTGGTTTCGGCTTTAATGATCTCAAAGCTTCTCAGCAGTAAGCGGAAGGCTTCAATGTCCTGTTGATAATGAAATCGATCTGAGGCCGTAAACCGCAAGTTAAAAAAAGTATCCTCTTTGATAAATCCATAATAGAGCGTTTTGAATGTATGACCTTCGGTGTCCTGATAAGTATACAAGATTTTAAAACCATCGAATCCATTAATATTTTCCGGGGTATTAATCAGCAACTTTAAATTCAGTAAATTTTGATCGGATATGAGCTCGTCGATAACGATCTGGGCGGCCTCTTCCGGAAGCATGGACCTGCGCATTTTCTTTTTGGTATGGCGAAACGATTTTCCGATCGGGCGGTTTTGAACGAGGATATACTGCTGGAACGGGTTGTCTTTGGTTACGAGAAGGTAGCGGTTATTGTCTATTTTGCGCCATCCTTCAGGAATATCGACCTTATACCCATAGGACGCCGGTTTCGCGAGCCCGCCACTATGCGCGCAGGCCAAAAAGCTGACAACACAAATCATTAAGCTGAACCACAATAATCTTTTCATGAGCTTTCCTCGCTGAGCGTACATCGTTTTAAATATCCTTTGATATACCCTTTATCAGGGGAATCGGGCGAAAGCTGCAAGCACGATTCAAAAAATTTTTTGGCCAGGGCAAGCTGGCCTTTTTTATAATGAATGAGTCCGATGGCTTTGTGCGGGGCCGCAAAGCGGGGATCCAAGTGAATGGCACGGCGATAATATCCAAGTGCCGTTTGAAGATCGCTGTGGTGCCCGCGTTGCCGGTGGATTTCACCCAGCAAAAAATATGCCTGGGTGTCATCCGGCTTGATGCTCAAAAATTTTTCAACACTCTTTATGGCGAGTTGAAACCGCCCCCGTCGAATATCCAGGCGCGCATTGTCCAACAGTAAACGATCCAATTTGGCAAGAAATGCCTGACTGCTTTTTTTCGACGTCGACATATCTATCATAGCAGGCACGGACAGATTCTGCAAATTATCGGCTCGCTGCCGGATCTGGGGATGGCTCCCAAAAAGGAAGGGTTCTTTTTGGTCATCCTGAGCAAGGCTTGAAAGCATCTGGTCAAAAAGTGAAAGGGCTTCTTTGGGGTTATAACCCGCCCTCAGAACCCACTCAAATCCAATACGATCCGCTTCAGCTTCCAGTTCCCGGGCATACCCGTTGACGGCTGCCATTGCGCCGGCAACCCCTATAGAGTTCGCCAATTTACGCAAGCCCTGGGTCTTTAGCAGCGTTTGTTGAACGGCAATGAGATAAGCCGGCTGATTCCGGTACTCTCTAAAAGCCCGCAAAGCATGCCGGTGGATGCAATGAACCATCTCATGCGCCAGTACGGCCGCCAGCTGCGCCTCGTTATCCATTCTTGCCAGTAAACCGCTATGAATATAAATCATTCCATTGGGATAGGCAAAGGCATTCAGTGAGGGGCTTGTGATAACGTTGACACGAATGACCAGACCAGCCGGTGCGGTTTCAGGCATCAATCGGGCAACCACCTGATTCAGATAGCTTTCAAGTTGCGGGTCGACATAGATAAGGCCATTGCTTTCAAATCTACGCTGCTCCAGCTCTGATTTTTCCCAGAGCATTTGTTCAGCTTCACTTGCCAGCAGTGAATCTGCGACCAGTGAAACCTGCGGTTTTGAATGGGTGGAACAGGCCGTTGCCCCGGCCAGTAACAGCAAACCGATCATAAAAAGGAATAATTGACTCAGTCGGGTGTTCATTTTTGCCTTAACAATATAGTTTGGCACGCCGGTCAGTAAATACGCGCAGTTTTAAAATTTTAACATAATTCCAAATAGTTAGCGTGCTTACTGTTGCTTGTTGAAATCAAAACAGCATCTGCTGATCTTATTGATGAGCAAAAGCCAGGCCTCGGACGATACCTGTATTCGTCATCGGCAATTACAGCACCGAACTTTAGACCGTTCCTGGTGGATTCATACAAAAGTCAAACAATTGCGGGAATGAAGTCGCCTGACGAGGTGGGGATTTTTACACAATACTTCTACATATAAAGTACAAATACTTTTTTTTTCTCTTCAATTCATTTTTTTGTTGTCTTTTAGTAAATTATGCTTAATATTGACCTTAACGACGATTTCTATTTTCTGGGCATTGGGGGCAGATTTTAGAAAGGAGGAAAGAAAATGAAAAAGCTGATAGTTTTACTGTTCATGGGGTTGCTGCTCTCAGGATGCAGTGACGAATTTTTAGCCCACGATTCCTTGTTCAAAGACTGGGATCATGTTAAATTCAGCTGGGCTGGATATAAAAATCCGACTGCCGATGATGCACAAATGTCAGCTGACCGTGGTTGGTGGGGAGACGCAATACCTTATATTCCGGCCGAATAACAGGAGTGTCTGATTCACCATCGTTGAAAATATAACCGGCCGTTCATTTTCTGCTGGTTTTCAATTCTGAGTGGCGACGACTATCTACCTCTCCGGGTGCGCCAAATGTTTAGTACGATTTAGAACCAGACGTTTCCTGGCCAATTCAATGATTATAAAAAGGGTGGTAATTTCAGTGTTTAACTGGGCCGCCCTTTTTTTGTGTCCGAATTTTGCGCGCGTCGCGGTGAGTTGACAAGTGGCGTGCTTTGACAATATACAGTCGTAAACTCCGAATAATGCCCGTCTGTTGATCAAGGCGTCCCAAATATCGAACCGCTTTTCCGCCATACCTGCCGGCCAACACCACTACTAAAATTCCTATCACGGGAATCAAAATCGTGGCAGCCGGTCATAAAGGGCCGCCTTGAACGGGCAGAAATGTATTTAACTCTTCAATAGAGTTGGAAATCATCGTATCTCCGGCAAAAATATCCAAATGTTAAGGTGCTCAGATTAAAAAGCTAATACCGATTGAACAACACCATACCTCCAAATATAAACAGCATCCCGATCAGATGAAAGGCCCGGAGGGATTCACCGAGCCAGATAATGGCCATGATGGAAGCAAATACCGGAATTAAATTGATAAACAGGCCGGCACGATTGGCGCCGATTTGCTCCACGCCGCGGTTCCAGCAAAAAAAGGCAACCATTGACGGAAACGCAGCAACATATAGGACACTGGCCACCACTTCAATGTTCAGCACAAAAGACGGGCTGACCATCGACTCCCACAGATACAAGGGGAGCAGACCCAAGGCGCCCAAGACAAAAGTATACAGTAAAAAACTGAGCGGATGAATCGACGGCCTGCGTCGCAAAAAGGCTGAATATAAGGCATACAGTAAAACGGCCACCAGCATGAGTAAATCACCCTGGACAAAAGACAGATCCAAAATAGTGGATAATCGACCGCGCAGGACCACCAGACCGGCGCCCAGTATACAGAACGCGACACCCAGACTTTGCTGGTGGTTGACCTTTTCTTTAAAGGCCAGCAGGGAGATTAAAATAATCACAGCCGGCATGGTTGTTTGGATGAGCGCCCCGTTTATGGCAGTCGTCGTGTGCACCGCTATGTAAAGCAGTGTGTTGAAGCCTGAAATTCCGACCAGAGACAGAAAAACCATCATTTTCCAATGCCGGGTAAAAAGCGGCCAGTCCCTTCTGGCATACGGATATGCGAAGGGCCACATCAACACAGAGGCAACCGTCCAGCGCCAAAAAGCAAGCGTAACGGGCGGTATCAGGTCTATGACGCCACGGGCCAGCACAATGTTACCGGCCCAACACAATGGCGCAATGGCCAGTAGAAGATAGGGTCGCCAGTTAAAATTCCGGTCCTGGCGGCTGTTGGCATGAGGTGAATTCAAGTATAATGCAAATTCTGCAAAAGAGTTAAAGCCTTAATGGATCTGCCGGCCGAAACCCATATCGGCCAGCAGGCACTGCAGGTATCAGATAAATTCAGCGACAAGTCAAGTCGCTTTTATTTAATGGCAACCGCAAATTCAATTTGTGATAAGCGCCATTAAGCGCTGATCACAAAAAAGGGCGGCCTCACAAACGCAGGGCCGCCCACAATCGACATACAGTGGAGATTAATAATATGGCATTACCGTTTTAACCTCCAGCCGCGGACCCAATAACCGCGGCCAGGGTTATAATAAGTCCCCGATCGGATCCGTCAAGTTGTCACCCCCTGCACCGGCCAGATATTCAGAATCCATTTAACGCTGCAAACATTGACAGTTCCAGATTTCGTGATAAGTTAACAACCTATGGGCAACTCAGAAAATGAGCATGAAAAACAATCGCCGGCTGTCAGCACCTACTGGTGGATCCGCCAGGTCGTTTTAATTGTCATCGCCGGTTTTTATCTGGTTTTTGGCATCCAGCTGCTGATCTCAGCCTACCATCTGGATAATCCACCTTATTTTATCTTTACCTTTTTCGCATCCAATTTCATGATTCTGTTCAGCGGAGCCCTGATGGTGGGTTTCATCATCCGCATGGTGACAACCTATCGGCATTTGAAAAAATCAAATATCTGAATCCTATCCATCGCCGGCTAATGAATCCACTTCCGACACGCCTTCAACGATATCAAGCGGCAACGCAAATAAAATCCCTTTACCGGGCTTACCCAGGTCGCCGCATAAGGATCTGACAATTTTGATGGCCCGATCCAGCCGCTCCCTTTCTTTGATTACGGTCAGAACGGTCTTGTTTGAGGATTCCAGGTCCGCGGTGACCTTATTGATTTGCTGCATCACGGGCAGTGTCGCCCGGGTTTTCATCAACACCCGGCCCATGCCGGTGCTGTCTATAACCGTGGAGCCGGTGATGCCGATCTTTGCAAACTGCTCCATAATTTTGGGTAATTGTTCGGAGCGCTCTAAAACATTTACCAGCAAATACATCGGATGTTACCTCCTCGTTTTTTTTCATCAACTGGGTTTGCGGGCCGGCAGTATGTTCTTTTTGTGCGGTCAAAATGAGATGGCGGCGCTGATAATATCGCTCCAGTCCTTGCGGGATATCGATGCATTTGACCGCGAACAGCTGCGGATCTTCTAAAACGCTTTTGGGCAGGCCCAATCCCAGTTTGGACAGCATCATCTGAGCATCGCGTGCCAGCAACCCTCCGCAACACTTGAGCGCTGAAAAACCCTCAGACGGATCTGCCAGCCGGCGATGTTCAATTATCAAAACTTTGTAACGGTCGCCTATGAGCCGGGCGAGGGTTGCTCCGGCCGGGCCGCCGCCTATGATCGCAACGTCATACATACATTTAGCCCGCCCAGCGATCTTTGTACTGGTCATAGCGATTGCAGGCTTCTTTATTGCTCAGTTCGCACGACCTTTTCAGATCTTTTAGGGCATTTGCAAAATCCTTTTTGTGATAATAGGTACCGGATCTTTCCAGATAGGCTCTGGGATGATCCGGTTCCAATTCAATAAACTGATTCCAATATTGGGTGATCTTATCCAAAGGGCTTCAATCAAGCCGGTCTTTTTTTCCTGCGTGCTAAGTTCCTTCTTCGTTTAAAATTGGGATAACCCTTTAGATGACGGGCGCTTCCGGTGTTTCATTTTCCTGCCGGTGTTTATGCCACGCACAAAATCCACCCACGCGTATGCCGATCCAGGCGATATGATCGATGACCGCAAAACCATTGACCTGCATGCCGACATCTCGGAACAGATCATCCCACGCCCTGCGACCGACATTTTCCATATACGGCTCGATTTGGCCGCTGGCGTTTTTACACCATAATTGATTGAAGCGGTAGCCATAATCATGAATCAAGCCGGGAATTAACAACAAGCCCACCGGGCTGAGGATGGCCCAAAAAATACGGGGGATGGAGGCACCGTCAAACTTAAAATCTTTGGGAAGTACGATCTCATCGCCGTTTTCCCGTATGAAATGCCAGTTTTGTTTGAGTTGCCACTTGCGAATATCAAACAACCACACCAGCACCCGCATAACGATCGGTCTGTTTTTCGTCGGGATCGGCAGCGGCAAAAGAATTGGCATTTTCTCATCGGTCAATAGCGGCGCGACGTCTTTTCTAAAAAGCAGATACAGAAAAAATAAAACAATGATGACCAACAAAAGG
>JASFNW010000128.1:0-15394 GCA_050116835.1 Desulfobacterales bacterium
GTTTTTCTGCCGTTCGGTCACGCGGCCGGTCTTTAACTTTTCCAGAACAGGCTCGATCAGCTGCCGCAGGTTGAACAAAACTTTTTCTTCGACCGCTTTTTTATCCTCATCCAGACGTTTCAAGAGCACTTTTAAGGCCGTGTTGACTTCCTCGAGATTTTGGGCTTTTTCTTCAAGCTCCCGGGTCCGCTCTCTTACCCGCTGCTCGAGCTCTTCGCGAACGGTGTGCAGTGCCTTTTCATTCCGGCGCTGATCGGTGATATCTTTTGCAAAAACGGTAAAAGCGGTGACCTGACCTTCTTCGTCGGTGATGGGGAAAAGATTGCAGTCAAAGCAGTGGCCGTTTCGCTCCTCCGTGTAGCGAACCGGCTGCCGGGTGCGGATCACCTCTGCGGCCTTGCCTTTTCTGAGCTTCTGCACCTCGGGCGGCAGGATCGAATAAATATCGGCGCCTTTAAGCTCCTCGGGCGTCTTGCCGAACACCCCGGCCAGACTTTTATTGCATGTGAGAACCGTTCCTTGCGTATCGAGCAGCAACGCCAAATCATGGGTGGAATTTAACAGCACCCGCAGGGTTTGCTCTTTGCTTTGCAGCGCATCTGCTGCCACCAGGCGCTCGCTGATATCGCGAATAAACACCAGGTCCGCCGGCCGGCCGTTGAAAATGACCCGGTTGGCGGATGTTTCGCAGGGAATCAGGGTGCCGTCTTTGGCAATTAGATCGATCTGAAAGGTTCTGGGAACCGGTCTGCCGGCCAGACGGTCTTCGTATCTTTGACGCACCGCATCGCGGTCTTCGGCACGAACCAATTCGAAAAAGCTGAGCCCCCGGTCGATATCTTCCTGAGCATAGCCGAACATGGTCGTAAATGCCCTGCTGGCAAACCGATATTTGCCATCCTGCAGTACAACCACCGCATCCGGGCTCAAATCCAGCAGCTTGCGAAAGGTTTCTTCACGCTCACGCAAAACTGCATTCGCACTTAACAGCAAGTCTGTGTCTTTTTCTTTATCCCCGGTTTTAAGGGGTCTTGCGCCGTAGGTCATTTTATCCGTCATGGGTAACTTCCTGTTCCTCAAAATACGATCCGTGTTGTATCCCTTGGGTTCCTCAAAAATATATCTGTATTGCCAACGCTGTCATTGCGACCTGCCCGCCATCGCGAGCCTCTCGGGCGAGGCGGGCGGGGCGAAGCGAAGCAATCTGTTGTAAAGCATCGCCTCGGGACAAGTCGGCAGCTTATCAGGTACTAAATGAGGACCCGCGATATGCGATCAGATATTGCTTCCTCGTTTCTCTCCTCGCAATGACCACGCTTTATGGGTGCCGCTAAATCTTGAAAATCTCAATCGGCCTCGAAACGTTTTTCAGATCGAATTTTCCCTGCGAGGTCAGCGTGAAATGATCTTTGACGCGCCCGGCGGTTGCTTCTGAAACATAGATTTTTCCCTGCGTGGCCTGGGACCCGATTCTGGCGGCCACATTGGTCACGGTTCCCCGGGCGGTGTAGGTCCAGCGCGAACCGGTGTAGCTTTCGAATTTGGCGGCCCCCACCAGAGCGGGCCCGGAATTGATCCCCATATTGATGGTCAGCGGCTCGGAAAGCGCCTTGAATTCACTTTTGATGCGGGCGGCTTCCTCCCTGATTTTGAGCGCCGTGCGCACAGCCTCCAGTGCATTGGTTTGTTTGTCTTCATTGAGAAAAAGGACCATCAAACCGTCGCCGGCGGTTTCATTGACATCGCCGTTGTTGGCAAAGATGGCATCCATGAAGACCGAAAAACAGTTTTCGATAACGTCGTTGACCTCGGTGCCCTGAAGCTGCTCGCACATTCTGGTGTAGCCCTCGATATCTAAAAACAGGACCGAGACATCCTGCTCTTTGCTTTCGGGGATAACCCCGTTGGGCGATTTTTCAATCAGGCGGCTGACGGTATTGGGGACAAACTTGCTCAGATTGGCCTTGACATCTTCCAGAATTTCTACTTTCCGCAGCGCTTTTTTAAGATCAGCAAGGGCTTTTTCGAGCTGCTCATTTTTGGCCACCAGCTCTTCATTAAGGTCTTTGATTTCTTCAAAGGATCGCGCGTTTTTAAGCGCAACCACCAGATTATTGACCAGCGTATCCAGCAGTTCCCGATCGTCGTCATTAAATGGTTCTTTGATCAGTTTTTCGCCCAGGCCCAAAAGCGCCAGACATTCGTATTCGACCCTGAACGGCATGGAAAAACCGATACGGTCCGAAAGAAATGCGGCATTCTGCGAATCCGACTTGCCGTCCGTCCAGACCGACAGGCCCCTTTGGGAAAGAAGCGCGATGATATCCTTTCGCAAACCGTCCAGATCACCATCCTGCATCCCGATGGATACCAGCTGGCTGATTTCTTGGGATGACGCATCCAGCAGGACGATAAAACCCTGCATGACGCCGAAATTTCCCATGGTCATCAGCAAAAAATTTCGCAGGATCGTTTCGGTTTCAACGCTGCCGTAAATATCCTTGCTGACATCATAAAGGGTTTTTAAGTGAAACACCCGCCGATCCAGCTCCGCCTGGACGTGCTCGGCTTCTTTGAGCGAAGCTTTTAGCTTTTCTATTTCTTCTAAACTGGCCATTGTCAGATTTGTTTTTATGAACGTTTTTTAACCGCAGACACTCGCAGACTGGCGCCGACGCTGTTTTGCTTAATTGGCCACAGACCCGTCTTCGCGAAACGCTACGCCGCGGCTGGCCCCACACGGACTCACACAGACCTTTTTGCCGGGCGACCCGCCTCCGCTAAAGCTCCAGCGCGGCAAGCCCTGCCCGGCAAAAACCGTCAATCGCTTCGCGATAAAAATCCTGTTAATCCTGTCTAAATTAACTTCAGTGATGCATGGATTTAAAAATGGTCTTAAAATGTATCTTTAATTCCTGGCGGGTTTCTTTAAGCCGATCCAGGAAGTGTTTGGCCAGATTGACCAGAATCGCGTGCCCCAGTTCAGCATCTGCTTCTATGAGCTGCTCGAGATCCGCTTTTTTGATGCTCAACAGCGTGCCGTCTTCCGCACAGCGCGCCGACAGGCTGTACTGATGGGGCGGGACCAACGTTGACGTCCCGAAGCAGTTGCCCGGCTCTCTGACGATGGTAATCGGCAGCTCAACCTCATCAACGGTGGTTAACAATTCCACTGCGCCGTCTTTGAGAACGTACATCTGCCCGGCGGCATCCCCTTCCCGGTAAAGCCATTGGCCCGCTTTTAAGGGGACTTCGCCGCCGATCGCGCGGAGATGGTTGAGCTGGGATTCAGAAAGGCCTTGAAAAAGGTAGCAAGATGATATCTGCATAAAACCTCCTCCAGGCTGGACGGTTACAGGGGGTGTTGAAAACCGTGGGATATCCAAATTAAGAGCAAGGGTAAAGATTGGGTGAGATTTGTATTTAACTACAAACGCAATGGGTTAACGGATTTCTCCATCCATTGATGATGACGCCAGACCTGATGGGATTAATCCCCCCCGGACATCTGCCCCAATGCCGCTTCCACGCTATCGTAGATTTTGGCGAACTTGGTGATACCCACCATGTTGAATATCTTTTTGAAATGATCCGAAAGGCCCGTAATGCCGGCCTGCTGCTTGTTTTTTTGGGTTTCGGCCAGGATCTGAATGAGCAGCGCAATGCCGCCGCTGTTGATGTAAACGTCTTTCCTGAATTTAAACAGTATTTTGCCGACACCCTGATCATTTGCTTTGGCATAGGCATCGTTGAGAAAGGGCTCGGAAAGAGCGGTCACGTCACCTCTGATGTCAAAGAGGGTAACATCCTCGATCGTCTCCAGTGCGATTTCAGTTGGTTGTTCCACCGGTTGTCTGTCTCTTTCCCAACGAAAGCGGTCTGTCCGTTAGTTTAATGACCATTCTTACAGAATGACCGTCTGCCGTCAAGTTGTTGAACTCGACCTCATCCATAAGCTGCTTTATTAAAAATGTACCCAGGCCTTTGGGCGGCTCCAGATTTTCAATGCGCCGCATGACCGTTTTGTCTCTGGGAATTCGGGACATGCCTTTGCCATTATCTTTGACCAAAACACTGAAGCGGTTATCTTTAAAATCCATGGTCACCAGCACCCGGGTGTCCGGATGGCCCTTGTTGCCATGTTCGATAGCGTTGAGGCAGGCTTCGGCCACCGCCGTCTTTAAGTCTTCGATACGGTCCGGAGCAAAACCGGCCATTTTCGCAAAAGAAGCCGAGCAATCCATTGCAATCCGCTCATAACCCAGCTTGCTGGGCAAACTCACCTCAACCGCATGGTTGTTTAGCTTTTTGACCATTGGCTCTTTTGCGTTCATGCCGGATTCCGATATCCTCCTTCAGGCGGGTACTAAGATTGCTCGATTCGTCAACAGCGGTAACACAGGAACAGATTCGCTATAAATCGCGGGTGGCAGGACCCCGGTATGAATCCTTAGTCCATGGCTTTCAGTGCATCTTCACGGGTCGTGTAAATTTTAGCAAATTTCGTGATGCCTACCATGTTAAAGATTTTTGTGAAGTGGTCTGAAAGGCCGATAATCCCAATCGTCTGATTGTTTTGTTCGGTTTTAGCCAGCAACTGAATCAAAACAGAGATGCCGCCGCTGTTGATATACGCAGCTTTTTCGAATCTGAGCAGGATTTTGCCGGCACCCCGACTGTTTGCATCCGCATAAGCATCGTTCAGAAAGGATTCAGACAGAATCGTAATGTCACCACGGATGTCAAGCAGTGTCACGCCGCCGATTTGTTCCAGCTCAATTTCGTTTGCTTGCGTCATGTCTAACCTATGACCGTAAATTGATAAAAAGCGGTCAACCTATTCGGGTAATCTGATTTCCATTGTCATGGTGTGCCCACCATCGACGGTCTGATTGTATTTAACGTCATCCACCAGCTGTTGAATGATAAAGACGCCCAATCCTCTGGGAGATGCATTTTCTTCAATGATCTTGGCGATGCCCGGATATTGGGGAACCGCGCTTACGCCGCTTCCCTGATCGGTTACCGAAATGACCACCCGATCATCGCTGAGGTTCATATGGACCACCACTCTGGCCTCGGGGCGCCATTGATTGCCGTGCTGCATGGCATTGATGCAGGCTTCGGCAACCGCGCTTTTGACGTCCTCTATGCGTGCAGCGGGAAAACCCCCCATTTTTGCCAGGGCGCCGGAACTGGCGATGGCAATGCGCTCGTAACCAACCTTGCTGGGAAGGCTAATCTCTATACTGTGTTCATTTGATGCTGGCGTCATCGTTATTTTTATTTTTTTTTAAAATGAATTCGGATAAGGGGGGACGTAAAATAGATAGTCGAATGCCCCGGTTGTGTCAAGAAATAAAATTGGACGTCACGCTGGTAGCGCGGCCGGAAGATATCTTCGAGCAATGTGACAAAACCGTCAAGGCCCTCAGCACCGAACACAATCGGTCGGTCACTGATTTACCTTATCTGCTGACGTCCATCTTACCGGACTGATCCAGCATTTTTATTTCTGAAAAACGCGCGGTAAGCCGATCAAGCCGGTCGCATATCAGGGCCATAAGGTTAAAAAAGAACTGGTGCGCCGTGGGGGGATACAGCCATTGAAGCCGCTTGATCATCTTCCAGTTGATCTGCAAAAGTTCGACGGGCTCGGTCGTAATGGCCGCAGCCGATCGCGGCACCGAGCGCAGAAAACCCATTTCGCCTAAAACATCGCCGGTTTTCAGCTGGTTGATCAAAATCGGATGGGTACACTCCTGCCCCGTCTTGGGATCCGTCACCGAATCAACGATGTCCACAGAACCAGAGATAATTACGTACATCCAATCGCTGGGATCTCCTTTGTGAAACAGAACCTCGCCGGCTTCAATTTCGATCAGCGATCCGGCCATAATGATATAATGAACCTGGGTGTGTGACAGGCCTTTAAAAAGCGGTATCCCCTCGGGCGGCTCCTTGCCGAGCTTCAAGCGCAACAAATCCCACAGTGTCACCACTTCGACGCGCTGGATCAACGTGGGCAGAACAATCAAATCCCCGACCAGCGCGGCCAGCGACGTGATCACCATCATGACGCCAAAGATGGCGGTTGGCTTGAAGCTTGAAAAAATGAGAATTGAAAACCCGATGCAAATGGTGACGGTGGTAAATGTAATCGGTTTACCGACACGGGTCAGCGTCTCCCTAATGGCCCTTTTTTCATTTAAATCCGTCTTGAATTCACGGTTGTAGCGAAACAGATAATGTATGGTGTCATCGACCGCCAATCCGATGGCGATGCTGGCAATCAGACTTGTGACCACGGAAAGCTCGACGCCAAACCAACCCATGATCCCGAAATTGACAATAATCGGAAAGATATTGGGAAAGAGTGCGATCAGCCCGACCTTGCTTGACAAAAAGAGGGCAAACATAATGGCAAAAACCAGCACCAACGTGATCGACAGGCTTTTGATCTGCCCGGTGGTCAGCAGCTGACTGCTGACGGCAATGGCCATTCCCAGACCGGTGACATCCCATTTCAGGTCCTGTGAAAAATTCTGTTTAACATGCTCGGTTATCTTGTCACGTATGTGCAGAAAGTCCTTGGAGCTGGAAATGTGGGTCAGCAGCAGAATGTTGGTCTTTGAAAATTCAGCGTTCATGAAGCGCGACAGCATGTCATCGCCGAGCATGGTGGCATAGTTGTTGATGGCCATCCTGACTTCGAAGCCCTCCTGCGGCAGCACGTAATCTTTGTGCTCGAACCGATTGAGTGCATAATGGACCAGTTTGAGATAATCGGCAAAGGAAATGGTTTTGTCCACGCCGGGCAGCTTTTCCAAAAAGACCTGCAATCGGGCAATGTCCGCCAGATGGGCGGGATCCTGAAAATAGTCGGCTTGCGCCTGCGCCATGGTCACATTGATCGGAAAGCTTCCGGACAAATGCCGGTAGATATCGCTGAAATTGCGCTTGATCTCCGTGCTTTCCTTGAAATATCCGACCGGATTGGTTTCAACCCGGATACGCAAGATGCCAACCAGACAAATCAAAACAACCACTCCGACAACCGACAGGGTGATCTTCTGGTGTTTAAGGTTGAGATCGACGACAATGTCGATAAATCGTTGAAAGAGGGGCGATGCGGCTTCTTTTTTCTTCCTGGTTTTTTCTGAAACCGGCATCAGCGACATGGCTGCCGGCAGAAACGTCAGTACAATAATCAATATGCTGAGCATGCCGAAGCATGCGAAAAGGGCAAATTCCTGAATCATGGCAATGCGGTTGATGAACAGGGAGCCCAGGCCTATGATGGTCGTCAAAACCGCAAGAAAGGTCGGAAAAGCGACATGCGAAAATGTCCGGGCGGTCACCTCCTTGGGAGATTGGCTTTGTTCCTGGCAGGCAATGTACTCAGAGACGATATGCAGGCAATAGGCGGTACCGACGGCAATCAGAAAAACCGGAACAATCATCGTCAGCATCGAAAGCGGAATGCGCAGCAAAGCCATAAGGCCTAGCGTCCAGGTCAGGGCCAGCCCCACGCAGGCGAGCGGGATCAAGACATAACGCAGTCTGCGGAACAGACAAAGAAGGATAACGGCAATCGACAAGAGCGTGATCGGGGGCAACCGCGAAAAGTCTTTTTCTGTCAATTTGATGAGGGCCTCGGAAACAAGCGGCATGCCGATCTGATACAGGCTCAAATCCGGAGGCGTATCGGCAATCAACCGGCGCACAGCATCGATGACATCTTCGGGCAGAGCCTCATTTTGTAACACCAGGGTCAGTGCCGTGGTTTTGCCGTCAGTGGAAAAGAGGTTGTTTTTAAATAAATCCACTCCCGACACAACGGCGTAAAATTTTTCCAGATCCCAATCGCCGGTGACGTCGACTGCTTTTTTTATGCCCGGCAGGCTGATGACGCGCCTGACACCTTCGATCTGTGCCGCCCGTTCCGACAACTGCTCGATTTTTTCGAAGGTCGGTGAATCAAAAACATTTTCAGCTTTGACGACCACTCGGATAATCTCATCCGAGCCGAACAGTTTTTTGAAATCCTCGTAACGCTCAGTTTCAGGTAGATCTTCAATCTGCAGATCGTAAATGGAGGTTTTAAAGGAAAGATGGCGGATTTGCCAGGCAAAAAAAAATGTAATTGCCAAAACGACCGCCACAACAACCAACGGCTTGCGAAGTATCCATTCCAGCATCTCTTTAAAGGAGAAGTGCATAGGCATACCCTTTCGCATTATCCGTTAGCCGTAGATTTGCGGTCAATTGCAGATGGATTGGGTGCATATGAACTGCTGCGCGACTGGGAGTTTTCTCAAATCATTGATGATTTATCCAGCAACGATCATCGCCCGGGCGGCCAAACTCCCCGCCTCCTCATCTTCTGAATTCATATGCTGAATGCAAATGGATGTCAAATCGAAATTTTAAGGAGAATTGTTATAGGGGACGTTCTTTACTTATTAACTTGCCGCCGCCATTCTGATATGTTATCCAATATGAATGCCACGCAAAGCACGCATAGACGCACCCGGCGCACTCCATCATATCATTTGTAGAGGAATTGCAAAAAGCAAGATCTTCCTTGACGCAAAAGACCGGCACTCTTTTTTGAAACGCCTGGAAAAAATTTTGACCGATACCAACACTCCCTGCTATGCATGGGCACTCATGCCCAATCACTTCCATTTATTGCTCAGGACCGGTATCGTACCCATTTCCACGGTAATGAGAAGGCTTCTGACCGGTTATGCCATTTATCATAATCGCAGACACAGTCGCCAAGGGCATCTTTTTCAAAATCGCTATAAATCGATTCTTTGCCAGGAAAACAAATATCTACTAGAACTGGTTCGTTACATTCATTTGAACCCCTTGCGCGGCAAACTTGTAAAAGGCATTGAATATCTGGATGAATATCCTTATTGCGGACACAGTGTGATTTTAGGAAATACAAGCAATTCGTGGCAAGAAATTGATAAAATTCTGGCGCTCTTCCATGATAAGCGTTACCTGGCGCTCCGGTCTTACAGAAATTTTGTTAAAAAAGGGGTAGCGCAGGGCCAAAGACCGGACCTGTTGGGAGGGGGACTTGTCCGCAGCGTCGGCGGCTGGTCGGCTTTTATATCGATGCGCCAAGCTAAAAATTACCAGAAAGGAGACGAGCGAATTTTAGGTGATGGTGATTTTGTCGAACAAACGCTAAAGGCAGCAGATGAGGCCATGGAAAAAAAGTCTGTGCTCCGGGCTCGGGGATTTGATTTGGATAAAATTGCGATGCGGGTCGCAGATCTATTAGAAATGGATACAGCAGATGTCTGGGCATCAGGACGGTATCATCATATTGTCAGGGCACGCAGCTTGCTTTGCTATTGGGCAGTCCGCGAGCTGGGTATGAGTATGGCTCTGCTCTCAAAAAAACTGAATATCTCGATTCCGGCTGTCAGCAAGTCCGTTGTTCGCGGCGAAAAGATAGCCAGGGATATGAATTATAAACTGTTAAATTAAGTTAATAAGTAAAGAACGTCCCCTCATAAAATCAGGTGGGATTATTTGGGGGTGGCAAATCCGGCAGATGTAAAATTTACGAGACGACCGTCTGATTTTTCTACAACCATAAAGCATTCGACGTTGTCCAGGCGGTTCACCAGACGGATGCCTTTATCAACCCCCATGACCATAATGGCTGTCGCCAGGCCGTCTGCCAGCGTGCAGTTGTCTGCAATGATGGAAACGCTGACCACCCCGTTGGAAACCGGGTAACCGGTTCGCGGGTCAATCACATGGGAATAGCGCACGCCATCAATTTCAAAAAAATTGCGGTAATCGCCGCTGGTGGCAAACGCCTGATTGAAAATCGACACGACCCTGTAAACTTCATCAAACGCCGCTTGTTTTTGCGGTCGATTGATGCCCACCCGCCAGCGGTGGCCATCCGGACGAAGCCCGGCCGCATAAATCTCGCCACCGATTTCAACCAGATAGTTGCTATAGCCGGCGGCAGCCACCTGTTTGGCAATCTGATCTACGGCATACCCCTTGGCAATGGCGTTTAAATCCAGCGTGACGGAGGGCCGCTTCTTCAGCATAAAATTCGGTTCTATTATTTGAATGTGCTCGAAGCCGATTTTGGGCAACAGAGCCTTGATGGCGTCGGCAGGCGGCATGCGCGGTTCGCGCCGGATCGGACCGAAGCTCCACAAGTCAACCAGTGGATTGACGGTACCGTCCCAGGCGCCCTCTGAAAGCCGGTAAATTTTGCCGGCAACCCGCATGACCTGAATGAAATCCGCAGAAACCGCAAATTTTTCTCCGGCTTTTTTCAAAGCATTAAAGCGGCTGATTTCGCTGTCTTTGATATAGGTGGAAAAAACCTGATTGATCGCATCCAGTCGCCGATCAATTTTTTCTTTAAGGCCATTTACGCTTTCAGCGGCAGCGGTGACCACCGTGATGTGATACCACGTCCCCATGGTCCGGCCCTCAATTAGGTGTTCCGTCTGCGCCTCAACGCCAGTCGTGATCAACAGGATGATCAATACGATGATGAATTGAAGATATTTCTTCATATTATTTCTTTAGACAGGATCTACAGGATTATCAGGATTATTTTCTTCGCCACTTTCCTGAAGAAAGTGGCGAAACCCAATCCGCCTGCGGCGGAAAAAAAGCAGCTCTCAAAACAAAAATCAACGAGTATTTTTTAATGAACCAAACCGGGTTTTTAAGCCGCAGATCATGTTCGAGGGCAAGGCTTGAGTCGCTTCAAAAGCGGAGCGATCTTTTCGCAGCTGGAAGCCACTTTCACAGGTATTTTATCTACCCTTAAAATCTTCTTTTACCCTGTAACAAATAATAAGTGGGAGCGGCATCTTGCCGCGACGAGCATTTTGAAGCGGCTTGACGAATACCATGATATTTAAACATAGATTTTGATCCCGCATTAAGCGGGGCAACGCAGCCATCGGACATTAGATGCGGCTTTAAAACCCGGTTTTAGCAGATGCGAGGGAGCTGCTCTCCGGCCAGCATATCCACGATTCGTTTGCCGCCAATGCGGGTTTTCATAAACACCTTGCCGGGAGAATCCTTTACGACCCGGCCGATAACAGCGGCATCCTGGCCGCAGGGGTCGGATTGGATGGCTTGCAAAACCGCCGCTACACGATCCGGTGACACAAATGCCAGCAGCTTGCCTTCATTGGCCAGATACAGGGGATCAAAGCCCAGCAATTCGCAGGCACCGGCCACTTCTGCCTTTACCGGAATGTTGTCTTCAATGATCTCAATACCGGTTTCAGACATTTCCGCTATTTCATTCAACGCCGTACCGACCCCGCCGCGGGTCGGATCCCGCAACACATGAATACCGGCGGGGTCTTCAACCGCAAACATCTTCTTGATCAAATGATTTAAGGCCGCCGAATCACTCTGCAGCGATGTTTCAAAGGAAAGGCCTTCACGTTGCGTTAAAATGGTAATCCCGTGATCGGCAATGGTGCCGCTTAAGATAATCTTATCACCGGCTCTGGCGTTGTCACTGGCCACATGGATGCCCTGGGGTATCAGACCGATGCCGGAGGTGTTGATGAAAATGCGGTCGGCGGTTCCCCTGGGCACAACTTTGGTATCCCCGGTGATCACCGTAACGCCTGCCGTCTTGGCCGCCCGGCCCATGGTGTTGATAATGGTATCCAGATCCTCCAGGGGCAGCCCTTCTTCGATGATCAAACCCACACTTAAATAAAGTGGTGTGGCGCCGCACATGGCAATGTCATTAACAGTGCCGTTGATTGCCAGATCACCGATGTTGCCGCCCGGAAAAAATATGGGGTCAACCGTGTAGGAGTCGGTCGACAACGCAAATCGTTTGCCTTCCAGCTCAAAAATGGCCCCGTCATTGAGGGCTGCCAGAATGGCATTGTCAAAAACCGGCAGCATCATGTCCTTGGTGAGGCTATGGGAAATCTTGCCGCCACTGCCGTGGTCCAGTAATATTTTGTCATTCTTCATTTATATATGTCCATTTTTAATTTTTGACAGGATCAACAGGATTTACCGGATATTTTTATGCGTTCTCTTATTTGGCTAGTCTGCCCCTAGACTCTGTCCGTTGCAAATATGAGATGTCACCCTCCCCTTGATCCCCTCCCATCAGGGGAGGGGAATTAGAACGAAACCAACTGCATAGATTCCAGCTTTCTGCGCTATTTACTGCCTAATATTCTTTCGAGTATGTGAGGTCGGCACAGAGGCCGACCCTACTTTTGAACGCTATGCTCCGTGCGCAATGCTCTTTGCTCTTTGCCCCCTGCCCACTGCCCACTGGTAACCGGCAGTCAGCGTATCGAGCGGGCGGGGATAAACCCCGCCCCTACTTCTTTATTCTGGCAGCCACAGTGGGCTGCCCTACTTCTGTCCTCTGCTTTCGGTCATCTGACCTCTGTCCTCTGCCTGCCGCGGCGCAGCTCTTTAGAGCGAAGACGGGCCTTCTGTCTTCTGCCCTCCTGTCAGTCACTGTGATACTTATAATAGGCGGCACAGGTGCCTTCGGTGGAAACCATGCAGGGCCCCACCGGATCCATGGGGGTGCAGGCCTTTTTATAAAGGGCGCATTCCGGCGGCGTTTTGGTGCCGGTTAAAATCTCACCACAGGCACAGCCCTTCGGTGTTTTGGCATCCGGAACCTGAACGTCAAAACAGTTTAAGGCATCATGCGCGGCATATTGCTCGCGAATTTTTAAACCGCTTTGGGGAATCATACCGATCCCGCGCCAGCAGGCATCGACCGGTTCAAAAATTTCAGCCATAATTTGCCGGGCCTTGACATTGCCTTCGGCGGTCACCGCCCGCTGATAGGCGTTGTCCAGACCCGGATGTTTGGATTCCAGCATCTCAACCAGCCGGGTTATGGCCTGCAAAATGTCGGTGGGTTCAAATCCGGCCGCCACACAGGGAATTTGATATCGATTAAAAAAGGGCTGGTAGGCATTTAGGCCGATGATCACCGAAACGTGACCGGGTAAGATAAAGCCGTCAATTTGGACATCGGCAGCGGCCATCAGTGCCTCCAGCGCCGGGGGCACCAGTTTATGGGCGGAAATGACCGAGAAATTGGCAACATTTGCCTGAGCGGCCGAAAGGATTGCCGCCGCAATGGTCGGAGCCGTCGTTTCAAACCCGACACCCAAAAATACCACCTTTTTAGCGGGATTGTTTCTGGCGATTTCAAGAGCGTCAAAGGTCGAATACACCACCCGAATATCGCGTCCCCCCGCACTTTCTTTTTGTAAAGAGGAGCGGGTGCCGGGAACCCGCATCAAGTCGCCAAATGTGGTTACGATCACATCATCGATCCGGGCCAGCTCGATAAAGGCATCGATTTCAGCCTGGTCGGTCACACACACCGGACATCCCGGACCGGAAAGCAGCGAAATGGTGGGGGGCAGCAACGAACGAATCCCGCTTCTGAAAATGGAAACCGTATGGGTGCCGCATACTTCCATCAGGCGCACCTGTTTTTTGCTGGCGGATTTAATTTTTTCAATCAGATTCCGGGATATCTCCGCATCCCGGTATTCATCGATGTGCTTCAACGTCATTATTCAGTTCCTTATTTAGGATCAAATTATAGAATTACATTCGAGAGCTTAAAAGTAGACAAATACGAAGCACGAAATCCGAAACTCGAAACAAATCCGAAATTCCAATGTTTATAGTCGTTGTCAAAAAAACGTTCCGATTGCAGAACGTTTTTTTGCGACAACACTTATGCCGCCATCCTTTTTTCGGAATATTTTAATGACAAGCGGTATAAATTACCAAAACTAAAGTGCTTGCGAAGTTTTGGCCATTTGAATTTTGAATTTCAAATATTGTTTCGAATTTCGATATTCGAATTTCGGATTTTGATTTTATGATGAACTTCATTTTAAAATGTCAAATTGTAGATTTTAGCTATCGCATTTAGATGCCGCAATGATGGCTTGCCCCAACGCAATCCCGCCATCATTGGCAGGCACCTGCCGGTGGGCAAAGACCTCAAAATGACGGCCCTCCAGTCGCCCGATCAGGCCCCTGAGCAGCAGAGAGTTTTGAAAACAGCCGCCGCTGAGCACCACCCGATTTAAATCATACCGGCTCCGGATTGCCGCACATATTTCGCTGAACAGAACAATCAGGGTCTGGTGAAATTTGGCGCTGATTTCTGCAGGCGACATGCTGTTTTGAATATCCTGCACCACACCGTGAATGATGGTTTGGGGTAATATTTTTATGGGCACTTGCGCCGTCCACTGGATGTCATAGATGGCATCGCTGTGGTCTTCTGCAAGCATTTCCAGCTCCATGGCTGCCTGCCCTTCAAAATTCACCCGCTGTCGAATGCCGACTATCGCCGCCACCGCGTCAAACAGTCGGCCCAGGCTGGATGTTTGCGGGCAGTTGACGCCTTTTTCCATCATGTCAACGATGATGTTGATTTTTTGCGCCTCGATTTGTTTGAGCAACGGAAGCGCCAGGTCCTGGAAATTGTCCCCGAAGGCGGCATGCAGGTAACTCAATGCCATGCGCCAGGGCTCCTTTATGGCGGCGCTGCTGCCCGGCATCGGCACTTCCGCCAGATGGGCAACCCGGTCAAACAGCTTGGCCTCGGCCACCAGCACCTCGCCGCCCCAGATGGTTCCGTCAGCGCCAAAGCCGGTGCCGTCAAAAGCCAGCCCGATGACCGCGTCCTCCAGTTTGTGCTCGGCCATACAGCTGACGATATGGGCATGATGATGCTGCACTTCGATGATAGGGGTATGGGCCTGTTCTTTGGCAAACTGCGTGCTCAGATAGTCCGGATGCATGTCGCAGGCGATGATTTCGGGCTCGGTTTCGAGAATGCGCATTAAATGGTCCACGGTCAGCTTAAAAAAATCCAGGGTCGCCACATTTTCAAGATCACCGATATGCTGGCTTAAAAAGGCTTTATCGCCTTTGGTCAGGCAAATGGTATTTTTCAATTCGGCCCCACAGGCCAGAATCGCCGGCAGCGCCCGGTTTAAAAAAATCGGAATGGGCACATATCCGCGCGAGCGCCGAATATAACGCTTGTCCCCGGCCGTATGTTTGAGGATGGAATCATCGCTGCGCAAATAGATGTCCCGGTTGTGAATTAAAAAATAATCGGCGATATCGGCCAGGCGCTCAAAGGCATCGTCATTGTCAATGGCAATGGGCTCTTCGCTTAGATTCGCACTGGTCATGACCAGGGCCATAAATTGATGTTCGAAAAGCAGATAATGCAGCGGGGTGTAAGGCAGCATCACGCCCCAGTACTGATTGCCGGGTGCCACCGCCTCTGCAATGGGACTGGGATTCTTTTTTTGCAGCAATACAATCGGGCGCT
>JASFNW010000129.1:0-15337 GCA_050116835.1 Desulfobacterales bacterium
TCGATGACGGCGGTGTGGACATCGTCCATGGGCATTCGTCGCACCATGTCAAAGCGATGGAGGTCCACAAGGGCAAACTTATTCTTTATGGCTGCGGTGATTTTTTAAACGACTATGAGGGCATTGGCGGATATGAAGAATTCAGACCGGATCTATCCCTAATGTATTTTGTAACGCTGGATTCGTCGACCGGAAAGCTTGTGGAACTGCAAATGATCGCTACCCAGATCAGCCGGTTTCGGATCCAGCGAGCCTCGGAAGCTGACACGCGGTGGCTTAGCGACACCTTAAACAGGGAAGGGCGGTCTTTCGGCTCCCGGATAATAATGCATTCTGATAATCGCCTAAGCCTTCAATTAAAAGATTAGGGACATCCATGACATTATGACTTTCCTTTCATAGATTATCGTGGTAATATTTTTTTATGCCACGTAAAGCGCTAATAGATGCACCCGGAGCGCTGCAACACATCATCGTCAGAGGCATCGAGCGCAAAGGCATCTTTTTTGATGATCAAGACCGTGACCACTTTGTCGACCGGTTGGGTACGGTTTTGCCCGAAAGTTCTGCGGGCTGTTACGCCTGGGCCTTAATTCCCAATCATTTCCACTTGCTACTGCGCAGCGGGGATGTTTCCATCTCCACCGTTATGCGACGGCTGCTCACCGGTTATGCGCTATCCTTCAACCGCCGCCATCGCCGCCATGGCCCGCTCTTTCAAAATCGCTACAAATCCATCCTGTGCCAGCAGGATCCGTATTTTCTCGAGCTGGTGCGCTATATCCATCTCAATCCGCTCCGGGCCGGGGTCGTATCCGATTATAAAGCGCTGGGCAAATTCGCATACAGCGGTCATGCTGCCGTTTTAGGTCAAAATCCGCATGTGTTTCAGGATGTCGACACGGTCCTGAGCCTGTTTGCCAAAAAGCGTTCGGCGGCGCGCAAAAAATACAGTGCATTTGTGCACGAGGGAATCAGCCATGGTCATCGACCGGAATTGGTCGGTGGCGGACTTATCCGCAGTGCCGGTGGTTGGTCGGCAGTTAAAGGCCTGCGGCGGTCAAATGCGCATCTGAAAGGCGATGAACGTATTCTGGGTGATAAAAACTTTGTTGATGCTGTTCTGGCGGCCGCCGAGGAGCAACTGGAGCGTAAATATCAACTGGCGGCTAATGGAATTGACTTTGATAGCGTGGTAAAGCGCATTGCGGATGTATTTGATATTAACGTTGATCAATTGCTGGCTGCCGGCAAGCATCCCCCAACCGTTAAAGCCCGCAGTGTGCTCTGTTACTGGGCAGTGCGGGAACTGGGGATGAACGGCACGGATGTGGCCGCAAAATTGGGGTGTTCCCAATCGGCGGTGAGCAAATCAGCCAAGCGGGGCGAGGTGATTGCTGCTGAAAATAACCTTAATTTGATCGAAAGGTAGAAAGTTTTAATTTCTCTTATGGGCGTCCCTAGTGAAAAAAAATCGAGCTGGCGAGACTATCAAAAGAAGTTGCAGCGGCAGCGGAAATACGAGGAGCGCAAAAAATTTTTCCGGCGCAATGTAAAGTATCTCCTCTTTTTCATTGCGGGCAGCCTGGCTGTTTATGGGCTTATTTCAGGGTCTTCCGGGTCTCTTTTCGACGATGCCGAAACGGATCAGACTCCCCAAGGCGCTGCGGCCAAGATCGATTCCCAAAAAGCCCCGGCGGTTGTATCGTATAACAAAGATCAGATTCATCAATTGATTGACAGCCGCCATTTTGCAGATATGCAGGATAGTGTTTTTGAAATCCAGAATAACGGACGGCGGCTGCAGGTTCAAACCAGTATCGACCCGGCGCTGCAAAACTATCTCACGCGAAAGCTGGATCGCAAAAATTCAAGTCACATCGGTATCGTTGCCATGGACCCGGATGATGGTCGCATTTTATCTTTGGTGGGTTTTAACAAGGCGGATCCGTCAAAGAATCCCTGCCTGGACAGCTCCTTTCCGGCAGCCAGCATATTTAAAATCGTAACCGCGGCGGCTGCGCTGGAAAAAGGCAATCTGGGGCTCGATTCAAAGCTTCGCTATAACGGTCGCAAATACACCCTTTACAAATCCCAACTCAAAGATAAAAGAAACAAATACACCCACACCATTACCTTGAAGGAGGCTTTTGCCAAATCGGTCAATCCGGTTTTTGGTAAACTGGGGTCCCTGTACCTGGGCAAGACGAAGCTGGAAACCTATGCCGAGTCTTTCGGGTTCAACCGCGAGATTAATTTTGAAGTTTTTCTGGCACCCAGCCGGACCGTGATTACCGATAAACCCTATCAATGGGCGGAGATTGCCTGCGGCTTTAACCGCCAGACGCGGATGTCGCCGGTCCATGGCGCTTTGATATCGGCAACGATTTTCAACAGAGGAAAACTTATTGAACCGACCATCATTGAATCCATCCATGACGAAAAGGGCACAGAACTGTATCAAAGCCAGCCCGCAGTTGTGACTCAGGCCTTTGCACCGCACACCTCGGCTGCTATGCGCGAGCTGATGAAAACCACAATTCGATCGGGCACGGTGCGCCGCACATTTCGCAAATATCGCAGGGACAAAATCATCTCCCGTCTGGAAATTGGCGGCAAAACCGGCACGATCAATAACAAAACCGACGACATCAAATATGAGTGGTTTGTCGGCTATGCACAGGACAAAGGCGGGGACAGCAAGCTCATTGTCTCGGTGCTGGTGGCCCACCAAAAATACATCGGCATTCGGGCGTCCCAGTATGCGATCATGGCCTTTAAAAAGTATTTCAAAACCCTGTTCGCCAAAACAACCCCGCCTCCGGCCGCCAACCCTGGTTGATGGACAGAAACCAATGGGTTGAGTGATTGCTTTAAAATAAAAGATTTTCTTTTTAAAACGGGCAACGTTTTTTAGCGCTGCCCGTTTTTTTTATTAAAGTTCCGATTATAGTTACCGATACTTCTATAAGAGGATAAATGTTATGGGTACACGAAAAATGTATAATACCACCCTGGACACCGAACTTATCAAGGAAATCAAGGTGCTGGCCGCCAGATTGGACAAGCGCCAGAATGATATCCTTGAAGAAGCGATCCAGGATTTGCTGGAAAAATACAGGTCCCAGGATTCGCTGGACGTATCCAATGAATCAATGGCGCATTAGGCGCTGTCGATCACCGGTCGTGACCAGTTTTGTGATACTGCCCGGGGCTCGTCTGTTCCTTCCGGGTCTGATGGTTAGCGGTGGTTGGCCTGTGGTGCCTGTATGCGCACCTGTCTGAGATCAATGAGGAGGTCATAATTTGGATAACCTGGTTTTTATCGGCTTTGGCTTGATCGGATTCGGCCTGGCGTTTTTCATTTATATGCTGCTTTCCGGCAAACCTGAAAACGATGAGAAAGAAAGCCGGGATTTTTTGAGCGCTTCATCGGAGCATCAAAAAGTGTCCGGCACGCCTGAAGGATAATCGCCATGCTTTACCGCGGAATGATAATCGGATTGCCGATATCGATTGCACTGTGGGTAATGCTGATTGCAGCGATCCACCTGATATTCTTTTGATTTTTAATTGAATTCAGCGACATTTGAGAGCGTCAGTTTATAAAATTGTTTTTCGCATTCAAAAAGCCTGCTGATATATCAGCAGGCTTTTTTGGGTTTAAATTTTTAACAGTACCGGTATTCAAAAGCATATTGCAAATCACGGTCTGCAATCAGGGCGTGATGATCGGATCGCCTATGCGAACAAAGCTTTGGCTAAAATTGGCGATGCTCACACTCTGCGCCTGGGCGCCGGCGGCAGCGGTAAATCCAAACAGGAAACGATCAAATTTAGCGTTATCCAATGCGTCTAATTGAAAAAATTGCACCAGATTCGGGGCTTGATTGTAGATAATTCGGGTGTCTTTGAAAAATGGATCATTGATATTAAGATTGTCGCAGGTCGCATTATCACACTGTTTCATCCATAACCGCAGCTCATAATCGCCCTCCCCTCCGGGCAGGGTAATGCGATCGACTTCCAGCCGCACGGCCCAGGGACCTTTTGTTCCGGCACCGTTTAACCAGTTGATGGCGCTGTCAGCTATGCCGCCGACATCGGCGGCCGAGTCCAGCAACAGGCCTTGCAGGTTGCGCGGTTCTTCGTCAAAGGGCATCAGGGCATAAACGCTGTTACCATTAGAGCCGACATAGATGGTACCATCAGATCCAACAGCTGGAGAGGATTTGACTTTGCCGTTGGTAATAAATTCCCACTTTAGGGTACCGTCCGGATTAAGGGCAATGACCTTGTTATCATCGGATCCCACATAAATGGTTCCGGTGGTCGGATCAACCGCGGGAGAGGAAGTGACGTTGCCCGGGGGTTGCCCTATATCGGAGACAATCGTAAAACTCCAGTTTTCAGCACCTGTGGCTGTATCGACAGCGTAGACGAACCCATCGGAATTGTTAACACCGTCGGAAACGGCATACACGACGCTGGCGTCCGGTGAGAGGGCCGGGATGATGTTCACATCACCGAAATCGGGTGTTGGAAACTGCCATTTGACCATGCGGGTGTCGGGGTTCACCGCAAACAGTGAATTTGCAGTGTCGGTTCCCAGATAGATGGTGCCGTCGGGTCCGACTACCGGCGTGGAGTCAATATCGGATCCAACCCCCACGCGCCATTTTTCGATGCCGGTGCTTGCATTGACGGCGGCGATTGCATTGCCGGCCACGTCCGTATATACATTGCCTCTGGCCGAATCGACTGACGGCATGTAGCGGTTGTCGTCAACCAGGTCATATGTCCATAAAACCCCTCCATCTGTCGGCCTGACGGCAAACAACGCCGAAACCTGATCCGAGACATAAATGGTGCCGTCAGTACCAATGGCCGGACGCCCGAGCGAAAATGCGGCGCCGGCATTGACCGGGTTGGGCCGTGTCCATTTAGCCGGGGGCCCACCGGGATTAAATGCGTAAAGGATGCCATCATCCGAACCGACATAAATCGTGCCATCGGAAGCGATGGCTGGTGAAGACCTGACATCGCCACCGGTCAGAAAATCCCATTTTAGGGTACCATTCGGGTTGATTGCATAGACCTTATTATCATTAGAGCCGACGTAAATGGTACCGTCGGATGCTACAGCCGGTGAAGAAATGACCGAGCCGGCGGGCTCATCGAATTGCCACAACCCCGGTCCGTGCCGGTTATCGTCATAGGTTGAGTTGTCCGTAAAAGTTCGACAGCTGAGATCCAGATCTTCGCTAGCCCAAAAAACATATTGGACGGCATCCTGGTTGTTGAGCAGGGGGTCGTCCCGGGTGTTTTGGTTCGCATTGGGGCCGTTGCAGTAAGCCAGAGTGTCGTTATTGGTGCGGGTGTCGAACTCAACCGCGATTTTGGGCGGGTCAAGCCCCCTGTCTTGAGGATCTGTGGCCAGAAAACCGGTGAATGGATTATCTCCATCGATGCGGCTGTCACCGGCATAGCCCATCAGTTCACTTAGATCCCCATCGCCCCCAGCCGAGGTTTTACGGTTGTTGGCCCCATTGATCAAGGTGAAGGCAATGCCGTCGCCCTGGCTGGTAAAATCCATTAGGAAATAGGTTCGTATCCCTAGCCCAAACAGGCACGCGCCCTCCTCGCAGAAATCGCGCTCGCCACCGATGTCCCGAGTGGCGCTGTAAAATGCCGAACCGAATTGATTGATACCGCCGCCGCCAATCTCCAGCTCGAAATCGGTCAGATTGGGTTCAAAAAAACGGGTATCGGATTCCTGCTGGCTCAAACTGGTGACAAGATCTTCGGCCGTAATATCCGCTTTGCGGGATTCGGGCCGGATCTCACGGTCGTAGACGTTGATGCCCAGCGCCCATGCATTGCCCGCGGACACTTCGTCTGATGTGCCTTCGGCCATGACCATGTAGTTGCGGGGCGAAAGGATTACAAAATCACCGTCATAGGTGCCGCTACCGGAGCCTTTCGAAACTGTAGGAACAGGAAATGTAGGCAAGGTATTGGTAAACTGGTAAGCGGTCACATTCTCAAGAATCACTTGATCATTATCTGGGTCATCCACAAGGCGAGCGTAGGCATAATCGACCCGATCGATATTGATAGCCCCGTTGAACGGCGGAAAGAAAAACCGTGCATCTCTCGCAACAGTCAGGTTTTGGCCCTCGGTTATGGTTTGCGTAGCGGTGGGCGCGACCCCCAAGACGAGTCGCTCGCCCGTCTCGGCTAAAAAACTGGATCCGGCGATATCGATGGCTAGGCTGGTACCGCTTTTTGCGTAACCATAGGCTGGATCGCGCATCGAAACGATATCCGGACCGGTACCGGTAATATATTCGTAATTCACAAGCCAAACATTATTGAGCGGGTTGGCGGGATCGGTGGCAAAATCAACCGGTATCTCCCCGAGGCGGGGGCTTGCATTGACAACATCCGGCGCATCGACATCTGCGTCGGAATCAAACCAGGGGCCGAAAATGTTAGGTTTGAAGGTTCCCGCATCGTCGACTGTGTAAGTGAGCGTATTGAGCGGGTCGATGATATAGTCTTCATCAAAATCTTCTTTGCGCATCTCGCCGATGGCATAGCGCACACCGGCTTCGGACAGATAGCGGGCCCGGCGGGTATCGTTGCTGGTCGCGGTGCTGGCCATGGAAGACGAAAACAGGGAAACCATGGCGACTCCCAGGGTGCCGAAGATAAGCATCAACACCACGACATAAATCAGCACATTGCCTGCACTGCCGGAATGTCGCTGATATCGCTCCATCAGAAAATTTTGGCCGGCGAAATTCTGGTGGGTTATCTTTTTCATAAGCCTGTCATTGCCATAGAGGGTCTTTTGGTTCATTGCCGGTTCTTAGCGCTAAAAGAAGCGGGATGCCAACTACATCAGCCGCCTGATGGTGGTGTCACCATATTCCTCGGGAAAATACGGGCGTTAAACTGCCGTGTGAATCGTTCCGGTACAAAATTAAAACTGATTTCAATGGCCTGAACTTCATTGCCGCCGACCGCGTTCAAATCCGTCTGGACCAAGGTCATGCTGAAATTTTCAATCTCATCCAACAACATCCTTGCACCATTGCCGGCATTGATGGAAATGACGCCGTTGCTGTATAAGATCTGGCGATCACCACTTAGCGTTCGGCTTGTATAATCGATCTGAGCATTGTCTGAAAAGGTGTCTATGCTATCAATATCACGCAATTCCATGCTGATGCGATCCAGGGCGATCTGAGCCCTTAAAGCACCTTCGGAGGTATCTCTGGCCTTCAGGTAACCGTTCATACCGGTGTACACAAACAGGGTCGTAAAAACGCCGATGAGGCCCACCAGAACAATGGTGACGATCAGCTCCACAAGGGTAAAGCCGTTTTGGGACCTGGCTGCAAAGCTGCTGTTAATAGAGCAAAAATTGGGGATCATCATCGGTCTCCCTGTTATTGGCTAAAATGGTGGTCAGCGGATAACGCCCGCTGATGGCCGGTCCACCCTGACCCGAAGCCTGGAGCACGACTTTTAAGTAGTCAGTGCCGCCGGTCTGCTCATCGCCGCTGGTATTAAAGTTGATAAACTCGGTTGCGACGGCAATGCCGTCAGGCGAGGTCCAGCCATTATACGTACCGGCGATGCTAGTGAGTGCATTCCCCGGATTGTTGCCGTTGATCAGGACCACATATTCACCGACAATCTGTTCTAAAACTTTTTCGGCGTTGGCCTCGTCACGGGTAATCTCGACGGCATTCCAGCTGGAAGTCAGGGCGGTGCCCATAAAATTTATGAAAATGGCACCCAATATACCGACCGCCAGGATGGTGACGATAACTTCCACCAGGGTAAAGCCCTTTGAACGGCTCGATATCTTCTTTAACGCGATCATTGCACCATTCCGGTTTCCGGGATAACGGTTATCGTTCGGCTCTCACCTTTAGCCGAAACTGTAATGACCAGATCGTTGTCAAGCGCGACATTGCCGGGATCATTTTCCTTGAAATAAGCGGTGTACGGTTTTCCGATTCGATTGAAAAAAAGCGTAAACGACGGTGTAACATTGTCGAGCTCAAGGTCGGCAAAAGAGACGATGTCGCTGTCTTCACCGGGAAACGCTCTGCGATTTGCGGCCAGATCTTCGTCGCCGGCATCAATATCGGGCTCTGTATCGCCGGCTTCAAGATCAAGCTCTATGGAAAAAAGCCAGTACTGGTTTGCGCCTGAATTACATTTAACTCCCCAGATACGATTGCTTTGCTTCATAGCTGCTGACTGCGCATAGCGGATCTGGTTGCGGATGCGGTCGCTCACGCCGACGACGTCCACCTGCTCGGTGGTCACCGAGCGGCCGAAAACGTACGCGGCAACGATCGCCATCAACACCAAAACGACGGTGATTTCAATTAGCGTAAAGCCATGTTGACTGCATTTTTTAACGGTGGACTCTGTATGCATCCGGATTATTTGGCAATTTTGAGATTAATAGCGTTCGGTCGATCCACCCGTCGTTGGGACCGGCGAAACCCTTTTTATGGTATTATTTTTTGGGTGGCACGTCAAGAAAAAGCCCCTGTATTCGGCAGTTGGGGGGCTATATTTGTAGCCATATATAAAGATTGTCAACGTGCTGTGATCCAACTGCCGCATGTCGGCAATTGCAGTTTTTGCTGCAATCGCTTGAAAAGAGAATTTTTTCGCCCTATACTCCGGCAGTAAGTTGACCGATTGTCTTATGATACAGAATGGCGCCCGAGAAGATAGCCGCCGCTGACTTTGAAGCGCTCTTTTTGATGCGAAAAGGAATTTGCATGTTTCCCAAAAAAATTAAACTGGATCAAATTGGCGCAACGATTGCCGCTTCGTTTAATGGCCAACAGGAAATCGTATGCTATCTGGGATCGAATGCCGCCACCCCCACGGCCTCCATCGAGGCCCTGACACAGTCGATAAAGTCTCAAAAACCCCGGCTGCCGTTTATCAAGATGGTCCATTTGCTGTTGCAGGGACCGGTTCCTTACGTCGAAGCGGGTCTGCAGGATCGCGTGATGACCTATTCCATATTTTCAGCGGGTGAAGTGCGAAAGGCGGCCAATGAGGGGCGTGCCTTTTATCTGCCCTGTACATTGGCGAATCTGGACAGTTTGATTGGAGAAGGGCATATTTACGAACCGGACGTGGCTATCTTAAAGGTATCTCAAAATGAATTTACCGGTGAATATAGTCTGGGATTATCGGTGGAAGCCCTGCATACCGCCATTGACCACGCAAAAGTCGTCATCGCCGAATTGGATCCCTCCATGCCGTTTACCCAGGGCCAGAGCGTGATCGATGCCCAGTCGATTGACTATATCATCGAAGAAGGGGTTAAGCCGGTTTATGATTTTGCGGCTCCGGACTTTGAAAATTTAACACCCGAAGAAAAACGAATCGGCGAGCTGATCACCGACAAATTCATCCAGGACGGTATCACCCTGCAGGTGGGCATCGGTAAAATCCCGGATGCGGTGATCGGCACCATCCGGGATGCGCATTATAAAGATCTGGGTGTTCAAACCGAACTCTACGGCGACGGGCTGATGCTTTTAGAGAAAGAAGGCATCGTCACCAACCGCAAAAAAAAGGCCAATCTGGGCTACAGCACCACCAGCCTGATTATGGGCTCCAAAGCGCTCTATGATTTTGTGCATATGCGCGCCGGTGTGCAAATGCGCCCCGCCGCCTATACCAACTCGGCGGAAACCGTCCGAAAGAACAGACCCTTTATTTCAGTAAACACCGCCATCGGGGTTGATCTGCTCGGTAACGTCTGGGCCGATTTCATTGACCCCCGGCGCTATTACAGCGGCGTGGGCGGGCAGCCGGATTTTATCCGGGCCTTAAATGATCATGCTTACGGGACACCGATCATTGCGATAAAGAGCGTAACCCACCGGGGCGAATCAAAGATCACCAAAATGCATCCGGGCGGAATCAGCCTGACGGCCAGCGCCTATGATGGAGTGGTGATTGTCACCGAATATGGGATTGCCGACTTGCGGGGTTTGACCACCGGCGAAAAAGCGATGGCCATTGCGCGTATTGCCCATCCGCGTTTTAGTGATGATTTAATGCGTTATGTCTATGACGACCCGCTGTTTACCAAGCCCATCGGCTTTTCTCTGGATAAAATCCCCCAAGGCGTCATTCTGTATGACGGCGCAACGAAATTAGAAGCCTGATATTCGGGAACATTTGTGATGACTCATTTGAACAGACGCATCGTGGCGATATTGAAGAAAGATCTATTCGCTATGTTGGTCTTTTTATGGGTGTTGTTCCACATTTTCGCCTGCAGCACAGCCCCGCCGATATCCGTTAATACACTGCCCCAGTATGACGCCCTCTTTGCAAATCAGGAAAGTTGGACCGGTGGTGACGGGGTTTATTCCGCGGCATTGAATCACAACACCATCTCCTGGTTTTTTGGTGACACCTGGATCAGCCAGATAAAAAACAACCGGCAGGTAAACGCCACGCTCGTCAATAATTCCGTGGCCATTCAGCAGGGCAAAGATCCGGCCACTGCAAAAATGACATTCTATTATCAGCGCACAGCCGCCCATCAGCCTGCGGCCTTTATCCGACCGGAAGATGATCGGGGCTGGTTCTGGATCTTTGACGGCGTGGTGACACCGGCGGGCCTGTACGTTTTTTTGATTCAAATCGAGCGGACCCCGGATGATGCGGTCTTTAATTTTAAAGTGGTCGGCAACTGGCTGGGTTGGGTTGCCAATCCCGACGAAGCGCCCACACACTGGCGGATCACGCAAACCAAAGTCCCCTGGTCGACATTTTCAGAAGCGGGCGGCGTGCTGTGGGGCTCGGCGATATTGCAGCTGGATGATTTCGTGTATATTTACGGCACGGCCGAACACGCCAGCCCAAATAGATCGCGTAAACATATGATTTTGGCCCGGGTTCCGGTACCTTCTCTGGCCGATTTTTCGCAGTGGCGCTTTTTTGCCGATGGCAACTGGGTGTCGGATCATAGACGCGTCAGCCTGCTGAGCCCGGACATGCCGCATGAATACTCCGTCACCTATGCGCCTGCCTTGAGGCGGTTTGTCGCTGTTTACTCTGAAGATGGATTGTCGGACACGATTCTGCTGCGTCTGTCCCCCAAACCCCAGGGCCCGTGGGGTGAACCGATCCCGATATTTCAGTGCCCGGAGGCCGGGTGGGATGACTCGATATTTTGTTATGCTGCCAAGGCCCACAGCGCTCTTTCTGAGCGCCCGGAAGAGCTGATCGTCACCTATATCGCCAATTCGGTTGATTTTAATACAGTCGTTGATGATACCCGCTTGTATCGACCGAGATTTTTGCAGATTACATTTTCAAACAGGTAAAGCTAGTCGCTAACTTCTGATTGAATCCACTCGAGAAAAGGCGGGTAGCCGCCGGAAACGGGCAGGCTGACGATGCAGGGGCAGTCGTAGCTATGCAGGGACTTGACTTTGTCGATCAGATGCGGAACCCGTGTGTCAGTGGTTTTGGCAATTAAGACCACTTCTGAATCTTCCTGTAATTTTTCCTCCCAGCGATAAATGGACTGCATATTCTCCAAAATGTTCACACATGCAGCCAGTCGGGATTCCACCAGTGCTTTACCGATTTTTTGAGCTTCGGCCTTACTGCCGGCGGTCATATAAATGAAGTTAACAGCCATTTGAGTACCACCATTATTAATTAGTTGATTCAGTAATTTAGTTCTGAAAAATACTGATAGAACCGATATTAAAAATAGTAGATTACGTCCAAGGGCGCGGCGTAAAACCGATTTAAAAACGGAGTATACACGGTAGTATTCGAGTACTTTAAATCGGTTTTATGCACACCTTAATCTTCAAAAAATAGATGTGTAATCCATTTATCCTGGATAACAAAGCCCTTGGGCGTAAGATGCAATTTTAAGATCGGTTCTAAGATATCGAGCGGACAATACCACTCCTGGCCTTCCAGCGGCCTGCGCCTTTTGACGGTAAACTTTCAAAACACTCCACCAGATCATCAACCTTGGCTTTATTCCAACCATCCAGCCGGATGCCGATCTGGTTGCCCGGTTTGGCAGACTTGACATTTTGCCGCTCGATCTGAAGCGATGTAATTTTGCCGAAATAGGCGGGTCCCATCGCGGTAATCACCCGAAAATCTTTGCCTGTTTCAATGACACCTTCGAGCACCTCACATCCGATTACCATGCCTTTAGGGCTGACATTAAAGGTGGCAATGACCCTGGCTTTACCGGTAATTTTCTCTTCCGGTTCGGCGCTTCTAAAGCTTTGTGCAATCTTGCGGATGTCTTCCGTCAATTTATAAATCGTGTCATACAGCCGCACTTCAACAGCAAATTCTTTGATTTCCTGTTCCAATTTCGGCATTATATCCACGCTGAATCCAACCACCAGCTTGCTGCCGGTTCGCGCCATCAGCACGTCCGACTTTGATACATTCCCGACCCCGGACTGGATAACCTCGATCTGAACCCCGGGCACGTCAATTTCAGCCAGACTGGCGTTAATCGCTTCAGCTGTGCCGGCCACATCGCATTTTAGAACAATTTCCAGTTTCTGCCCGTCTTCGGTCTGAGGGGACATTTTTTGCTTCTTCTTTCGGGTCATTGCGTTATATTTTTTGTGCCACAGGTTAAATAAAAATTCGGACGTAATCTATTTTTAGTGGCACCAATATTTTTTACTTCCGGCACTTAAAGTATAATTTCTTTTTTAGCAGTGTCCAGAGGAGAAGACAATTAAATCCTGTTTTGCATGAAAATTAATGCGAAAGTATCTGCTCGGCCGCCATGCGGGCGCGCTCAAACGGATCCACATCAAGCCTTTGGGTTGGCTCCTGCCGGTATTCAAATATGACAAAATATAGCGTTTGAATCAAAAAAAACAGCCATATTGCCAGGGCAGCTGAAACCGCCGCAGTCAGCATCACAGCTGAGATTGCCAGGCCTGCGCCCATGCCCAGTCCGAGCTCGGCAAACAGCCGTTTTGCTGCCGGTCTGCGCCTAAAGCAGATACCACTGCGTATCCAGCCGAATATTCCCAGGGCCACAACTGCAAAAGTCGCTGTGGAGTGGATGCAAAGCGCGGCGATAAACAATAGTAATATCGGCAATGCAATTGCTGAAAATGATTTGAACGCCCAACGGGACAGCATCAATCCGTAAACGGCTATCAAGGCCCACAGTAACAGCTGATCACCGAGTGGCCAGGGTAGCAGGGAATGCAGAAATATGCTCACCGGAAGATACATTATGGCGCTGAGCAATCCCCAGAGGATTGTGGAGCGTATGGGCTTTACGGTGCTTTTCATGGTGTCTTGCCTCCTTTGATGGCTTCTTTTCTCTGCAAAAGCTCCAGTTCGATCTCTTCTTCGCTCAAATCATGGGCCACAAAACCGGGTGGGTTCACCGGCGCGATATCTTCCCAGCGGCTTTGCTCGGCGCTGTGAAAATATTCCGTGGCTTTTTGCTGCAGCTGTTCATACTGCAGCTGTCGCTGCTCAAATTTGTCCTGCAGCTGTTGGATGTCATGAGTGAGACAATCGATATGCTGGCGGCGGTTTTCTTGAATGCCCATCAAGGGTTTAAGCTTTTTAATCAGCATGCGGCCGATATCGTCCTTGTCATTTTTGAGGGCGATCTCCAGGTCCATCTCCAGGCGCTGGCGCTTTTTATCTGCTTTTTTGTATTCCTGCCGGGCCTGATCCCGGGCCCGGCATATCTGTTTGAGCTGGGCCTCATTTTGCATCAGCGCTGCTTGCATATCCCTGAGGTGCTGTTTGAGAAGTAGCTCCTGATTTTCAATCTGATCCATGACGCCATGGAGATCGGCTTTACATAATCTGATTGCACGTGTCAAAAGTCCCATCATTAAGTCCTCCCGCTTATAAATTTTATAAGATAATGTCTGCAGTATCATTAACGGCGTCCCCGATAGCCTTCATACTGCAGCGCCTTGGAACTGGCCTTTTGTTTCCGGGACACAGCGGACGGTTCCCCTGTGAACGTGTCTTCCACTCGTTGCCGCAGATCTATGAGGTCCCGATCCAGATTTTGGCGGACCTCAGCTGATCCAACAGTCGCATTGATAGTTTCCTGCTCACGGTAATAGTGATGAATTCTTTTCAGGGCGGTTTGCTTTTTGCCGGCTTTTATATCGGCAGCCACTTCCTGCTTGAGGCGATTATAATCTTCCTGAATAACCTTTTCAGCCCAGGAGGCCTTGTCGATTGATGCCCGCACTTCCTTTTCATTTTTAACACAGGCAATGGTTAGGGGATCGGCAAGCACAGTTTCGAGTGACCGGCCGTTGAAGCGATAGCGAACTTTGATAGGGGCAATATCAAAGCTTGCTGTCGATTCGGTGGGTACCTGTAGAGTCAAAAAGAGTTGACGTGTTTGCCCGGAACGCAAATCGCCCGGATAAAACACGGCATAACTCTCTTTTCGGGTGATCGGGTATCCGGCCGCATCTATCAGATAAATACCTTTACCCTGGGGAAACAAAATCGACACATTGGATGCAACCGTAGACCGGGTGTAGAAAAACTCTTTCTGAAAGACTTCTGAAAATGCTATTGGATTTTCTAGATAATAGTAATTTCCGGCGCCGTGGTCTGCGATGGCGGTCATAAGCTGTTCGTTGAAATCATTGCCCACCCCAACCGTGCTGACGGCAAACTCTTTTTCGACTGCATTGCCGGCCATCGCACCCAGACGGGCGGCATCGGTTATCCCTTTATTGGCAAGGCCATCGGAGATCAAGACCAGCTTCCGGGCATTGCCGTTTTCCGTTGCGTATTGCAGTGAATCGATTCCGGCCTGAAGACCGGCGCCCAGATTGGTACCACCGCCTGCGCGAACGCCGGAGATCAGCGTCGCCAGGTGCTGTCGATGCGCAGCAGAGGTCGGCTTTAAATTCGAAACAAATCGAACACCGTCGGAATATGTTATCAGGGCAAAGCGGTCTCTGGCGGTCAGACGGGATATGAGGTTTGAAACCGCCTGCCGGGCAGCGTTGATTTTATGTCCTTTCATCGAGCCGCTGCGGTCCAGAACGACGACCATGTCGACGTTGCGTTCAACGTCAGAATCCGAACCAGAACCATCGATTGCTGTCAGAGTTAAGGCCAGATTAACGCGGCCGGAAGATCCCTGCAGGACCTTGCTTTGGACCAGATGACCGCTCAGACTCACCGGTGAGGAGTCCGTCTTTAGAGATTGATCAGCGGAATTGCGTATAGCGGATAGCCATGTCTTTCCAGCACCGGTTGAGTA
>JASFNW010000130.1:0-15116 GCA_050116835.1 Desulfobacterales bacterium
TTCAATTTTGGCATACAATCCGTTGAAGTGCAATCATGAATAGATTGGCACGGCTTTTAAGACTTAGCAGCCAATTGTGAGAACATTTATATCAAGTGCTACTTTATTGACAGACAATTCGGTATTAGATTAAAGTCTAACTTTTTTTGGCCAATCGATAGGGTTATTTTACCATCTTGATTTAAAGGAAGTTTTTGTAATGCAGAAGCAATGGGTTATTGCAATCATGGGCTTAAGCATGCTGGCGCTGCTGGCCGGCAGCACGGCAACGGCCACACCGGATGAAGCCACCCTGCGAAGCTGGGTCCAGAAGATGAAGACCGCTTCCCGGGGCCCCTTTAAACATATTCGCTGGTTTTGTAATGACGGCACCGTCCAGCTGCCCAAAGAATATGCCTGCCGCGATCGCGGCGGCGGTGTTCAGCATGGCGAATGGACCGATCGCGTAAAAATGCTAAGGGCGAACGGTTACTATATCGCTAACGTTTTTGCCGATGTGCGCGCCGAGGACTTTTTGCAGGATCCCCGGCATTTAGATATCGTCAAACAAATGATCCTGGAACAGTTTCTGATTGAAGCTGACAACGGCTGGATATTTCGCCGCGCCCGCTATTATCGCGGTGCACTGCAAACCGAAGATGAAACGCGTGCCGGTCGCGAGCTTTTGCTGGCAATGGTTTCCGATCCGGACTGGCGTGAACATCGGTTTATCGTGTTGCGGGAAGCCGTGCGGTTTATTCCCCACGGCCGCCACGGCGCACCCATCACCGAAATGCGACAGCTTTCCCGCACACTCGCTGAAAAGGATCCCGATTTTGAAACCCTGCGCATCAAGCTGCATGTTCATCCGGAGCTGGCGGATGCCCAAAAAGTAAAAGACTATGCCGCCCGGAAGGGAAAACCGGAGCTGGCCAATGACTATGTCCATTTAACGGAAATCATCGAGCAGGTTTTTCAGGTTCGTGATATCCAAAAGGAAATTGAATCGTTGGCCCGGACGGTCAAAAATGCCCGCCTGGCTGAATCACTTGTTCAAGCCGCCGGCCGGCTTGCCCCTCAAAATGGTGACCAGGCCCGTTTTTTAGCCGCCAGTCTTTTGTTGGCAATGCTGCGCAACAATCTGAACGCAGCCGGTGATGCCGAACAGATGCTGGCGGTATTGGATGCCAGCATCCTGCTGGAGGGCGAGTTGTTTCGCATGGGGGATATCATGATTTCGCAGCTGCCGGAAGCCACCCGGCGTCAGAGGCTCGCGTGGCTGGTCAAATATGCCGATGGTCTCTACGGCATTGGATTGATTTCCGCCCGTCAACGACAGGCGCTGATCCATAATCTCAACCGGCTGATGCTTACAGACCCGCAACTCATCGATTATAAGGCTGAACTGCAATACACCGCGCGCATGCCCGAATGGGCCGACCGCACATTGCGGTATCACATGGGAGAAACCGTGGCGCATCTGGCCGCCATCGAGCCGCTGAGCCGCCGCTATCTTCACGATCGCCTGCGCGGCAGCCTTCTGCTGTCTTATGCGGCGGTGCTCGAAAGCCTGATTGCCGACGCCAATCGTCAGCTGGGCATCCGCAACTTTATTTTCGGCCAGCCGGCCGATACGGGGCTGCGGGGCTTAAATCCCGGCCTGGCACGCGGCCGGCTCAAGGTATCACCGGCGGGAAAAGCACCTGCTAAATTTGATTCAGAGGGTATTTACGTATTGCCCTCGACCACCGAAGATTTGCCGCCGGTCGCCGGCATCCTGACGACCGGTGAAGGCAATATTTTATCCCATGTTCAATTGCTGGCCCGCAATCTGGGTATTCCCAATGTGGCCATCGATGAAAAATGGTTGCCTCTGATCCAATCCATGGCCGACCAGCAGGTCGTGCTGGCCGTCAGCCCGCGCGGGATTGTGCAGCTGGCCGTCGACGGCCCGCAGTGGAATCCCATTTTTGATGAGAATAAGGGCCCTAAAGATTTATTGATTCGGCCGGATTTGAAGAAATTGGATCTGAAGACCCGCAGCCTGCGTTCCCTGAAGACGCTGCGCAGTACCGATTCCGGTCGAATTTGCGGCCCCAAAGCGGCCAATCTGGGTGAGCTTAAACACTACTTTCCCGAAGCGGTGGCCGACGGCCTGGTGATACCCTTCGGGCTGTACCGACAATTGCTCGAACAACCCATCGAGCCGGGCGGGATTTCAGCATTTCGCTGGATGCAGGATCAATACAAAATTATGCAGCGTCTTAAAAACGATCCCCAGCGACGGGATCAGGTTATTCACGATTTTCTCGACAAAATACGCAGCTGGATGGTAAACCTGGACCCGGGCGAGGATTTTCGCACTCAGCTGCGGGATGCCATGCAAGAGACATTCGGCCCGGATGGAACTTACGGTGTTTTTGTACGCAGCGACACCAATGTCGAAGACCTGCCGGGATTCACCGGTGCGGGTCTCAATTTGACCGTGCCCCATGTCGTGGGTTTTGAAAACATCATGGCGGCCGTAAAACGGGTCTGGGCCTCACCCTTTTCCGAGCGCGCTTTTCGCTGGCGCCAGGCCTACATGGACAGCCCGGAGCATGTGTATGCGTCGGTTCTGCTGATGAAAAGCGTTCCGGTGGAAAAGTCGGGCGTACTGGTGACCGCCGATGTTGGCAGCGGGCAGCCCGGCTACCTGACCGTGGCCGTCAATGAGGGCGTTGGCGGGGCGGTTTCAGGCCAAACTGCCGAGGAGCTTAAGATTAACATGCAAAACGGCGACATCCGTCTTCTGGCCCCGGCGACTGATCCCTACAAGCGGGTACTGTTAAGCGAAGGGGGCGTTTCAAAAGTTTCGGCCAGTGGCACGCCGGAGCTGCTCAGCGGAGCCGAAATCCGGCATTTGATGGATTTTGCCCGTACGGTATCCAAGCGCTTTCCCAAATTGCAGGACGCCCAGGGCCAGCCCGTGCCGGCGGATATTGAGTTTGGCTTTTACCAGAATCGACTGATGCTTTTTCAAATCCGGCCCTTTCTGGAAAGCGCCCGCGCGCGGCAGAATCTTTTCTTAAATAATATAGACAGTCGTCTCCAGCAGTATCACAGCCAGGCGGTCGCGCTGGATGACATCCCGCTTGAGGTGCAAAAATGAAAACTTTTATGACGATTGTTGCCGCTTTGATGGGATTGGTGATCGCCGTCACTTGCGGAGCTTATCCACTGGATGGTTATGACTACACGGGCATTGCCAGGGTGGAGGCCTATCGCCTGGCCATGGAAGGCAAGGTGCGGGCACCCAAGCAGCCCCCGGGTGCACTGCTGTCTATCGATCAGGTGGATATTCGTCTGACCGCCAGCTCTGACTTCGAGATTCCGCCGCCGGATGCTGAATTTACGACCCGGGTGCAAAATCTGTTGGGTGCCGAAGCGGATCGCTATGCGGTAACCGTGCTGGATTTAAGCAACATGGCACAGCCGCGCTACGCCGAGCACCGCAGCACTGTCAGGGCCAACCCGGGAAGTGTGGGAAAGATTTTGATTGCCCTGGGCGTTTTTCAGGCCCTGGCGGATGTCTATCCGGATAATATCGATGCGCGTTTGGCGATATTGCGTAATACGGTGATCACCGCCGACGAATTTATTCAAACGGATCATCATGTCGTGCCGGTCTGGAAACCGGGTGAGGCGCGCGTGCACTATCCCAGAATTCGGATCGGTGATCAGGCGAGCTTCTATACCTATCTGGACTGGATGCTTTCAGCCAGCTCCAACGCGGCCGCCAGTATGGTTTTGAGACATCTGATGCTGCTGGTTCACTTTGGAGCCGCCTATCCGGTCAGCGAGGCCGAAGCCCAGCAGTTTTTTAAGAATACGCCCCCAAAAGAGCTCGGCGTCCTTCTGGCACGGGCGCTGCAGGACCCGGTGACCCGCAACGGACTGGATCTTGAGCAGCTGCGTCAGGGGTCTTTTTTTACCCGGAAAGGCAAACGCCTGGTACCGGGCACCACCAGCTATGCCACCCCGCAGGAATTGATGCGCTGGTTAATCAAACTGGAGCAGGGAAAACTGGTGGATGCTTTTTCAAGTCGTGAAATCAAGCGCCTGCTGTATATGACCCAGCGGCGCATCCGCTATGCCTCGGCACCGGCGCTGGCGGATTCGGCAGTTTATTTTAAATCCGGTTCGCTGTATAAGTGCAAACCCGAACCGCATTTTAAGTGCAAAAAATACCACGGCAACGTGACCAATATGCTCAATTCGGTGGCCATCATCGAGGCACCGGCGGCCGAGCGGCAGCTGTATTATATGGTGGTGGTTATGTCGAATGTTTTGCGCAAAAATTCAGCGGTTGTGCATCAAACACTGGCGACGCGCATTCATCGTATGCTGGAAAAATATTACCGGGTGGGAAAATTTAGTTCTGGTTCATCTCCGTCTGGCAAACAACCTCATCAAGGGCAACAATGATTTTTTGCAGCCATTGTTCACCATGGCGACTTTTGGCTAAGGCCACTGCAATATAGCGCCGGCCATCATGCTCGATAATGGCGCTGTCGGAATGATAGGGTCCCCAGGTACCGGATTTGCGGTAAATTTCTGAATCCGGCTGGACGGATTTGAGCCCTTTGACAAATTTGTGCTCGATTTCGGTTTCCGCCAGAATCGTTTTCATCAATCGGCTCAGTTGCGGTGATACCAGCTGGCCGGTTTCCAGCAGGTAATAAAAGCGCGCCACCTGCAAAGCAGTGGCACCGTGGGAAAGATGGTGCAAAGGGTCCCGCCTGAGGGCCGGGGCCTTGCCATACTCTTTGCCGACCCAGATACCGCCGTTTTGCTCGGGATCATACAGGCGGTAACGGGGCGATTGCAGCAGATCTGCCAGATAATTGATTCCAACCCGGTGCAACATCTCGGAGGCCGCCTTGTTGGAAGAACGCCGGATCATTTGTTTGAGTTTTTCAAGGGTTTCGTCGTCAAGGGCCATTTCGCCGGCGGCTATTTTTTCAAAGGCGCCTAAAAGGATTGCAATTTTGGGTAAACTGGCGGCATACATCATTTCATTGGGATTAACGTAAGCCATGCGCGGGTCGGAAATATTGGTAATATCAACGACCACAATGCACAAGTTTTTATGCTCGGTGGCGCCGCTCAGTTTGAGAGCATTGAGGTGCTTTTCCAAAGCTTTTTGCAGGCGGGGATCACAGCTCCGGGTCCAGGAATCGTCCTGAGATTGCGCACCGGTCAAACTGGCGCAGATCAGAACAAAAAAGATCAGCGCCCATAATTGTTTAAACCCGCTCATAATGGTAATTATTACTCAATAGCCAGAAAATGCAAGCACAAAATTCAAAAAATGTCCTCGCAACCGAATGTGAAGCCCGATACCCTGCGTTTCGCACTATGGGCGCTCGGGCGGGGTTTTTATTTTTGAATTTTTTTCTTATTATCATGGCCCTTTATCAGCTCAAACCGGCCAGCCGTTCGCTGTTCATCGAGACCCTGGGTTCCGAGCGTTTGCCGTACATCTGGATTGCTACGGCTGTGACCATGGGCGCCTTTATCACCTATTATCATCGGCTGGTCGAGCGCCACAGCCGCTTAAACGTGGTGCTCGGCACCTGTCTGACCATCAGTTTGTTGCTGATCATTTTCCGCTTGCTGCTCAAATATCCCGGTCCGATCGTGCCGGCCTGTTTTTATGTTTTTGTCGATATTCTAGGCGTGGTCCTGGTGGAACAATTCTGGAGCCTGACCGACTCGATTTACACCACCCATGAAGGCAAATCCTGGTATGGGCTGGTGGGAACCGGCGGTCTGGTTGGCGGTGTGGCCGGGGGCTGGGTTTCGGCCATGCTGATCAAACACACACCCCTGCAGACACCGGATCTGCTGCTGACCGCCGCCGGCATCATCGGGACGATCTTTGCGTTGACCTGGCTGATGGGACGCGCAGGTATTTACTGTGAGGTCGAGCACGTGGTTCGCCCTTACCAAAAGGCCAGTGGCGGCTGGCGTATCCTGGGCCACAGTCGCTATTTGCTGTTGATCGCCGCCATTTTGCTTTTAGCGCAGCTGGCATCACCGCTGGTGGAGTATCAATTTTTAAACACGGTTGAAAGCGCCTACCTGGACCGCGAAGCGCGCACAGCCTTTTTGTCCTTGTTTTTCAGCGTGATGGGCATCCTGTCGATCGGCGTCAATTTGGGGATCACGCCCCTGGTGCATCGTTATCTGGGAGCGATCGCCGGGTTGCTCGTTCAGCCGCTGATGATTTTTATCTTTTCCTGGTGCTTTTTTCTGCAATCCACGCTTTTTTTCAGCAGCGCCGCCAAAGTCAGCGATCGGGCGCTGTCTTATTCAATCAACCGGGCCTCCAAAGAGCTGCTGTATGTACCGGTCGATTCCGTTCTGATCTATCAGGCCAAAGCCTGGATCGACATGTTCGGCTATCGCCTGTTTAAAGTCGCCGGCTCGCTTGTCATCTTGCTGTTCACCCAGTGGTTGCCGTTTAAAGTCAGTGTGCCCCAGCTGAGCTGGTTTACCATCTCTATCTGCGCCATCTGGATCGCCATTATTTTTGTGCTGCGGCTGGATTACCAGGTGGTCTGCGGGGCATCAGTAAACAGATGACAGAAGACAGATGTCAGATGGAAAAACTGGAAAGCAAAAAGATATCTCTGTCAACTGTCCTCTGACTTCCGACCTCTGAAAACTATCGACCGAATTTTTTAAAATAGGCACCCGGATCCGATCGCAGCTGCGTGAGTCGATATCGATAGCGGCCAATGATGGCCTGTTTGCTGCGCATATTGGTATACGCTTCCGGAGGGAGTTGTTTCAACCACTCAATCTTCTCTTCCAGTTTTTCCGCTTCCATCACGATACGCTCCTGGCGAGATGGCGGTTTTTTTGTGGGGGCTGCCTTTGGGCGGGAGACTGCATCGGCTTGGTCCAACTGTTTGATAACGGCTTCTATGTTTGTTTCGTTTATGACTTCCTGTATCGCATAGGCGGACGGGTCGGGCTTTATTTCAGGAGCGGTTTTAACGGGAATCGATCGATCGGTCGGTGGGGTGTGGCTGTAATGTTTGACACCGTTTTCATCGGTCCATGAGTAAATTTCGGCATGAACCCACGATACGGTCAGCGTGCTCAATAAAAATATCAATGCTACCGCGATGGATTTCATCCCATTTCCTCTTATTTTTTAATTGATGCTGCCAGTTTATTCCATGTCGATCATAATTTCGGCTTCATTGCCGCAATTTTCACAGGTGCAAACCTGCCGGAACGTTTTTTTGCTACAATACTTATGCCGCCATCCTTTTTTCGGAACAATGACAAGTGGTATAAATTAAATGATGACAAATCCGGTGCTAGCTGTCAAATAATAAGACGAACCGCTTGTGTATCTAGAATGAATTCAATGGCGTTTAATGCTTTCGGAGGTTCGTTCGTCGGATTTGCCGTAAATCTTTTGTTGTGGCGATTCGCCCACCCAAATTTCCTGGCTGTGGTGGAATACAATTGGTTTTTTTACCGCCTTTACGCTGGGCTATTTGATCAGCCTGGCTTTTGCAAAGCCGGATCCTGCCAGAGTTTGAAGGGTATGTTCTTTCAACGCATGCCCAGCCGCTCTGATGCCGGGCACAACAGCTGGGGGCGATATTATATCGTTCTTGGGTTATACGCTTCTGGGATTCTGATGCTGCTGGTCGGTTTGACATACGGGTGGGCTATTGACGTGATGGCCTAATGGCATATCCGTCTTTGTGTGCACTAAACCTCTACATTTCCATTAAGGCGCCATTATTCCGGTTAACTATCACCCATGGTATGATTGGAGAATTTGAGTTTTCAAACCAGCAAATTGATCTCCATCGATTTAAATATGATAATCTTCTTTTTTCTTTTCTGATTTATCAGGATCTTCTTCGATCATATCACAGGTCATGTGAGATCCATCCTGCACGGTTACCTCACAATCTAATTCGGCATCATTTTCATGTTTATTTTTCGCATCGTTCATTTTTGTGACCGTCCTTTGTGAGCAGATAAAATGATGTGATTTCCGTATTTCTGACAAGTGCCTTCCATGCCATTATGGTAAGCATAAATTTGCTTTTGTAAATTAGCGCTAAACAGGATCACAAGCCGAAGCTGCGATACGCGATTCGTTGTATAAATGACTAAATTTATTTAAACGAGACAGCGGCTCAGCAGATATCCGCATTGACTGTTTTTCGGTTTTGTGCGAATGGTAAATCAAGTAAAGACGACCTGTGATTGGCCCCGACAATAGATGTTCATTTTTTTCAACTACCGCGTGGCAAACCATGCGTCTAGTATTCAAACTGAATCGATGATCAAAAAACTGCTGTTGATAAATCCCGTAAAACGTAAAAGCGGCTACCTGTTAAGCCCATTTTCAACCTTTCCACCGCTGGGACTGTCCTACGTCGCTGCGGTAACGCCTTCAAATTGGGACGTTAAAATCGCCGACGAGAATTTTGATGAATGGACATTTGAGGCAGCCGACCTAGTCGGCATCACGGCCTTTACGAGCAGTATCAACAGGGCTTATGAAATTGCTCAATCGTATCGTCGACATCGCATAAAGGTCATCATGGGAGGTATTCATGCCTCCATGTGCCCAGATGAAGTATTGCAATTTGCAGATGCTGTCGTCATCGGCGAGGTGGAGGGTATTTGGCAAACGGTTATCAAAGATTTTGAAAATAACAGACTGCAGACAAAATATTTTGGGCCCCATATCGACCTTTCCCGCAATCACATCAAACCCCGTCGCGATTTGTTGAATCCTAACTATGTGTGGAATTCCGTACAGACTTCCCGTGGCTGCCCGTTTAATTGCGACTTTTGTTCAGTATCAAGATATTTGGGTAAAGCTTACCGGCAACGATTTGCCCAGGATGTGCTGGATGAATTAGAAGGGATTGATGGTGAGCTGATTTCTTTTGTGGATGACAACCTGGTGGGTGTGAGTGTCGAGAACAAAAACCGGGCTAAAGAACTCTTCAAGGGGATGATTCGTTCAGGCCTATCTAAAAAGTGGTGGATGCAAACTTCCATTAATTCTGCTGCTGATGAACATTTACTGGAGTTGGCCGCCAAAGCCGGTTGTTTATGCGCTTTTATCGGATTTGAGGCCATCAGCGAGAAATCTTTGAAAGGCATGCACAAAGGCATTAATCTGAAGCTGGGGATCAAAAATTATAAAAATGTCGTCAAGACATTCCACAAATATGGCATCGCTGTCTATGGGGCGTTCATTTTAGGCAATGATTTTGAGTCACCGGACTATTACCGGGAGCTGGCGAACTATATCGCGCGATCGGGCATCGATATTATTCAAATTAGCCTGCTAACGCCGCTGCCCGGTACAAAACTAATGGAGGAACTGCAAAAGCAAAATCGGATCATTTATCAAGATTTTCCCCAAGATTGGGGAAAATATCGTTTATCCTATATGGTTCACCGACCAAACGGAATCGATCCAGGCACCGTTTACATTGGAAACAACCACATTAAAAAGCGTCTTTATTCGTTTCCGACCTACCAGATTCGTATTCTACGATCTTTATTGAACCTTAAAAACATCAACAGTTTTTACGCCACTAAAAAGTTCAATTCCGCTTTAAAGAAGGCCTGGCAAGGTTCCCATTACTACGCAGACTATCCCGCAGAATTTCCGAAATCTACTTCCCGTTGATGCTGAATGCAAACCATTTGTCAAGCGCTGCGGTGGCGTTCGGTGTTGATTAAAGAGCCAATCCAGAGGGGCTGTAAAGGGATATGGATTGGGAGTGAAGGTTCACGAGCCCGATCTCTTTGACATCGGCGATGAAGGCATTTACCAGTTGTGGATCAAAATCTGTGCCGCTGAGCTGGCGCAGAATGGCCACGGCCTCGATCCAGCTTTTGCGCTGCTGGTAGGGTCGGTCGGTGGTGATGGCATCAAAACAGTCGGCCACCCCGATAATTTTGGCGCCCAAGGGGATCTGATTGTTTGTGAGACCGAGGGGATAACCGCTGCCGTCTATTTTTTCATGATGGTATTGAACGTAATCAATGACGGCTGCGGGAATATCAGAATCCCTCAGCAGGGCGACGCCGATCAGCGGGTGCAAGCGGACTTCAGACAGCAGATCCTCCGGCAACCCGTTGTGGGTATTTTTAAGAACTCTGTCGCTCAAGCCGATTTTCCCGATATCGTGCAGCAGGCCGCCCAACCGGATGCTTTCGACAGCTGCCGGGGGCAAGTCGATCCGTTCTGCCAGACGACGGGCATAAATGGCAACCCGCCGACCGTGCTCCCCGGTATAGGGATCTTTAATTCCCAGGACAGCCGTGATCGATGGCATTTGGGGGATCTGAGTTGACATGTTGCAGCCCGATCTTGTGATATGTTTCATAATTCGGTTCACAATGCGATTCCGGCCGTGATCTCGACAAAATGGGTCTTTTGAAAATCAAAGCGAGGGATATAATTGAATGCAGCGCCGCTGTCAACCGAAAATGCAATAAATGGCAACATTATCCGGACACCTTGAAATTTGAGGTCTGCTGTTTTGGAACTGCATCGAATCAGACGGATTGTTTTGTCAAACGCAACACCCGCTTAACATACTGCCGGGTTTCCGTATAGGGGACTTGGCCATTGTATTTAATAACCGTTCCCGGGCCGGCATTGTAGGCTGCCAGTGCCTTTCTGACGTTGCCGCCGAAACGATCCAACATGCTGCGTAAATATTTCGCACCGCCATCGATATTCTGGTCAATATCAAAGCTGTCGGTGACCCCCAGCTCCCTGGCGGTGGCCGGCATCAGCTGCATCAATCCTCTGGCTCCAGCGCGTGAAACCGCATCAACTTGAAAGTTTGATTCGGCCTGGATAACCGCTCTGATCAATCCGGGCGGCAGGTTGTATTTGGCAGCCGCTTTTTGAATGCTTTCTTCGATCTTATCGCGTTCTGTTAAAAAAGACCGGGGTTTTTGGATTGCAGGCGCTGCTTTATTCGCCGGTGCTATTTTTTGGGTTCTGGTTTCAAGCTGGGGACGGCTATTTTTATCTGTAGCCGCAGATAAAGATCGGGCCGGGATTCGATTTAGGGCGCTATATTTTTTTTCATTTATAGTTGGTGGCGGGGGCGCTTTGAAACGTGATTTTGAGAGTACCGGGTGGGCGCGATAATCGGCAATGGTCAACCCCCGGATTTTATATTTTCGGCTTGTGAAGCGGGCTAGCGCTGCCGAAAGAAGGTTTTTAAAGGAGGCCTGTCCTGAGGCCGACTGGCGAGTCGTCGTCGAATTTCGATATCCATTTACGATCTCAAAAATCCGACGATTGGGCTGCTCACTGATTGAAGACAGAGTATTGTATGTCATAGGGTTGCTCATTAACCGGTAGCGGTTTACATGTGAGCCTTTAAATTTAGCAATATCCGTTCCAAATAGGAAAATTAATAAATAATATAATGATTTTTGATAGTTAGAATGAAAAACAGTGATTCCGGGCAGCGGCTTTACCGGAAAAAATTGCCTTTTACGGTGCCAGTGGTTGTTCGGAGACGCAAATTGAGCGGATTATGATGCGTTTGTGCTGACAGGATTATGGTAAGAGCAGATCAGATACAACCTCCATAAACTGCATTGGATCTACATAAGCGCCATTGATTTTTACGCCCCAGTGCAGGTGGGGGCCATTGACACGACCGGTGGCACCGCTCAGCCCGACCCGCTCACCTCTGGCAATATGCTGGCCGGCCTGAACTTGAATTTGGCTCAGATGCGCGTAATTGGTGAAGATGCCCTTGCCATGATCCACGAGAACAATATTGCCGGAGTAAAACAAATTTTTAGCGAGCCTGACGATACCGGAGTTGGAGGCGTAGACGGGTGTGCCCGTTTTAGCGCGCAGATCCGTGCCCCGGTGGTAGCTTTGAAGCTCACCATTGAACAGCCGCTGGGTTCCAAAGACGCTGGTGATGCCGCCGGCAAGCGGCTTCTTAAAGCTGCCGTACCATAGCCGGGTATTATTGCCGCTGGCATAAATGCGGCGAATCTCTTTTTTTTCGGCCCGGATGCGTTGCAGGTTTTTGGGGCTTGGTTTTACGTGCCGCGGGGCTACTTTCAGAGATTCTTTTTTGTAATTTCCGGCAACGATGTTAACGGCAACCCTTGCTTTGTGACGACCGCGGGCATCCGTCCATTCCAGTTCGATGCTCGCTTTTTGCGGTGCGGTGCTTATCGGAATTCCGACCAGAGCGCAATAGATCCCCTCAGGTTTAACCGGATGCTGAAAAAGGGCAATCGGTCTTTGCCCGAACCGGGCCATCAGATCAGTTGCGTCAGGATCCAGATCTTGCAGGTTAATTTCAAGGGCCACCACCTGTCCGTTGGCGACGTTGACTGAAGATAGGCTCACAGCTGCTGAAGGCTGCGAGGATGCCATAACGGTGATGAAGGCCAATACCAGCCATCGAAAGATCTTAAACGACGGGAACACGTCAGATTTCATAACCAAAGCATAGCAGCAAAGCTGAATTTAGAATAGAAAAAATTAAAAGGGGCGTATTCGAGGATCCAAATTAAAAATAATATCCCTCCGGTCAAATCGGCTTGGAAGGATAAGTATTTTCAGCTAGATCTGAGGTTCTAATTTAGATAAAAATTGTATTATACCGCTTGTCATTAAAATTTTCCGAAAAAAGGATGGCGGCATAAGCGTTGTAGCAAAAAAACGTTCTGCAATCGGAACGTTTTTTTGACAACGACTATAAAAATAGCAGATCGCGTTCCCCGCTTAAAAGCGGGATTTCACATCTGGTCTAAGCAAATTAAGGTGTTCAACAAAGCAAGGCATAAACCGATTCAAAAGCGGAGCATACACCTTAGTATTCGAGCATTTTGAATCGGTTTTACGCACGCCTTTATCTTCATAAAATTAGATGTGTGATCCATTCATCCTGGATAACGCAGCCATTGGACGTTAGATGCATTTTTAATACAATTTTTTAGCCTTTGATGATCCTGGGCAACATCATCTGATGCTGCGGGCAAATCGATTTCGGGTTCTGATACGCCGCTCCGGCAAAGGCCATCAAATATTGACGAATTTGGGTCATCTTGGCGACTTCATCCACCAAGCCGTGCTGGGCGCAGTAGATCGGTCGGGAATAATCGTAATATTCCTTGACCAGTTTGTTCATTTCTTCGATGATCGGCTCCAGTGGCCGTCCGGCTTCCTTTTCTTTGACCAGCCGGCGGGAAAAACTGGCCGCTGCAGCGGTTTCACCGTGCATCACGTAGATTTCAGTCGTGGGTGTGCCCAGGGTAAATGCATTATGGCGGTTGGCCGTAGGGCCGCCCATGATATAATGCGCTGCCGCTGTTCCCTTGCGAAGCAGAACCAGCATCATGGGAACATCGGTTTGCTGAATGGAATAAATCAGAGCCTGGCCCAGTCCCAGCAGTTCGGCTTTTTCGGCGATATCACCCACATCGATACCGCTGGTATCCTGAAACCAGACGATCGGCACACGGTCCCGGCCGCAGTGGGTGACAAACTCATTCATTTTTATCAATCCCTGGCGATAGAGTTTGCCGCCGATTCCGGGATAGTCGGCATATTCCGGGTAATCCTCGCCGAAAAATCCCTGGCGGTTGCCGATGACACCCATCAGATACCCGTCCACTTTTACCAGCCCGGTATAGACCTCAGGGCCATAACCCGGCCGGTACTCCAGGTGCTCGCTGCCGTCAACCAGGCGTGCCAGAATTTCGTCAAAATTATACATGGCTTTCTGATTGAAGGGCACCAGGTGATAGATATCTTCCTGGGCAAAGCGCGGTTCTTTGGGCTCTGCCACGCGGAAAAATTTCGGATTATAGGCCGGCATGTCTTTCATATAATCCTTGATGCCGTCTAAAACCGCTTCTTCGGTTTCAAAGACATACCGGAAAAATCCGGTTTCATCGTAATGGATTTTAGTCGAACCGGGCGGTTCAACCTTGAATTGCTTGGCAGCCGCAATCAACTGTTCGGCACCTTCCAGGTCAAAGAAGCCTTTGGGTGACATGCCGCTTAAGATGCCACCCCCGCCCACTGCAATATTACAGTCTTTATGGGCGAAAAGAATGGTGGGGCTGATCCCCTGGTATCCGCCACCGGCCGGGTTGGTGCCGTAGATGGCGGCCAAGATCGGAACGCCGGCCTGATTGAGCTCGGCATGCCGGAAAAATGTAGTACCGGAGCCACGGCGATCCGCATAAAATTTTTCCTGCTCGGTTAATTTGACACCACTGCAGTTGACCAGCCATACCATCGGTATGTTCAACCGTTTGGCCAGGTCGGTGCAGCGGAAAACATTTTCAGCCTGTCCGGGGATCCAGGCTCCGGCATAGACTTTATTGTCAAAGCCAATGACAACCGCCCATTTGCCGGATATTTTGGCCAGACCGTCGATCACATTGGTCGTGCCCTCTGTGTTGTTTTCCGGGTTGTACAGCGTGTGCAGCGGATTCCAGGTGCCGGGGTCCACCAGGTACTCCAGGCGCTGCCAGACGGTTAACTGGCCGCGGGCGTTAATTTTTTCAGTCGGCAATCCGGCGTTTTTTACCTTTTCTATGGCTTCGGCAACCTGGGCTTCGACTTCCTGTATTTGCTTGACACTGGCCTCGGTGCTTTTCATCTGACCGGGTTTTAGTTCTTGTCCAAATTCTTTCATTTTTTCAAAATAGGGTCTCATATTCCTCCTCCATCTCAGTCATATTTCCTAATTTTTGTCATCTGTTCCATATACGAAGGCGCTATACACGTCAAGGCCAGAAGTGCACTATTTCAACTTGACAACTGCCTCGCCTTCGAGTATCAAACGGTTCGAGTGAATTCATCCCTTCATTTTATCAGGGAAGAGCCATCTCAAGCAGAAAATTGGAATAAGTGCAAATCCTTTCACCAACCCGCCGCCAAGCGAGCAAGGCGAAACGGGCGGGATTGCGTAAGGTTATTTTATAGTTAAAAGTAAAAACTTTCGAAGGGAGGACGGAATGGCAACAGAAATTTTAGCACCGATGCCCGGGACGATTATCAATATTCTTGTGAAAGAGGGTGA
>JASFNW010000131.1:0-15011 GCA_050116835.1 Desulfobacterales bacterium
CTTGCCATAATCTTTTAAGAGCTTCGATAAATTGTCCCTGTAATTACCACATTTTGATTAAAAATCAACGCTAACCTGTCTCAAATATAGCTGATTTCTTATCTGCTCTACGGAATCTACGACGATTTGCTCCGATAAATAATTTTTGTTCACGTAGCACGCCTTCCCGTCTCGCTAAATAAAGCTCAGAAAGGGCAGGCTCGATCTCCCTAATAGCTGGAACATTAATTTTTTCTTGAGTGATGTACGGATAACTCATACGTGATTCCCTTTTGTGGTTTGGTCTGATTGATGTATGTTTGCACGACCTCATTGTAAGAGGATGCCAAATGGTGGTCAAATTTTGGGCAAAAAAATAGCCGGGCTGTGAAAACCGGCCATAAAGGCTTAAATTCAAATTTTAAGTGATATCGATTACTTAAACGTTAGAATCCGACTGCAATTTTTAGTCAAAAATATTTAGTCAATAAATTATTTCGCTTTAACAACATTTCCGGATTTGATACAGCTGGTGCAGACCATCATTTTCTTTACCCGCCCGTCGGACACAGCGCGCACTCTTTGCAGGTTGGGATTGAAGCGTCGCTTGGTCACATTGTGGGCATGGCTGACATTATTTCCCACCATTGGTTTTTTACCGCAAATTTCGCACATTTTTGACATTATCTGTTCTCCTTCATACAACTCTCAGGTATAATATCTATATTATAATGAAACATGGCTAATTACCGCATATGCGACGACGTGTAAAGCTTTTTTTAAGCGCACTGCCTTAGACGTTGTGATTGATGAGCCTGATGCGATCATGTGAGATGGATCATGTCGAGCAGTTCGCTTATCGATGTTTTTACCGGAAAAGTGTGCGCCTGTTGCGGTTTTAATCTGATACTTCCTCTTTTTTTTCTACCGTTTTTTCGGCGATGGAGGTCTCGCATTTGGCAATGTGTTCGAGTGCTTTTTGATGATATCCGACATCCGGGTATTCAGTAATCACGGACATAAAGCGATTTAATGCGGCTTTGTAGTGTTTGGTTTTATAGTAAAACATACCGACTATATAGGCATGCCCCGCCAGGCTTTTTTGACAGGTGTCGATGTGCTCAGCGGCTCTTACCGCATACGGATCATCTGGAAATTGTTGCATCAGGCGTTGAAACGATTCCAGGGCTTTTTGCGCGGACGTTTGGTCGCGATCCGGTGTTCCGATCTGGTCGAAATAACATCGGCCAATTTGGTATATGACGTAAGGAATGGCTTCGTTGCGGGGGTGAAGCTGCTCAAAGTTTTCGTACGCAAAAATAGCCTCACCGTATTCCTCGCGCTGATAATGGGCGTCGGCAATCTTTAATTCGGCCAGGATGGCGTATTTTGAAAATGGATAGTAATCTTTGAGTTTTTGAAACTTTTCGATGGCTTTGTCATAGCGACCGTTCTCATAAGCATCCATACCATCCCAGGCCAATTCCTGGGCGGTGCCGCCATCATCAATTCCAAAAAGCTTGTTAAACTGTTTTTCAATCGATGAACAACCGGTTGCGACCAAAAGTACAACCAGGCATATAATCAATCTGAGCCGCACGCGTTTTGCCTCTGTTAAGTTGCTTTACACACGGGGTGATATGCTTTTAAACGTTAGGTGATTTTGTTCAAAGCATCTTCCAGTTTTGATTTGGCGACCATCCCGGTAATTTGCTCTACAACGTCGCCATCTTTAAAAAAAATAAGCGTCGGAATTGCTTTAATGCCATACTTGCTCGGTGTGACCGGGCTGTTGTCGACATTGCATTTGGCAAACTTGACTTTACCACCAAAGGTGCCGGCCAGATCCTCTACCATTGGCGCAATGGCTTTACAGGGGCCGCACCAGGGAGCCCAAAAATCAACCATTACCGGTTTGTCTGCCTGCAACACCTCTGTTTCAAAATTTCCATCATCAATTTCCATGATACCTTCTGCCATGATATTTGATCCTTTCGATAACGAATAAAATTAGATTCATAATAGTAATGTGCGGTTATATTGTCAACCTCGGCACCTCGTCACCGGCCTTAAGTGCCGTTGCAAGCCACATCCACACCGGCTGTTTACGGTGTTTGCCGTTAGCATGCGAAGAAGATTGAAAAAAGTTATATTTAAAGTTGGTCACAGTGTCAATGCATAAGCGCAAATAGGCTGAACCGGATGCGCCGGCAGGCAATGGGTTTCCCCAACGTTGACCGGTCGGTGCTTTATTATAGTCGTTGTCAAAAAAACGTTCCAATTGCAGAACGTTTTTTTGCGACAACACTTATGCCGCCATCCTTTTTTCGGAACATTTTAATGACAAGCGGTATAACTTAAGCATTGATTTGAACAGCGGATTTTGGCAACGTTACGGTCTAGAGCGCTGGCAGACCGATTCATTTACAGGTGGGATGCTGGAGGGATGGAATACTGGCTAAAAGGTTATGAAAATTCAGGCAATGGAAAGGCTTTGAGAATGATAGAAAAAATTCGTATCGGCGCCCTAATTTCAGGGAAGGGGTCAAATTTGCAGGCGATAATGGACAGTTGTGAAAACGGTCAGATCAACGGGCAAGTGGTCTTTATCGGTTCCGACAACCCCCGGTCCGAGGGCCTTAAAAGAGCCGTAGCGACTAAAATTCCAACTTTTGTTGCCGATTATACCTCAATTATCCAACGGGTTAAAACAAATCCCACGGCCGCTGAGCTGCCGGCCGACTTTGACTACGAGGACATACTGGCCAGACAAACCCTGGTTCAAGGAAGGAATGATGACAATAAAATTCGGTCGTTCTTATTTAGCCGTGCAATTGCCGAAGCTCAACTGCTCGCTGAAATGGCCAATTGTTCTTATGACTTATTGGTGCTGGCGGGCTTTATGAGAACGCTGACACCTTATTTTATCGATCGGGTCAACCCGGAGCGCAGCAACCCGCGCATCATGAACATCCATCCTGCGCTGCTTCCGGCATTTCCCGGTACCGATGGATACGGAGATACCTTTCGCTACGGTTGCAAGGTCGCCGGGTGCACCGTCCATTTTATTGACTACGGCGAAGACACCGGACCGATCATCGGCCAGCGGGCGTTTGCCATTGCCCCGGACGATTCGCTTGAACTCATACGGAAAAAGGGTTTGAAACTGGAATGGCAGCTGTACCCGGAATGCATCCAGCTATTTGCCGAGGGCCGCTTGCAAACCGTTAAAAAAACCTTTACGCTCCCTAACGGGCGACAGTATCAACGCACAATTGTTGAAATCTTGCCTGAGTCTTCATCGTCTGCATTTCCTAAAAGGAGTTGATGACAGAAGACAGATTGGAAAATAGAAAATGAAACGCCCATTCTGCCATCTGTTCTCTGTCTTCTGGGGCTAGAGGTAGGAGCGGGCACCCACATAACGGGTTCTAAAATATCGGCTGGACAGCGATGATGTTTTGATACGGCTACCTTTGCGTGGCGCATGCAAAAATTTATTGTTGCCGGTATAAATCCCGACATGGGAAACCCGGCTGCCGCCGCTTGTTGCAAAGAACACCAGATCACCCTTTTGCAGCTGGCGGCGATCAATTTTTTCCCCGACCCTCCATTGCTGCCGGGACGACCGCGGCAGGTCCAGACCATTTAAGCGGTAGACCACCATTGTAAATCCGCTGCAGTCAAAACCAGTTCGGGGGGATTCGCCACCCCAGCGGTAGGGCACACCCAAGTATCGTTGTGCTGTTTTGACTATTTTTTCCCTGAAATGCTGATGATCTTGGCGACGAACCCACATCGCGGGGTACGCTTCGGGTTTGACGATGTAAAATGACTCGATGATTCCCCTGCGCTGCATGATTTCAGCTCTACTGCGGGCGGCCTCTTTGGATCTGAAGTTTTCAAAACGCACCTTGTACAGTCCTGATTTGTCGATAAAATGATAGGCGTCTAATCCCTGGCGCTGCAACTTGTCTGTCAGGCGCACGGCATTGTCGATGTTTGCAAAGGCGCCGACCTGTATCGTATAACCCAGCCGTTGCAGTTGTGGCGCTTTTGGGATGGAAGCCTTAACGGGTTCAGTGGTGCGTCCGCCGCAGCCGGCCATCAGCAGCCATCCAAGGATGCTGACGGCCATCCAGACCTTAATTACCGATATGGTATTGGGTCGTAGCCGATGGTTCATTCTTGTATCCGATTTCAGAGATCAGATGCCGGATTTCAGAAGACAGATGGCGGAGGACAGAGAATTAAATGCACCGCGCCAATTAAGAGATAATCGGTTTCCTCTGTCTTCTGTATACTAGGGTGATGCGCCGATCAAAACCTTGACAATGAAGGGAAAGGCAATAAAGGTTCCCAACGAGCTTCCGAGATTGGTAAAGACCACCACCAGCAAAATGCGGGTTACGTTGTTTTTCCAGAAACCCCGAACAGATAGAATATCATTTGGCAGGGTCTCCAAGTCCCTCACTTTGGGTTTCCGTGAAAAGGCTTCCACGAGTCCCGACACCCATCCGGCCGCAATCATGGGATTCAGTGATGTCAGCGGTGCGGCCAGGATGGAGGACAAAATAGTGGCCGGGTGGGCCAAGGCAATGATGGCGCCGATACCGGCCAGAATCCCGTTGGCCAGAATCCACCACACGATCATATCCGTGCCCGCTTTTTTCCCGCCTAAAAAGAAGCCGGCTAAAAACAACCCGATGATGGCAGCCGGAATCAGCCATTTTAAAATATCGACGGTTTTGCTCTTGGGCGGTAGCGTTTCCAGTGCATGCAGGTCAATGTCGCTCTGCCAGTATTTTTGAATTCCCGGAGTGTGGCCGGCGCCAACGACGGCAACGATCTTTTTGCCAGGTGCTGTGCGGATCTTTTCGGCCAGATATTGGTCGCGCTCGTCGATTAGAATGGATTTTATTTCCGGCAGTGATTTACCGACTTCTGTCAGCAGCGTTTCCAAAACGTCTTGCTGCTTCATCCGTTCAATGTCTTCTTCTTTGATTTCATCCAGTTGCCCCAGGGACAGCATTAATTGAAAAATCAGCTTTAATTTGCTCCACAATCCCATCACGCGCCAGGTTCTGGACAGAGTGGTGCGGATATCCCGATCGGCAAGACAAATATGGGCCTTCACGGATTCGGCGCTCTCGATAGCCGCTATCATTTCCTCACCGGGTTTGACATCAAATTGTTTGGCAATTCGTTTTTGAAACGAGGCCAGCAAGAGATTCGACAGCAGCAGGAAAGACTTTTTTTCTCTAACGATTTTGACGATATCGGTATTCTGCCAGCGATCCTTTTGCTGAATTGCCTGGAATCTGGACGAACAGAGCTCGACACAGACCGTATCCGGTTTTTCATGCTCGATTACCGATTTTGCCAAGCGGGCACTCTCTTTTGAGACGTGCGCGGTCCCAACGAGGATGAAATCTTTGCCATCAAATTTCAAGTAGGTTAAATTAGGGTTGTCTGCGGTCATAAATTGAGTATATATTGCTTTTGACAATTTTTGAAGGCCTAATCAGAATTGATTATTGTTGCATTGCGGTTATAATACATTCCACCTTGCAAGGCAACCGACAGGCGGCCGTATACGTGCCAGGTACCAATGGCATCGCTTCTCTCTGGATGTTCTGCCATGATGATCTATGATGATACTTTTTCGTGGGAAGGATGGGGTGGCGAGCTACGCCTGGCCAGTGGTAGATGTTGGCTGCGCATATTTGATTTGCAAAAGGAAAAAGCCGACGGGCCGGCTTATCTCAGACCGATGATCGTCATTGTATCCGATATTCCGGAAAGTCGAATGTCGGTTCGCAGTTGTACCGGCCATATCGCCACCAACGTTGCCCGCCAGTTTAAGATTGAGCCGGATCGGATGCTTTACATCGAGTATTATCCTGAAACGGCTTACGGCGAGCACAACGAACACATCATCCCTGAAAAATATGATGTCGTGGATTTTACCTGGCGTGAGGGCCGGGCGATCGAGCCCAAATGGCGGCCGCTTAAAACGCCGCTGCTGGATATGGTCAAGGCAATTGCGGAAGCTTCTGACTCGACCCCATAAATCAGTGCATGGGGAAAACCGCAAAAATAACGGCACTCCAGATAGAGTGTGAAATAATGACCGGTGCCAGTTTTTTTAACCGCCAAAACATCGCACCCCAGAAAGCCCCCGCCACGCCGGCCGCCCCTATGAGCATGAAGTTAAATGACCAAATATGGACCGCGGCATAGATGACTGTTGCCAGCATCCAACCTTGCCAGTTGCCATAGCGCGTCATAAGGTTTTTTTGTAGATAGCCACGCCAATAAATTTCCTCACAGGGACCGGTAATGAAAAAAAGCAAGACGATGATAACTGCTGAGGGGGTCCCCGTTCCTTTTCCGTAGATGGCGCCGATCTGCCCCTGGGCAAAAGGCAATACGGCATTTGCAATCACTTTTCCCAGAGAGAAGATACCATAGAGCGCACCGGCCGACGCGATTCCGATGATAATGGCGCTTGTGTCAAAACGGAATTGATCAATGCGGTGGGGTTGTAACCATAGGGAATAAAGGGCCAGAGTGGCAGCCGAGAAGGAAATTTTGATCCAGAATGTCGACCAGCTCAGATAGAAGGTCACAAACCATAGCACACAAGCCAGACCGACGCTAAGTCCGACTGCCATGGGACGAAACCCGCTGTGCTTCAAACCAGCCCCTCCAGCACTAAAGAGGCAACCAGAAGCAAACCGAAAGCGGTATCCAGCTTTGCCGTTTGTGCATCAGCATCGTCTGGTATTTGCTTCATCATCTGTGGTATCAGTTTAAGGGCCAAAGGCAATGAAAAAACAACAATTAAAGTCCACAGATACAGGGGGCCGACAATCGACATGCCGATTATGCCGGAATAGGCTATTATGACCAGGATGCTATACAGGCGCAACCCGTTGCGCTTGCCGATAATCATGGGCAGGGTTCGAATACCTTTGCTGCGGTCATGGGAAATATCGCGGATATTGTTGGCCAGCAGGACCAGGGCCACCAGAATTCCAAAGGGTATGGATATTAAAAGCGCATGGGTACTAAAGACCTGGCGTTGAATGAAATATGAACCCATTACCATCAACGGTCCCCACATTAAAAACACGGAGAGCTCACCGAGCGCCATGTATTTGTATTTAAACGGTGGAGCGGTGTAGGTCGTGCTTGCAAAAACGCCGATCAGGCCGATCGCTAACAGCGGCCATCCGCAGTTAGCGGTCAGATACAGGCCGATGATTGTCGCGATAACATAGAGAATGCAAGCCTCCATGAGCACTTGCCGAGGCGTTAACTGGCCTTCAAGAAGAGGATGAGGGCGATAAATTCCGGTGGATACGCCTTTAAAGTCCACGCCGCTTTTGACATCATAATAATCATTGATTAGATTGGTGGCAGCATGCATGAAAACGCCGGCTATAAGCGTCAGCAAATAAAATGTCCAAGAAAAATCTCCGTCGATGGCCGCCAGAAACGATCCGACGCTGACAGAGATGGCCGTCATTGAAAAAGACCACGGTCGGCTTGCGAGCACCCAATTTCGATATATATTCATCAATTTTCGTATCACTGTTTTTGTGTGTTAAACTCTTCTTCCATCCGACGTGCGTCTTGTGCAGCTTGTCTGGCATCTTCTACCGCCTGCCGTGCGCGCTCCCGGGCCGCTTCAGCGCGTTGTATTTCTCTTTGGATTCTTTTTCTGAATTGCTTTCTTTTTTCCTTGGTCGAGCCGAGTCGGCGGACATAGACTTCAACTTCCTGGGTAATTTGATCTGCCTGCTCGGCAGCTTCCTGAGCTGTTTTGTCCGCTTCCCGGGCGCGCTTTTTTGCTTCTTCAACACGATTCTTTCTTGCTTCTTGCTCACGTTCCTGGTCGCGCCGTTCTTTTTGATTTTGCAGTTCCCGGATTTCGGCAGCGGTTTTTTCCCGATATTCCAGCGTATCTTTGACTTTGGATTTTGTCGGGGGCGGGGTGTCCGTTACATGCAGGTTGCCGTTTTCATCCGTCCAGGTGTAAACCTTTCCGGCAAAAAGCTTTGAATTGAAGCTTCCGGCTAGGAGAACGCAGATGATAATCGCCAAATATTTCATTTACCCCTCCAAAAAAATTCAGTATATTCTGAATCGAGTGTGGTGTCAATCTATTGGATAAATGGACTCGTGTCGCGCCCCGGAAAAGATTTGCCGTATGACTGACGCATCGCTCAAATGGCAACCGGGCACGAGGACGAGATTATACAGCCTTCTGTGGATTCGTGCTCGCCATCATCCTCGTCGTCGATAAGGAGGATGTTCCAAGATGGCAAAATAAAATCCATCTAACCCAAACAGCAGGAGGTTTATCATGGCACTTGTTATAACCACTTCGGCATTCTCCGATGGCCAGGCCATCCCCAACCGGTATACCTGTGACGGGCCGGATGTTTCCCCGGATCTAGCCTGGAGCGGTCTCCCCGAGGAGACCGCCAGTCTGGCGCTGATATGTGACGATCCGGATGCGCCTATGGGCACCTGGGTGCACTGGGTGCTGTTTAACATTCCTGCCGATGCAGACGGCTTGCCGGCTGAGATACCGTCAGACGCTGCTCTGGAAAACGGCGCCCGCCATGGTACAAATGATTTTCGCAGATTGGGCTATGGGGGGCCTTGCCCGCCGGGCGGCACCCACCGCTATTTTTTCAAGGTCTATGCACTGGACACCGTGCTTGATCTGGAGAGCGGCATAACCAAGGCCCAGCTGCTTGACGCCATTGAAGGCCATGTCCTGGCCGAGGGCCAGTTGATGGGAACTTACAGCCGCTAAGGTTAGTTGCTGGTTATTCGTTAATAGTTATTCGATAATGTTTTTTGGATTGAATATCGAATGAAGATGCTTTCTTATCCTCTGGTATTCGACATTCGATATTCTGCCTTATCCTGTTGCTAACCACGAATTGCAGAGCATTGAATCGCAAACGCGATTTCCAATAACCAAGCACCACGATCAGCGCTGATCCCAGAACCGTTGGAGGTGATCGGTCAGCTGCTGCGCATTCTGCACCCTGATCGGATCCCATTCTTCGCGAAGCAGGGTCTTATATTGATAGCGGCCATAGCGCTGGTCGATTAGCAGCACCACACCACGATCCTTTTCTGATCGGATCACCCGACCGGCGGCCTGCAGCACCCGATTGATGCCCGGGTAAAGATAGGAATATTCGAAACCGGCATCCAGGGTATTGGTAAAATATTGCTTGATGAGTTCTCTCTCCAGACAGATTCCCGGCAAACCCACGCCGACCACCACCGCACCCACCAGGCGATCGCCGACCAGGTCGATGCCCTCACCGAAAATACCGCCCATGACCGCAAAGCCTACAAGGGTCTGGGGAGTGTTCCGGGAAAAATGCTGCAAAAACGCTCCTCTTTCAGATTCCGACATACCGGGTGTTTGCACAATGGTTTTCATATGCGGATGGTGGTATGTGTAGGCATCGAAAATTTTGCGCATGTAGGCGTAAGAAGGAAAATAAAGCAGATAATTGCCAGGCTTTTGGCCGACTAAGACCGCAATTACCTCTGTGACCTGGTCGACGGTCAGGTCGCGCTGACGATAGTAGGTTGATATGTGATCGGAAATGAATAGGCCCAGATTCTCGGCCGGAAAGGGTGATGGCAGAATCAGCTGCGGGGCTTTCGGATCACAGCCCAGTATCTGTTTGAAATAATCGATGGGGGTCATGGTGGCCGAAAAAAATATGGCCGTGCGACAGCGTTGCAGGGCGCGCTCGAGATGAACAGCCGGATCGACACAAAACAATTTAATTTTCAAGTCTTTTCCGCATTTTTCATAGCAGGTCGTGTAACTGTGATCATATTGGTCGGCCACCCGGATGAAGCCGGATATGGCAAAATAAAGGTCGAGCAAGCTCTCGCGAAAAGCTGTTTTTATATTTTGGGCCAGCCAGCGTTCGGTAATGAAAAGAAAGCTTTTTAGAAGGGGTGTCAGATCTTCGGGAGGGCTTTCTTCTGCTATTGGATTGGCTGATAGTTCGCATTTTTTACGTGCTCTGACCAGCCAGGCATTAATGCGGCCAAGGCTTTTAAATATCTGTGGCAGCTGTTTCTTTAGCTGTCGGCGGACCTCTAATACCGGCTTTTTGAAAATCTCAGCCGAAAACATTTCCCGCGAACGGTCCACCAGGTTATGCGCCTCATCGATTAAAAAGATATAAGCACCGTTTTCTTCCTGAAAAAAGCGGCGCAAATAGACCCGGGGGTCAAAACTGTAATTGTAATCGCAGATGATGCAATCCGCCCACAGCGATAGCTCCAGGGAAAATTCAAACGGACATACCTGAAATGTCCTGGCGGTGTCGATAACCTGTTCGCGCGTAAATGCTTCCTGCTTGAAAATCGCTTCAACGGCAGCATTAATTCGGTCATAGTGGCCTTTGGCAAACTCGCATTCATCCGGCTGGCAGGCGCTCTGGGGACAAAAACAGATTTTATCCTTTGCCGTCAGGGTTAACGATTTTAATTTGAGACCGTTCGCCCTTAATTCGGCAACTGCTTTTTCAGCCACCATCTGGCCGGTGGTGCGGGCGGTCAGGTAGAAAATCTTTTGATCGCGGTTTTCAGCAAGGGATTTGACGGCCGGATAGAGAACGGCCATGGTTTTCCCGATACCGGTGGCCGCCTGAACCAGCAACTGGCCGCCGTTGCGAATTGTGCGGAAGGCCTGCACTATCATCTGGCGCTGTCCGGGCCGGTAGGATGCAAATGGAAACTCCAGACCCTGAATAGAGGCGTCCCGGCAGTCGGTCCAGTCAACAAGGGTTGCGGCCCATTTTAGATAACGGGTCACCAGGTCATTGAAAAAGATCTCCAGTTCTGAAAAGCGATACGTGTGCTTGATTTCGCGGTAGTTGCCGGTGTCGATCTGATAATAGGTTAACTGGATGGTCAGCTCATCGAGCTGATGGTGATGCCCATATATGTAAGCGTAGGTTTTGGCCTGGCCCCAATGGACCGGGTTTTCATGTTTTTTAAAATAAGCTGGATCGCGCGAGGTGGTCTTTATCTCTTCAATGATGGTGTGGTCGGGTTCGGTATATACGCCGTCAATGCGGCCGCCGATACTCAGACGGAACCGATCGGTTTCAACCGCATAAGCGATTGCCACTTCGGGTTGATAGGTAGCGGGGCGTGAGCGTTGAATTTTTTGATGCGCTCGAATCGCCTCCACCGGACGGCTGGCCCCCAGAAACTCAAAAGCCAGATCCCCGGACCGGAGCACATATTCAACCAGTTCCCGTACCGCAATTTTCAGTTCGCGTTGCAATCGATGTTTAATCTAACCTCATATATAAAACGATGAGTCGCTTGGTGCTGGTTTATTCAATTGGGACAAGACAGGGTTGTATGGATTTATCTAAAGATGGGCGTCAAATCAAGGAAGAATCAATTTGATTTGCAGTGCGGAGCTGAGCGTTTCATGTTCCGGGTTGCGAGTTGGGAGCCGATGGTAAAGAAAACCTGCAACTCGTAACCTGCAACCCGCAACGATTAGAAATTTTGGCTGCTTATTCTTTGACCACAAAATGAACGCGCCTGTTTTTGGCACGGTCTGCCTCGGTCTTGCCAGTGGCAACGGGGCGTTCTTTGCCGAAGCTGACGGGTATCAGCCGCTTTCTTTCGATGCCTTCTCGAATTAAGAACGACTTCACTTCTCCGGCACGGCGATCCCCAAAGGCAATATTGGCCTCCCGGGTACCGCGTTCATCGGTGTGGCCTTCGATGATTACCGCAACATCCGGGTATTTCTTTAAGAATTCGGCTTTACGATGTAAAGTCGTGCGGGCTTGCGGCTGCAACTGGTAGCTACCCTTTCTAAAATAAATATCTTCAGACATAAACTGCGTTTTGGCCGCCTGGAATTGCCGCTGTTCGGTTTCTTGACGTTGACGCTCAGCTTCCAGCTCCTTCTGCCGATCCATGTCGGCCTGATCTACAGCAGGGTCTTTTTCTTTCTCAACGGTTGTCGCCTTTTTAGCGCAGGCCGGAATGATGGCCAGAGCCGGGATCATCAGCAAAAGGATTAAGCCCCTTCGCAATGTGTTGTGCATGTTGTCCTCCTCGAATAAAGCGATAAATTTTCTGCAGGCAGATGGGTCAACAAGGATTTTTTTCTGCTAAATTACTTAGATTATAGTATAAAAATAAGAAAAAGTAAATTATATTCATTCGAGCGCCAGCTCGCGAGGCGGGCATCGCCTCCGGCAGGTGCTGTCTGTAAAAAAATTTGCATCATTTTCCAAAAAGGCCTTGACAGGGCACTTTTTCTTGATATAGTTCACGCCATGAACAAAATACCGGATCAATCAACAACAAACCAAGTTGGCAGGGTGCCGGACTTTCAACTAAAGCAATTTCAAGAGCTTATATCGAAGTTGTTCCAATGTTGCCAGGAGCGGATGCAGTATCAATGCGAGCGTTTTGGCCTGCCGGATGCCGAATTTAGATGCCTGATGCTTTTCGGGGAAGAACGCTACCTGACCGCCAAGGGCATCGCGCTGAAAATGAACGTTGTCAAAAGCCGGGTCAGCAAAATTGTTGAGGGCCTGCTCAAAAAGAAACTGGTTCAGCGCATCAAAGATCCCGAAGATTCCCGCGTCAGCCTGCTCAGCCTGACGACCGAAGGGCATAAAAAGTTAAATCAAATCGATAGGTTTCTTGAGGATGTCCATCATCAGGTGCTGGTTCAAATCGCCCCGGATCAGCGCAAAGCGGTTTTGACCAATTTGGATATTCTCAAAGCCTCAATGGAGGCTGTTAAGGAATTAATGATCTAATCAATAGGGCCCTGACGAGCGGGAGCCGCCCCCTTTAATTGCCGATTACGGCCTGAAGCAATATATTTTTTCGAATAAAAGTTCATAATATAAACGAAATATGCCAATTATAAATTTAAGTATTTATAATTTAACAATAAAAAGGGTTTATATTCATTAACAAAGGAGGCAATCATGGACATGCAAAATATTGAAAATCAATTCACGGAATTTAAATCCCAATTAGCGGCACTGGAGAAAAAAACCCCGGAAGACAAGCTTTCGATGGTGGTGTTTAGCGGTGATCTGGACAAAATCATCGCCGCCTTCGTTATTGCCACCGGGGCGGTGGCCATGGGGATGGACGCGGTCATGTTTTTTACATTCTGGGGGACGCCGGTTCTCAGAGATGCCAAGAAAAGCGTCGGAGGCAAAGACGCCTTTGGCAAGATGTTTGGCACCATGCTGCCCAGAGGGCTGAGCCAGGTCAAGCTTTCCAAAATGAACATGGGGGGTATGGGTACGGCCATGATGAAATCACTGATGAAAAAGAAAAACGTCGCCTCTCTGGAAGAATTTCTGGCAATGGCCGAGGAATTGGGAGTCCGAATTTTTATCTGTGAAATGTCTATGGATTTGATGGGCTTTAAAAGAGAGGAAATGATTGACTATGAAAATTTAACCTTTTGTGGCGTTGCCAAATTTTTGGAAGAGGCGGCCAACAGTAAAGTCCAGCTGTTCATTTAGTATGTAGCATGCTGTTTCAGCTATGTTGACAGATGCTCAATCGGTCATGCCAATTTCTTCAAGACGCTATGATCAGCAAGTTGCCTGTGGCCTGATATTTGGGATTAGGTGCACAGCGGTATTAAACGCAAAGCTTTGTTGCCGACCATCCCGAAATACCCGGCCACTATCGTCCAAGGGGATAATGCCTCAGCATAGCGTCTTTCAGAAAAAGACATGACCTTCTTGCCGTGCTTAATTTTTGGGTGACACAACACTATTCGTGTTGTCTGACTGACGACTAATATCTGTAATAAATTATAACTTTTATTTAGAGGAGGTAAACAATGAGTGAGGATATCAAAGTCGACAAAGTATTTGATTTAAAGGGACTGCCATGCCCCATGCCGGTCGTTAAGGTCAGCAAGGGCATCAAGGAGGTCGAGATCGGCCAGGTGATCGAGGCCCAATCGACCGACCCGGGCTCGCTGACGGACTTTCCGGCCTGGGCCCGCACCAGCGGCAATGAGATTCTGAAAACTGAACAGGAAGATGATGTGATTAAATTTTATATCAAACGTAATGCCTGAACTGCTGTGGTTTGGCTGCCGGCCAGCGGATACGTGAATCCGGGGCCGGCGGCACACAAACCCGCAGGCGTATATGACGGCGGCCGAAACACGATCTGTCGCCGTTAAAGATGACAGGGAGGTCACGTTGGAAACGCTGTATTACATGATTCTGGTGCCGATGGTTTATTTTGCTTTTGCCGTTTTTTTTATCGGCACGACGGTCCGTCTAATCAAAATATTTCGCGCGCCCAAAAATCCGGCCACGCTGCAGGTCTATCCTGAGAAAAAACCCGGGTGGCTGTGGGCGCTGTATGACACGTTCTTGTTTCCCACCGTTCGCAGACACAAACCCCTGCTGTGGATATTTCTGATGGCATTTCATATCTGTATCTTGCTTTTAATTCTCGGGCATCTGGAGCTTTTCGGCGAAATCGGAATACTGCAATCGATTCCCCATGAAATATTTCTGGGGCAGGGATTGGTGGGTTTGATCGCTGCCATCGCCTTGCTGTATTTGTTGTTTCGTCGTTTTATCTCGCCGGTGCGGGAACTGTCGGTTCCCGAGGACTACTATCTGCTGATATTGTTGTTTCTGGTGGTGCTTTTCGGCAGCCAGATGGACTGGGCTCGCAGATGGTATTTTTACGAGACGGTAACCGTCGAGCAGTACCGGGAATATCTCGGCAGCCTTTTAATCTTCGATCCCTATTTGCCGGGGGAACTGACCGAATCGGGGCATTCGTTTATGCTGGTGCTGCACGTGTTTTTTGCCAATTTGTTTCTGATATTTTTTCCGTTCAGCCAGAGCATGCACTCGTTTCTGTCGTTGCCGGTCAATAAGCTCAGGCGCGGCTAAAAACGATTTCCATACAGAAAAAGCAAATTTCAAACG
>JASFNW010000132.1:0-14981 GCA_050116835.1 Desulfobacterales bacterium
CTCTCCTAAGGTTTCGATTAACTGCGCCGGCGGTATTTTTTCGCCAACCAGTGGTTCATCATAGATGACGCTGGCCGTGCCGCTTTTCATCTTCTGTTCCAGTTTTGCCAGCAGAGCGTTTCTGCCCGGATTTTGTTGCTGGAATTCAACCAGTTTCTCCTCCCTTTTTTCCAGCTCCTCCTGCAGTTCTTCCAATAGCTGAGGCAAAAGTTCCTGGTTTTTGTAATTCTGTAGCAACGCCTCCCCCGGATAGGCCCACTGATTGTTCCAGTAAATATCGAAGGCGGCGGACACTTTCTTGGCAACCGCACCAAGGGCTACAACATCAAAGTCGGTAAAATTGTGTTTTGGATTCAGGCCAAAATATTCATTGCCGATATTTCTGCCACCAACGATGGCAAACCGGTTGTCGGCCACGATCAGCTTGTTGTGCATGCGATGGTTAAGTTGCTCGATTCGGCCCAGATATTCCAACACGAACAGCAACGTCGAGGTGGTGCGTTGTTCCATCGGGTTGAAAAGCCGAACCTCAATATTTGGATGCTGACTGAGAGCGGCCACCGTCCGATCGGCGCCAATGATGTAGACATCATCGATCAGAATGCGGACGCGAACGCCGCGGTCAGCGGCTTTGATCACCCGATCCAGAAGCAAGTCTCCACTGGCATCGGCTTTCCAGATAAAATACTGCATATCCAGAGTTTATTCGGCTAAATCGACCAGCAAAATCCGCCAGTGCATGGCATCATCATTTCGGAATAATTTAAAAAATCCCGAATGCCCGTCATTCACATCCTGAAACAATTCCCGCGTTATAACAGCCAGACGGCTATCCGGCGGGGGATCATAAGAATATGAGAGCGTTTTGTCTTCCGGTACCGGCAGCGTCGCACAGGCCGCCAGCAGCAACACAATCAAAACAAGCCAGATGGGCGTCAGTCTCTGAGCGTTGCCAAGCACTGTCTGCCGAGGAAATCCAGCAAAAGCGGTAGGCTGAAATTTAGATCTTAACATTAAAAATATAATCTATTATCGGACATTGTGGATTTTAATCCTATGCGTTAAGTAAAATGCAAAGAAGTTCAAACGGCGCAAGGATCAGGAGAAAAAGCACGAATATAATAAAGAATAATGGGTTTCCTTTCAGGGATGAGGGATTTTTTTGCTGGGCAAGGCCGCACAAGGATTTGCGAGGAGGCGTACTTTTCGTACGTCGACGCTGCAAATTCGCGGAGAACGCAACCCAGCGGAAAAAGATCCATTCCTGAAAGGAAACCGGTTTTAGCCGCCGAGATAGGCCTTCTTAACCTGCGGATCCTCTAACAACTTATCCGAAGGCCCCTCCAGGACCAGATTGCCGTTTTCGAGCACATAGCCGCGCTGGGCAAACTGCAGGGCCAGCCGGGCATTTTGTTCGACCAACAATATCGTGGTTCCCTCCTTGTTAATTTCTTTGAGGGCCCCGAACATGCTCATCATTAACAGCGGCGCCAGGCCCATTGAGGGTTCATCCAGCAGCATGACCTTGCGGCCGCTCATATACGCCCGGCCCACCGCCAGCATTTGCTGTTCCCCACCACTGAGCGTTCCGGCTTTCTGAAGCTGCCGTTCATCCAGACGCGGAAAAATTGAAAAGACCCGCTGGATATCTTCTTTTATCTGGTCGGTATCTTTGCGGGCAAAGCAGGCCAGCTTCAGGTTTTCCATGACCGTTAAATTATCGAACAGACGTCGGCCTTCGGGAACATGTGAAATCCCCAGTTGGCTGACCACCTTATCGGCTGCGTAATCAAGCAGGTTCTTGCCCTGAAATGTCATCCGCGAACCTGACTCAGACGGGACCATGCGGGAAATAGCCTTGAGGGTCGTGCTTTTACCGGCACCGTTGGCACCGATGATACAGACGATCTCGCCTTCGTCGATTTCAAAATTCAGCCCATGCAGGGCCTTAATATTACCATAGGAAACGCGTAACGCTTCAACCGATAACAACATTACTCTACGATCTCCTTGCCCAAATACGCATCAATAACCTTGGGGTTGTTTTGGATTTCGTCGGGCGTGCCGTCCGCTATCACTTCTCCGAATACCAGGGTCTGGATGCGCTCGCACAGATCCATGACGACTTTCATGCGATGTTCGATCAGAAATATGGCCAGGTCAAATTCTTCTTTGATCCGGCGGATGATTGCCAGCATCTGAACCATCTCCTCGGGATTCATGCCGGCAGTGGGCTCGTCCAAAAACAGCACTTTAGGCTCCGTGGCCATGGCCCGGGCCATTTCGACCCGCCGCTGAGCGCCATAGGGCAAATTCGGCACCCATTGGTCGGCAAATTGATCAACACCAAACATTTTTAAAAGGCGGAAGGCTTTCGCTTCGCTTTCGGCCTCTTCACGATTCCGGCGGGAGGTTCCGAAAAATGCCCCGACCAGCCCGTAGCTGAGCTTGGCATAGCGGGCCATTTTGACATGCTCTAAAACGGTCATATGACGCCACAGCAGCATGTTTTGAAAGGTGCGGCCAATACCCAGCGCCGCAATTTCGTGCGGCGTGCGCCCGTTTAATTTATGGTCTGCTAAAAAGATATTGCCTTCGGTGGGAATGTACATGCCGGTGATCAGGTTGAAAATCGTTGTTTTGCCCGCGCCATTGGGGCCAATAAGCCCGCGAACCTCACCGGGTTTGATTTCCAGATCGTAATTGTGCACCGCCCGCAGGCCACCAAAGAAATGGGTCATATTTTCAACCCGCAAGATAGACATGCGATACCTCTTCAGTTCCCATTGGGTTAGAGCCCAATGGGCAGTTATTCGTTAATCGTTAATCGTTAATCGTTTGTGAGCAATGAAACCAAAATTCCGGTCTATCAATTGTCAACGCTAATAACGAATAACCAATAACAATGAACGCTGAATTGAGCCCGGGGGCTCAATTGGCAAGAATTATTTTTTGGGTTGCACCAGCTGCCGGACGTCGAACTCCTTGAAGGCAACCAGCCCCGTCGGCCTGAAAATCATCACCAGGATCAGCAGCAACGGAATAATGATCCATTTGAAAATTTCCAGCGGCCGCAGAGCCTCGCCCAGCAAACTGATACTGGTGGCGCCCACAATGGCACCGTATACCGAGTTCAACCCGCCAAAATATACCATGGCCAGCACTTCGGCCAGCTTTTGAATGCCAAAGGTACTGGGATTGACATAGCGAAGCACATGGGCAAATAAACCGCCGGCGACGCCCGCCCAAAACGCAGCAAACAAAAATGCCACAAATTTGGTGCGCCGGGTATTCACCGTCATGGCATCGGCGGCCATCTCATTATCGCGCACCGCGTTGAGCGCTTTGCCAAGCGTGGAGCGCACGAAGTTATTGATCACCCAGATGCATATCACCGTAATTATAAAAACGGTCGGCAAATTGGCCCAATCCGGTTGACTGCCCAATCCGCGCGGCCCCCCGACGACCTCCAGGTTTTCAATTAAGCTCTTGACGATAAACAAAAATGCCAGTGAAATAATAGCCAGGTAATCGCCGCGAGTTCGAAATGACGGCACAGCGACCGCAATCGCACCGATAGATGCTGCCGCGCCGCCCATAAACAGCGCGATCGGAAAAAAGAAGGGCCCGATGGCCGGCGGCAGCACAGCCGCACCGAACAGTTTATCATTAACAAAAAGGGAAACCGTAAACACTGAGGTTGCATAAGCGCCCAGTGCCATAAACCCGGGATGTGAGCATGAAAATTCGCCCATATAGCCGTTTATGACATTCAAGCTCAGGGTGACCATGACTGCAATTAAAGTCAGTTTGACCACTAAAACCCGATAATCACTCATTCCAGACCACAAATGCAGCGCCAGATATAGCAGAGCCAGGTGGATCAAAATGGAAAATAGCGTCGAAAAATCGGCCAGAATTGCGGCCAATCGATTTAATGCGGCCGCGCCAAAACGCGCAACCAGGCCGATCGGCAACAGATAGATCAGCCCTAAATACAGCGCCGCACCGGGAATCAACAGCGGCTTTTTTAACATAATAACAAAGCCAAAAATGACCGGTGCTTTGGGCAGTCCCAGGCCGCGGGCTAAGGGGGTGCCGATGGCCATTTCCAGACCCACCGCGATCAGAGCACCGATCAGCCAGCCAATAAGCGGAACCCTGGACACCCAGGCCCGTATGTTTAGCTTTGACAGTATCGAGAATGATGATGCTTTTTCGCTCCTAGCTTCCATATCCAATCCTTGTTTCTCGTAAACTGAGCCGTTGAACCGGTTGCAGCAACTCCGATCGATCTTTTACAATCTCAGGCGCGCGCTGTAAGCTTCCCCGAAGAACCCGTGGGGTCTGAAAACCAGAATCAGCAACACAATCGAATAGGCGATCAGATCGCGCAGGGTCGATGGAAAAATCATGGCCACAAAAATTTCAATAAAGCCGAGCAAAAACCCGGCCAGAGTGGCTCCGATGATGGACCCCCGGCCTCCTAAAATTGCAGCAACAAAGGCTTTCCAGCCGATCAAGATCCCCATGTACGGATCCAGCACCGGATAGGCCACCCCGAAGAGAATGCCGGCAGCAGCGGCCAGCGCCGAACCCAGCGCAAAGGTCATGGCTGCAATCTTGTTTATCGGCACCCCCATCAACGGCACCACCACGTAATCGAAAGCCATGGCGCGCATCGCCATCCCGTAGCGCGTCCGACGGATAAATTGGTGCAGTGCGGTGGCCAGCAGCAAAGACACCACCACGATCATAATCTTTTTGTTGGTGACAAAAACACCGCCCATATCATAGGTCACGGTATGGATCAGGGACGGAAAACTGACTCGCTGGGCACCCAGCAGGATCAGGTTGCCGGTCTCCAGGATGATACCGATCATCAATCCGGTAATGGCCGCCGACGCCCGCGGGGCATCCCGTAATGGACGATAGCCGATGCGCTCAACGATCATTCCGACAAAAGAGGTTAAGAACATGGAGAACAAAATGGTCAGCACCAGAATCAGCCAGTTGGGCAGGGCAAAGGCGCCCATGGCGGTGAGGGCGATCAGGCCCGAAGCCACACCGAAGCCGATGTAAGCGCCCACCATAAAAATATCGCCGTGGGCAAAGTTGAACAGCATCAGGATGCTGTAAACCATCGAATAGCCCAGGGCAATCAGCGCATAAAAGCTTCCCCACTGCAATGCATTGATCAGGTTTTGCAACAGAACCATGCGATACCCCTTGTTCTTCTAAAAAGGCGGGCTCAGGGCGCAAAGCCCTGGCCCGTCCTTTGTGACTAAAGGTCCCCAGGTTCAAGGTTCAGCGTTCAGGGTTAGCTCCCTTACCGATGGATTGAGTTTACCTTAACCGCTAACCTTCCGAGTCTCTTTTAACCCTGAAACTTGCCTGCCGCACCGACCTGTCGCGGCGCAGCTCTTTTGAGCGAAGCCGGAAACTTAAGCAAAGACGGGCGAACCTTGAAACATCAATTTTTACGGACACACCGATTTGTAAAACTCGAATTCACCGGCATCGCTGATGCGTACAATAACCGCACATTTGACCGGGTCGCCTTCTTCGGTGAAGGTCATCTGGCCAGTAATGCCGTCAAAATCTTTGATTTGGGCCAGTTGGTCGCGCACCGCATCACGGTCCTTTTTGATGTCGCCGGTCAAACCGCCGGTATTTTCGATGGCCTGCTGCAGCAGACGGATGCTGTCCCAGGTCAAGGCACCGACATCATCCGGCACGTACCCGTGCTTTTCATTGTAACGGTCAATAAATTCTTTGGTGGCACCGGTCGCACCGGCGGCTGCATAATGGGTGCTGAAAAACAACCCGTAGCAGTCCTTGCCGCAAAGTTTGACGGTCTCCGCCGAACCCCAACTGTCACTGCCGACAATGGGCTTATCCCAGCCGAGTTGATGGGCTTGTTGAACGATCAAGGCAACTTCGTTGTAATATTGGGGTGTAAACAGCACTTCGGCGTCCGAATTGATGATCTTGGTAAGCTGGGAGCTGAAGTCCGTGTCCTTTGTGGTAAAGCTTTCAAAAGCCACCACCGAGCCGGGACCATTATTTTTCTCCCAGGCCTCTTTAAAAAATTCGGCCAAACCTTTGGGATAGTCGCTGGCGACATCGTAGAGCACCGCCGCCTTGGTGAACCCGAATTCGTCACGGATAAAATTTGCGGCCACCGGTCCCTGAAATGGATCGAGGAAACAGCCGCGGAACACATACGGACGATCTTTGGTCGTATCCGGATTGGTCGACCACGGACTGATCATCGGCGTTTTGAGTTCATTGGCTTTACCACCGGCCGGTACGGCCTGCTTGGATGATTGCGGTCCGACAATCGCCAGGACCTCGTCCTCGGTGATCAGCTTGGTCGCCACTTTTACCGCTGATTCGGCTTTGGACTCATTGTCTTCGATCACCAGCTCGACCGGATATTTTTTGTCTCCGACCTGAAGCCCCCCGGCCGCGTTGATGTCTTCCAGCCACATCTCGGCCGCAAACTTGGTTCCCTCCCCCACTTTGGGGATGTCTCCGGTAATGGGAGCATTGATGCCGATCCTGATGGTTTCTGGTCCTTTCGGCCCGCAGGCATAAAGCGCCATAACCAGCGCGATACAAAAAATAATGCCGGCTAATAAAAATCCTTTTTTCATTGTAAACCTCCTTTTCCACTTCGATTGGTAATTTGGTTTCGGAATTATAAACAAAGATACTGGAAAGGTCCTGAAAATCGATGGGTCCATAACACATGGTGTTTCTTTTTTCAACTTTATTCCCTTAAAAATGCGATTGCATTCATTGCGCGACGGATGTTCAGGACAACCGATATTCGCATCTGCTATGCAAATCATCGGCACTGCGTCCACGGGGGGCATCTGTTGGATTTTAAAAGATCGCCTTGTCCGAAACGCATCACTGAATCAAAGAATTATCAACATAAATTTGCAGATATCATAAAAAAATTAAAAATTAATTGACAGATTCAGCAATTTTTTCTAAATATTTTACATTTCGGTGTTACCTTCACGAATAGAATGCACATGAACATCGATAAAACCAACCTGGCCATTATCAAGCATCTCCGCAACGGCAGAAAATCATACCAGAAAATTGCCCGCGCGCTCGCCCTATCTGAAAACACGGTCCGCACGCGCGTTCAAAAATTAATGGAAGAAGGTATCCTGGACATCAGTGGGGTGATCAATCCGGAATCCATGGGAGGGCATCGCGTAGTGGTCGTGGGGGTTAAGCTGCAAAGCATGGACCTGGTCAAGAAGGGCAAAGAATTTAGCAATCTGAAGGGCGTTGTTTCGGTCAGTGTGGTCACCGGTCGTTTCGACCTGATTCTAATGGTTCTGCTGAAGTCGGGATTCGGATTGCTGGAATTTTATACCGAGGAAGTTTCCAGGATCAAGGATGTCCAATCCGTTGAAACCTTTGTGGTATACAAAGGCTATAATTTAAAAGTACCGTATGTTTTAGAGTAGGACAACAAAATTAACCACGAAAACACGAAAACTAAAAAGCACGAAATAATAGGAATTATCCATTTTCGTGTTTCTGGTTTTTCGCGCTTTCGTGGTAATAAAATCAAGGAGGAGCGGTATGAAAGAACTCAATGAACTCAATTTTCCCGATGATGTGCGCTATGCCAAATCTCATGAATGGGCGCGAACCGAAACTGACACGATAAAAATCGGCATTACGGATTACGCCCAGGATCAGCTTGGCGATATCGTCTTTGTGGAATTGCCGGAGGTCGGCGACACCTTCGACCAGGGTGAGGAATTTGGCACGGTGGAGTCCGTCAAGGCGGTTTCCGAGCTCTACATGCCGATCGCCGGTGAGGTGGTTGCCATAAACGACACCCTGGAAGATGCTCCTGAAAAGGTGAATAATACGCCCTATGGCGATGGCTGGATGCTTGAAGTTAAACCGGATAACCCCGCTGAAATGGATGGCCTCATGGACCATAACGCTTATGTTGAAACGCTGAAAGGATAATCCTATGCGTTACTTGCCCCACACGTCGGAAGATATCGCCACCATGCTCAAAGCGCTCAAACTTGACAGCCTCGGGGGCCTTTTTGCCCATATTCCGGAAGATTGCCGCCGCAAAGAGGCGCTAAAAATTCCTGCAGCGCTAACGGAATGGGAATTGAATGATCACATGGACGAACTGGCCCAAACGATGGCAACCCCACCTGAATATAAGGTGTTTTTGGGCGCCGGCAGCTATCGGCATTACGTTCCGGCGGCAGTATCTTTTTTGGCCGGCCGGTCGGAATTTGTTACCGCCTATACCCCCTACCAGCCCGAGGTCAGTCAGGGAACGCTGCAAGCCATTTATGAATACCAGACACTGACCGCCCGGTTGCTGGGTATGGAAGTTGCCAATGCATCGCAATATGACGGCGGTTCGGCGCTGGCCGAGGCGATGTTGATGGCGATCCGGGTTTCACGCAAAAAATCGGTCGCGGTTTCACGCGCCGTGCATCCCATGTATCGACGGGTGCTGGCGACGTATTTTGAGCCCACTGATTTTAACATCATAGAGCTGCCGTATCTTTCAGACGGCACCACAGATGTAAGCGCGTTGAAAAATATGGAGGATCTGGGTGGAGTGGCCGTGCAGTCACCAAATTTTTTCGGTTGCATGGAAGACCTGGAGGCGATCAAACCATCACTGCCGGACAGCAAGACGCTGCTGGTCGTATGTTTCAGCGAGCCGCTGGCTTACGGCCTGTATAAAAACCCGGGACAGAACGGCGCTGATATCGCCTGCGGCGAGGGTCAGAGCTTGGGAATCCCGCAATCATTCGGCGGCCCGGGTCTGGGTATGTTTGCCGCCAAGATGAAATACGTCCGCAACATGCCGGGGCGACTGGTCGGACAGACGGTGGACAAAGAAGGTAACAGAGGCTATGTGCTCACACTGTCGACCCGGGAGCAGCATATTCGCCGCGAGAAAGCCACTTCCAACATATGCACCAACCACAGCCTATGCGCGCTGGCAGCTGTGATGTATATGGCTTCGTTGGGCGGCTCCGGCTTCAAAGAATTGGCCCGGCTCAATTATGATAAGGCCGAGTACCTCAAAGACATATTGCAGCAGGCCGGATTCAAGTTGCCGTTTTCCCGGCCGACATTCAATGAATTTGTCGTCGCGTTTCCGGACGGCTTTGACAAAACCTATCGGGATTTGCTGCAGAAAAAAATAGTTGCCGGCCTGCCGTTGGTCGATTTTTACCCGGAGTTAAAAAGCCATTACTTGCTGTGTACAACCGAGACAACCACCCGGGATGATATGGATGCCCTGGTCAAGGAGATTGCATCATGAAAGAAACCTTAGGCACTACGGGATTGATATTCAACGAGCCCCTGTTGTGGGAAAAGGGGAAAAAAGGGCGAAGCGGTTTTTCGCTGCCTCGGCGCGATGTGGCCGAACATCCGGTTGACAAAAAACTGGAAGGCCCCGGTCCGGATTTTCCGGACCTGAGCGAGGTCGATATCGTGCGTCACTACATCCGTCTTTCCCAATGGAACTTTTCCGTCGATTCCGGCATGTATCCTCTGGGTTCGTGCACCATGAAATATAACCCCAAAACAAACGAGGTGCAATCTGCCCGGCCCGGACTGGCGCAAGCGCACCCGCTGCTGCCGCAACAACTGTCACAGGGGGTGCTCAAACTGATGTATGATCTCGAGCAATATCTGACCGAAATCACCGGGATGGATGCCACATCCTTGCAACCGGCTGCCGGTGCCCACGGAGAGCTTGCCGGTATGCTGTTGTTTTATGCCTATCATAAGAGCCAAGGAGCCCCACGATCCAAAATCATTGTCCCGGATACGGCTCACGGCACCAACCCGGCCAGCGCGGCGCTGTGCGGATATCGCTCGATTCCGGTCAAATCCAATGAAAGAGGTGTTCTTTCACCGCAGGCGGTTGAAGACATCATGGATACGGACACCGCCGGCATCATGGTCACCAATCCCAATACACTGGGCCTTTTCGAAGAAAACATCAAAGCCGTTTCCGATATTGTGCATGCCAAAGGCGGCCTGGTTTACGGTGATGGCGCCAACATGAATGCCATCATGGGAATCGTCAACATGGGTGAGCTCGGCATCGATGTGCTGCACCTTAATCTGCACAAAACGTTTTCCAGCCCGCATGGCGGCGGCGGGCCCGGTTCCGGACCGGTCTGCGTCCGTAAGCATCTGGAGCCCTTTTTACCGGTGCCTCGCGTGATTAAGCAAAAAAATCGCTACACGTTGTCCGAGGACTTCCCCGAAAGCTTCGGCAAAATCCATGCCTTTTACGGTAATGTGGGCGTCATGATTCGGGCCTACAGCTATATTCTCAGTATGGGGCCTGAGAATCTGAAAAAAGCCAGCCAGCTTGCCGTTTTAAATGCCGCCTATATCAAGGACCAGTTAAAGGGCACCTTTCATTTGCCTTACGACCGGCCCTGTATGCACGAATGCGTCTTTTCAGATAAACTCCAGGAACCCTATAAGGTCACAACCCTGGACATGGTCAAGCGACTGATGGATTTTGGATTTCATCCTCCGACCATCTATTTTCCGCTGGTGGTTCACGGCGCTATCATGATCGAGCCGACAGAGACCGAATCCAAGGAAGATGTCGACCTGTTTATTGAATCGATGAAAGCGATTGCCAAGGAAGCAAAAGAAAATCCTGAACGACTGCATGCCGCTCCCGGCAAGACCAAGCGCAAAAGACTGGATGAAACCCTCGCTGCGCGCAAACCGTGTCTGACGGGATAGGTCAGTCGTTCGTCGTTGGTCGTCCGTAGCGAGTGGTTACCTGATAAATACATGAGCCGAGGGAGTCTTATTCGATTTCGCCGCTCCATGAATGATTATGGGCTGTATGAGCATTTGGATGAAAAATTCCCCGACCCCTCGATTAAATGCAATAATGACCGCAATTAAAAATATAAAAAATGATGTCCACAAGGATCCTTCGCATTCAATCGCTGATCCCGCCACGACGGATCACGAACAACAGACAACGGACCCCAAAACGTGGCTGTGTATTGATTTTGAGAACATCGATTACCGTCAGGCCTGGACGCTGCAGGAAAAACTCATTGCGGCCCGCCGAGCGGGCTTCTTGCAATACGATATTGTTTTGTTCCTGGAGCATCCACCGGTTTTTACCCTGGGACGCCGAGGGGGACGGGAATGTATGCTGGTTTCAGATGCCTTTCTTGAAAAAGCCGGCATCCCGATAATTCAGGTCGAACGTGGCGGCAACATCACCTATCACGGACCGGGCCAGCTGGTGGCATATCCAATCGTGGATTTGCAGAGCGCCCGAATAAAGGTCGTCGATTTTGTCAGTGGTCTGGAAGAGGTCATGTTGCAAACAGCTAAATACTGGGGCATATTCGCCGAGCGCAACGACGCCAACCGCGGTGTCTGGGTCGGACCGAAGAAAATGGGTAGCATTGGAATTGCCGTGCGACGGGGCATCAGCTTTCACGGTCTGGCATTGAATGTCCAAACGGATTTAACACCCTTTACCTGGATACAGCCCTGCGGTCTGCAGGATGTGGGCATGACCAGCATGCAGCATGAATGCAGCCGATCCTTTTCGATGCAACAGGTGCGCGATGTTTTAAAAAAAAGATTTGAAGCCGTTTTTGGAATTAAATTGAGTCAGAAAAGGCCGGCCAGTCTGGATCCGATATTGGAAAAATTAGCTTGAACCGGCCGTGTTTAGTGTTTAATGTCTTGTTTCTTGCGTTTAGTGCTTTTCATTTTGAGTTTTAAATCGGCTAACCGTGCGAAACACTAACAACCAAACACCAACATAACAATGACTCAGCAATCCCCCAAAAAGCCCCGCTGGCTAAAAAAAAGATTGCCCACCGGTCCCGCATATGAAAATGTCAGGGATCTGATCAACAAGGGGTGCTTGCACACCGTCTGCGAGGAAGCCCGGTGCCCGAATATCTGGGAGTGTTTCTCCCAACGGACCGCCACGTTTCTGATCATGGGGTCACGCTGCACACGCGACTGCCGCTTTTGCTCGGTCGCTCAGGGGCCGACCGGCCCGCCCGATCCGGCCGAACCGGCCCGTGTTGCTGCCGCCGCCAAACAAATGGATCTCAAACATGTTGTGATCACCTCTGTTACCCGAGACGATTTGCCCGACGGCGGAGCATGTTTATTTGCTCAAACGATTGCCGAAATCCGACGCCTGATGCCAGCGGCGGCTATTGAGGTGTTGATACCCGATTTTCAGGGGGACGCCGCTGCGCTGCAAATTGTTCTCGACGCCCGCCCGGATGTGCTCAACCATAACATCGAAACCGTACCGCGCCTGTACACGACCGTCCGACCCCAAGCGCGTTACGAACGCTCGCTTCGTTTGCTCGAACGGGTACATGAAGCCGAACCGGAAATACCGACCAAGTCGGGCTTGATGCTGGGTCTGGGGGAGACTTCGGCCGAAATCCGCTCAACCCTTAATGACCTGGCAGCGGTCGGCTGCCGCATGCTGACACTGGGTCAGTATTTACAGCCCTCCAGAACGCACCTGCCGGTCAGGCGTTATGTCCCCCCCGAAGAATTCGCTCATTGGCGACAGGTAGCCATCGAGATGGGGTTTGCGGAAGTTGCCAGCGGGCCGTTTGTCCGCAGCTCATATCACGCCAAAGAGCTTTATCAGGCTGTTGGATCGATCATTTTAAAACGCAATTTTGCTGAACGAAGCACGCCATTTGCCGACCCGCAAGAAAAATCGGGGTAAATTCGATAACGAGGAGCACGTGTGGCTACAACGCCGCTCAGGGCTGAAATCGATTTAAACGCCATTGCCCACAATGTCCGGGAGTTACGCCGCATCACTCGGCCGCAAGCCCGTTTAATGGCGGTTGTCAAGGCCAACGGCTATGGCCACGGCGCCGTTGAAGTCAGCCGGTGCGCGCTTCAAAATGGCGCTTCTTTGCTTGGCGTGGCCCGCATCGAAGAAGGGATTCAAATCCGAAAAGCCGGCATTGCCGAACCGATTCTGGTTTTTGGTTATACCCGTCCTGACCGTGCAGGCGATCTTTTGCAATATGATCTCACCCAGAGTATCCACACAGCCGCAGCGGCGCGGGAATTATCCGAAGCCGCCGTATCTTTGGCGGCAAAAATAAAGACCCATTTAAAAGTTGACACCGGCATGGGCCGATTGGGGCTGTTACCGCAAAATTTTCAGTCCCACCATCCGGCCAAGATCGATACGGATACGGTCGCCGAAACGATGGCCATTGCTGATCTGAAGGGAATTGAGCTCGAGGGCATATTTACCCATTTTGCATCCGCCGACAGCGCCGATAAGACCTATGCCGAATACCAGCTCGAACTCTTTTTAAACTACCTCAGACGCCTACAAAAAGCCGGTTTAAAACCGCCGCTGACACACGCCGCCAACAGTGGTGCGGTAATTGATATGCCCAGGTCCCATTTTGATCTGGTGCGACCGGGCATTTCGATCTACGGGCTGTATCCTTCCGATGAGGTCGATCGGCAACGAATTCCCCTTAAGCCCGCCATGGCGTTAAAGTCACAGATTATCCAGCTTAAAAAAGTTCCTGCCGGGTTCAACGTCAGCTACGGATCGACTTATGCCACCCGACAGCCCACAACGATTGCAACCGTCCCCATCGGCTATGCCGACGGATTAAATCGTCTGCTCTCCTCGCGCGGCCAGATGCTGGTTGGCGGACAGCGCGTCCCCATAGCGGGACGGGTTTGCATGGATCTGACGATGCTTGACGTCGGAAACGTCAAAAATGTTCAAATGGGTGACGAAGTTGTCGTCTTTGGTCAACAGGGCAATGAAAGTCTGAGCGTCGATGAGATGGCGACAACGCTCAATACTATCAACTATGAAATCGTCACCGGCATTTCTGCGCGCGTCCCAAGAGTGTACTTAAAATGAGAGAAATCATATTGATTAATGTTACCGGCAAAGACAAGCCCGGACTGACCGCCAGTTTGACGTGCATTTTAGCCCGATACGATCTCGTGATCCTGGATATCGGGCAGGCCGTCATCCATGATTATTTGTCGCTGGGAATTCTGGTCGAAATTCCGGCTGAGTTTAAATCTTCCTCAATCCTAAAGGACCTTTTGTTTGAGGCCCATAAACTGGGAATTCAGATTCACTTTTCTCCGATTGAAGAAGCCCTTTATGAAAACTGGGTCAGGCAAAAGGCCAAAGAACGCCGCATCATCACCCTGCTGGGACGACAGGTGACCGCCGATCAGCTTTCTAAAGTAGCTGCTGTAATTGCCAAATTCAAATTGAATATCGATGTCATCAATCGGCTTTCAGGGCGTGTATCGGTCAATCGAACCGATATTCAACAAAAGGCCTGCATCCAGATCAAGGTTTCCGGTGAAATCGAAGGCCAGAGCCAGTTGCGCAGAGAGCTGCTCAACATCCACTCTGATACCGGTATTGATATTTCATTTTATGTCGATGATATCTATCGTCATTCCCGCCGGCTGGTGGTCTTCGATATGGATTCAACCCTGATTCAGGGCGAGGCCGTTGACGAAATGGCTGCCGCAGCCGGTGTGGGCAATCAGGTGGCCCGGATTACCGAGGCCGGCATGCTGGGAAAATTGGATTTCAAAGAAAGCCTGACCCAGCGGGTGACGCTTTTAAAAGGCCTCAGTGAAAAAACGCTTGCCGCGGTCGCTCATAATCTGACGCTGACACAAGGGGCCGAACGGGTCATTGCCAAACTCAAACAACTGGGTTTTAAAATCGGCATCATATCCGGCGGCTTCGACTATTTTGGAAAGGTCCTGCAACAAAAACTGGGGCTGGATTATGTTTTTGCCAACCAGCTTGAAATTGTCGACGGAAAAATCACCGGTAACATCATAGGGAATATCATAGACGGTCCGAAAAAGGCTGAGATTCTAAACACCATCGCCCA
>JASFNW010000133.1:0-14928 GCA_050116835.1 Desulfobacterales bacterium
CTGGCACCGCTAGTCGAACAATTGCTGCAGGTCAGAGAAGCGTTCAGACAGCGCAAGCAATTCGAGGAAGCAGATGCCATCCGCGACTGCTTGCAGCGCGTCAACATTACGATCGAAGACGACAAACAGGGATTTCGCTGGCGGTTATCGTCTTGATCAGAAGACAGAGGGCAGAAGACGGGAGACAGAGGGCAGAAGACAGAGGTCAGAAGTCAGAAAACTCCCTGCTTCCAGCCAGAAGCGAGAAGCCAGTGGCCAGCAGCGAGTAGCCAGCAGCAAGGAACCGGCAACCTGAATATTGACTATTACAAAAGCTTAAATTGACGATTATGTTGAGTCATTCCCCACTATCGATACTGGCGATTAACGCCAAAGACAGTCCGGAGCTGGATTCTTTTTTTAAGTATCTGCAATCCATGGCGCATGTCAGACTGACGCTTGAAGAGGCGACCCCTGCGGATTTGAGCCCTTACGATGTCGTGATCAGTGCCGATACCACCGAAGGCAAAGAAAAAACCGAAGCCCTCGAGCAGTTCGCCGTCGCCGGCGGTGGGTGGCTGAAGCTGGTGCACCAATCCTCCCGGCCCCTGCCTAAAATTTTTGGCGTCCAGGCAGACCCGAGCGGACCGGCTGCCGAATTACGGGTGCTGTTTAATGATCCGAAGCATCCACTGGCGCATCGTCTGCCCGATGCCGTCTATCTGGAAGGTGTATACCAACCGTTGAAAACGGTCGCCGATGACAGCGAGCTGATATTATATGCCGATTGGCATTACGGACATTCCCCGGTATTGGTCGCGCGCCAGGCCGGAGAGGGGAAAGTCGCCTGTACAACCCTGCAGGCCTATCACCACCCGGCCTTGCAGCAGATTCTCTACCGCCTTATGCGCTATCTGGCGGGGGGCTGGGATAACCGTGCAAAGCTGGGTATCGGTATTTTGGGCTATGCACCATCGGTGGGAAGAATTCATGGTCTGGGGGTTGAAAACACAACCGGTTTGGAATTGCGTGCGGCCTGCGATTTAAGCCCCGAGCGCCTGGACTGCGCGCAGAAGGATTTTCCGCATATAAAAACATATGCGGCGACAGAAGCTTTTGCGGCGGATGCCGGTATCGACCTGGTGATTATCGCCACCCCCCCCAATACGCATGCCGAGCTGGCCGTTCAGATGATGGTCGCCGGCAAGCATGTCGTGTGTGAAAAACCGCTGGCCTTAACGCGCCGGGAAACCGGTGCCATGGTTGAAATGGCCGACAAACAGGGCGTGCATTTAAGCTGTCATCAAAACCGGCGGTGGGATGTTGATTATTTGGCCATCCGGCAGGCCCTGCGGGAAGGGTTGATCGGAGAGCTGTTTTACATGGAAACATTCGTGGGTGGATTTCAGCATCCCTGCGGTTACTGGCATTCGCACGATACGGTTTCCGGCGGCCTGACCTACGATTGGGGCGGGCATTATCTGGATTGGATCGTGAGCCTGATTCCGGCGCCGATTCATTCGGTAACGAGCATGCGCCACAAAAGGGTCTGGCACGATGTGACCAATGCAGATCAGGAACGTATCCGGCTTCGTTTTACCGGCGGCCAGGAGGCAGAATTTATGCATTCCGATATTGCCGCACTGCGCAAGCCCAAATGGTATCTGCTGGGAACCAGAGGGGCGATCAGCGGCCAATGGCAAGATATCATCGAATTTGAACCCGATCCGCTCGTTTATTTTGAACAGCACAATATTCCGGCCACCGAGATGCCGCCCGATCTAACGCTTTATCGCCGCCATACATCAGGTCAAATCGTTGCCCAGAAGCTGGCCGTGCCCGAACGCCAGCATTTTGGTTTCCACCGCAACATCGCCGATCACCTGCTGAGCGGTGAACCCATTACAGCGCCGCTGGCGGACTCGGTTCAGGTGGTGGCCATCCTGGAAGCGGCTGCCAGATCAGCCGCGACAGGCGGTACTCCGGAGGTGCTCGATGGTTGAAGCAGCCAAATGGGGGGTTATCGGCAATGCCACCATCGCGCGCAAGTGTGTGATTCCCGCCATCCGTAAATCCAGCAATGGTAACATCGTTGCCCTGGCAACGCGGCATCCGGCTCAGGCGGAACAGATCGCCGCTGATAATCATATAGGGCAGGTTTACGACAGTTATGAGGCTTTGCTGGTTGACCCTCAGGTCGATCTTGTTTATATACCGCTTCCCAACCATTTGCACCACCCGTGGACAATTAAGGCTCTGAAAGCCGGCAAACACGTGCTGTGCGAGAAACCTCTGGCATGCAATGCCGAAGAGGCCCGGGAAATGGCGGCAGCAGCCAAAGATGCCGGACGCTTGCTGATGGAGGCATTTATGTATCGCTTTCATCCTCGCAGTCTGCGCATCAAGCAGCTGATTGCCGAAGGCGCCATCGGCACGCCCCGGCTGGTCAGATCCGCCTTTTGTTTCCGGATGGCCGATTCGGAGTGGCACGATCCGCCAAATCTCCGCCTGATTCCGGAAATGGGCGGCGGGGCGTTGCTGGATGTCGGCAGCTACAGCGTCAGTGTGGCCCGCTGGTTTCTGGGCGCCGAACCGTCGCGGGCACAGGCCCAGGCCTTATATGATCCGGGCGGTGTCGATGTGCATACGGTCGGCAGCCTGGGGTTTGGCGGCAATGGGCTGGCTTGTTTTGAAGTCAGTTTCATAACGGCATTGCAGCAGACATTCAGCATAGCCGGTTCGGAAGGTGTTATCGAACTGCCCCATGATGCATTTGTGCCCTGGGAGAATGAGGCGATTTTCTATGTGCGCGGCCGGGATCAGGAGACGGGTCAAAAACACCGTGTACCGGGAGCGGATGAATACCGGCTGATGGTCGAGCACTTTGCAGATGCAGCCCTGGGGCGGGCCGAGCTCAGGTTTGCCATATCAGACAGTATCGAAAATATGCGGGTGCTGGATGCTCTGGCGCAGGCGGCCCGGATGGGGCAAACGATTAAGCTCTGAGGTTCAGTAAAACAGCTGAAAGGCTGGAAAGCTTGGATGCCTGAAGGCTTAAAAATGTCATCGCTTCTGGCTTGCTGGCTTCCAAGCTTTCAAGCCTCCTGGCTAAAGGCTTAGAACAAGTGCCTGGCACCCGAAACCCGGTATACGAAGGATACCTTAGATTTTAATGACCTCGAATGATTCATACACCGTAACCCAGGAGTCGACTGATTCAATCAGCGACCTCTGGCATGACAGCGCGAACCGTCTGAAATGGGACTGTCTGTTTGTACTGCCCGGGTGGCTTAAGGTCTGGTGGCAGGCATTCGGCGGCGATCGCACCCCCTATTTGTGTTCGATTCGCAGTCACGGCGAATTGATCGGAATGGCTCCGTTGATGGTCGAGGGCCAGACGGCCCGTTTGATGGGGGATACAAACGTCTGCGACTTTCAGGATGTGGTCGTTTTGCCGGGTCGGGAAAAAGCCTTTTTTGACACCCTTTTTGACCACCTCAAAAAGCAGGGGGTTCGTCAGCTGGATCTGGAAGCCGTGCGTGCTAATTCAACGCTGTACCGCCACCTGGTGTCGGAGGCCGCGGATCAACCATATGCGGTCGACTGCCAATCGGTGGATGCCACCATGGTGCTGGATCTGCCTTCCTCCTGGGACGCGTATTTACGGCAGCTGACCGGCAAGCAACGGCACGAGGTCAGACGCAAGTTCAGGCGGCTCGAAGAAGCCGGCCGGGTAGCGCTGCGCGCTATTGATGATGTCACTGCGGTCAACAGTGAAATGGATACCTTCCTAACGCTTTTTAAAAAGAATCGAACAGATAAAGCCCGTTTCATGACCGATCAGATGGCTTCTTTTTTTCATGCGCTGGCGGTTGAGCTGGCGTCAGCCCGAATCCTCAGGCTCTTTTATCTCACGCTCGATGATGCGATTGCGGCAGCCGTGATTTGTTTTGATTATGCTGAGGCTTTCCATTTGTACAATAATGGTTATGATGAAAGTTATCATTATTTGAGCGTGGGGTTACTCAGTAAACTTTTAACAATTAAAAAAAGCATTCAACTGGGTAGAAAAACATATGATTTTCTCAAAGGTACTGAAGTTTATAAACATCGACTGGGGGGCAAGCAAATCCCGCTATACAGGTGTCGGGTTAGCCTCATTTAATTCGCGCGGTCGGTTTTTTTTGACTTCGGGGAAGTTCATTATAGGAAGGAATTCGAATTGAGAACCGATCCGTTGCAACTGGCGATGTTCAGCATCCATTCCAGCCCGATCGGTGAGCTGGGAACCCAAAACACCGGCGGCATGAGCGTTTATATCCGGGAACTGGCCCGTGAGCTGGGAAGCCGTGGCCACCGGGTGGACATCTATACAAAATTGAACGGCTCCGGGCAGCATGACATTACCGAGCTGTATGATAATGTGCGTTTAATTCATCTGAGCGCCGGTAATAATGGCCACGTTCAAAAGCTGACGCTATATTACTATCTGGCTGATTTCTTACGGGCGCTGGAAAAATTCAAAGACCAGCAGAATCTGCGTTACGATTTGATCCACAGCCATTACTGGTTGTCCGGGCGGCTGGGCAACTGGGTGCAGGAGCGCTGGGATATCCCGCACATCGTCATGTTTCATACGCTGGGTGTTGTCAAAAATATTGTGGGGCTGGCGGAGCAGGAGCCGGACTTGCGTCTGGCCACCGAACGGAAACTGGTGCAAACCAGCCAGCGCGTCCTGGCACCAACCCCTGCGGAAAAACAAAACCTGGCAAAATTTTATCATGCCCCCGAAGAGAAGATCGGCGTGGTTCCCTGCGGGGTCAATCTCGATCTTTTTCAGCCCCAGGATAAGCGGGCGGCACGGAGAATACTGGGCCTGGATCAAAACATGCCCACGGCTTTATATGTCGGCCGCTTTGACCCGATCAAAGGCATCGATCGATTGCTTTACGCCATCGCTCATCTGCGGCGTCAACAACGGGTGCAACTGCTGATTGTCGGCGGTGACGGCCCTGAAACCGATGAATTCAAGAATCTACAGCAGCTGGCACGCGAGCTCGGCATTGCGGATTCGGTGACCTTTGTCGGCCGCATCGAACAGAACCGTTTACCGCCATACTACAGCGCCGCCGATGCGCTGGTCATATCGTCCTACTATGAAAGTTTTGGGTTGGTGGGTCTGGAGTCCCTGGCGTGCGGTACACCGGTGGTTTCGACCCCGGTCGGGGCGATGAGCGCGATCCTGCAAAACGGCAAAGCCGGTACACTGGTGGATTACACCGGACCCGTCCCGCTGGCTGAGGGCATTGCCGCCGTTTTCGCCAGGCAGCAGGCCGGAGAATTTTCGGTCGAAAAGGTGCGCACTTCGGTCTGTCATTTCGGCTGGAAAAATGTCGCCTCAGACATTATTGAGGAATATGAGGCTGTGTTTAATAAAGTGTCATCCCGCGAATTGCCAAAGGCCTCGGCCGGGGTTTCATGCTGCTAACGCTGCTGTGCATGTCGACGACCGGCCGTCTGCCAACCATCCCTTTACCTGTAATCGTGTAGATGAAACATGAATTCAACCCCTGAGACAGCATTTCCGACCGACTCAGAAAACAAACGGGAGCCGACGGAGCATTATTTAAATTTAACTGACGGGCGGATTCACTATCTGGACTGGGGCGGCAGCGGACTGCCGGCCCATTTTTTACACGGTAACGGTTTTTGTGCGGGCACCTATACGCCTTTTATCCGGTATCTTGTCGATGATCTTCACATCCTGGCCAGTGACGTGCGCGGTCACGGCGGTTCCGATCGGCCCGGCGTCGATCGCATCCGCCATTGGGATATTTTTGCCGAGGATTTGAAAAATCTGATCGAGCAAAAAATGTCTGCACCGGTTATCGGCATCGGGCATTCACTGGGCGCCGTCACCACCTATATTGCGGCCGCTCAATACCCGCATCTTTTCAGCGCAATCGTTTTGATCGACCCGGTTATTTTGCCGCATCGGCAGCTGTGGCTACTGGTTGTGTTGAGACTGCTGGGGCTGAGAGGGATTCTACCCCTGGCGAAAATGGCGCGGCGCCGGCGGCGGGAGTTTAAAGGCAAGCAGGAGGCGTTAAGGCTTTTCGCCGCCGGCCGGGGTATCTTTAAAAACTGGTCGAAAGAATTTGTGCAGGCCTATCTGGAATGCGGACTTCTCGAAAAAGATGAAAAAACAGCGGTTTTAAGATGCGATCCGGAGCTTGAAGCCCAGATTTTTGAATCCATTCCCCTGAATGTCTGGCGATATGCCCAAAAAATCCGTTGTCCCGTGCTGGCCATTCGTGGAGAATTATCCGATATTTTTGCAACTGATGCGGCCCAACGGTTAAAGGGCTGCATCGCCGATTATGAATTACAGACCGTGTCCCACACAGGCCACTTTCCCTCGATGGAAAAACCAGAGGAAAGTGCTCACCTTATCTTAGACTTTATCAATCGCCGGCTAGATCCACGCTAAACAGCCCTCCAGACTCTCCAAATTTTACGGTGCGGAATGTCGAATTTCCCCTCATGCCTGAACCTGCTTCATTTGCTGATATCCGCTTATTTTAATATTGACATACCCATGGGTTCTTGCGATTGTTAGAACAATTTCGATCGACCCGAACGGCTGTGACCCGCCGTCCTGAAGCGGGCCCTGTGCCTGTTGCCGTCTTCTTTTGGCTGCACCCGCATTGTCACGCCAGGGGCCACTCAACCGAAGATTGGGCAAATAGCCGATTCGCGTTTCTTACTGTGGGGGACTCTGAACATAAATTCATTCTAGACGGTCAGCGCTGTGCCGAGGGGGACGCCCCGGACGATCTGCTTGATGTGAAGCGCCTGAATCTGGTGACGATCATAGAGGCTATTCTGCCATGGACATGAAAAGGCACTATTATGAAGACCTGCAGCTGTTCACCTCCGGTGTGATTGTCTTCTGGTTTTGTGCTTTGATCGTTTTTCTGGCCCTGTTTCCCTTTCTGTTTAAAAACTATTATGTCTATGTGGCCAATTACATGGCCATCAATGTGATTGTGGTTATCGGCCTCAATTTGCTGGTGGGATATACCGGCCAGATTTCCCTCGGTCATGCGGGATTTTTTGCCATCGGTGCCTATGGCACCATTGTGTTGATGAGCCAGGCCCATTTCCCGTTTATCGTTGCGCTGCCCGTTTCTGCCCTGGTGGCCGCCCTTTTTGGGTTCTTGCTGGGGTTACCGGCCCTGCGGCTGGAAGGCCCTTACCTGGCCATCGCCACCCTGGGTTTCGGGCTGACCATTACCCAGGTTATCGGACGGATCGAATTGTTCGGCGGCCGGCAGGGTCTGCACGCCCCGGAGCTGGCGATCGGCCCCTGGCATCTGGATAGCGATATCGATTTTTATTATCTGCTGATAACCCTCACGGTGTTGCTGACGGTTGGTGCCCGCAATCTGATCAAAACCCGGGTGGGCAGGGCATTCATCGCCCTGCGGGATGCCGATATCGCCGCTGAAACCATGGGGGTCAATCTGGTTATGTATAAAACCCTGGCCTTCGCGGTAAGCGCTTTTTACGCCGGCATTGCCGGTGGCCTTTACGCCTTTGTGCTGCGTTTTATCGAGCCGGAAATATTCACCCTGTTGATGTCGATTATGTTTCTATCCATGGTGATTGTCGGCGGCCTGGGCTCCATTATGGGCTCCATTGCCGGAGCCTGCCTGCTCAGCTGGATGGATCTTCAACTGCGCAATATCCTCAGCATTCCCTATGTGGGCCAATGGCTGGAGGCGTTGTCGCAAAGTTATTTTTCGATTACCGGCATTTCCAACATCCAGTACATTGTCTTCGGCCTGATACTGGTGTTGATCATGTTGTTCGAGCCGCTGGGGATTTTCGGGATCTGGATACGGACCAAAAAATACTGGAAGACGTGGCCGTTTTAATTTGGGTATTGGGTACTGAGTATTAGCGCTTGTATCAAAGATAGATAACAGCATACTATTAGAGAAGCCTCACGCAAAGACGCCAAGGCGCAAAGAAAGTTTAAATAAAATGTTTTTTCTTTGCGAGCTTTGCGGCTTTGCGTGCGAATAATGCGAATGTTCTATGCTTGACTTTTTACAGATGATTGCCAGCGGGATTGCGGTCGGCAGCACTTACGCCCTGATGGGCATTGCCATGGTCATTGTTTACAAGACCTCCGAGGTGCCCAACTTTGCCCAAGGTGAAATGGCTTTGATTTCATCCTTTTTTGCCTTTATGCTGCTGGACCAGTACGGTTTGCCCTATCACCTGGCCTTTCCGGCGGCCCTGGTCTTTTCCATTTTGCTGGGCTTCTTTCTGGAGTTCAGCATCCTGCGCCGTGCCAAAGAGCCCAATATTTTAGGGCTGATCGTCATTACCATCGGTATTGAAATGATCCTGCTGGGGCTGGTTTCCTGGAAGTTTGGCGCCGATCCCAAAACCATGCCCTTTCCCATATCGCCCTGGGACAGCTTCGCGATCGGGGAGGTGTTTATCAGCCAGCTTGAAATGCTGACCCTGATCGTGGCGTTGATCATCATGGTGGTTCTGTTCGGTTTTCTGCGCTACTCAAAACTGGGGGTGGCGATGAAAGCCACCCAGCAAAATAATATCGCCGCCCGGATTATGGGCATTCGCACGAATCGCATCATGATGATCACCTGGGGAATATCATCGTTTGTGGGCTGTGTGGCCGGCCTGCTGATTTCACCGACAACGATGCAGCCGTATATGATGTGGGACCCGCTGCTCAAAGGCTTTGCCGCTGCGGTCATGGGCGGGATGACCTCTTTGCCCGGCGCCGTTGTGGCGGCTTACCTGCTGGGCATCATTGAAAATTTATTCGGCGGCTATGTGTCGATCGAGTTTAAATCGGCGGTGGCCTTTGCCATCATCGTGCTGGTGCTGTGCATTAAACCGAGCGGGCTGTTTGCTCGTCACTACATCAAAAAAGTCTAAAAGGCTTATGAAAAAAAGTCCCCTTTTGCCCAATTTCTGCGTTACACGAAAATTTCAATCCTCGAAATACTAAATGTATGCCTGTGGTTGAAATTTCCGTGCGCCTTGAAATTGAATAAAAATGAACATTTTTCATAAGCTTTTTATGCAATAATTTTTAGCCGGTTGCTTTGAAACACATCCTTTGACAACTTAAAAATAGAAAAAATATCTTTCTTAACATTTTTTTATTTCACCTTTTTAGTTATGGGTCTAATTTCGCCAAACAACCAAACACCAAACACTAAAAACTAAACACAAAACACCAAACACCAAACACCAGACCAAAAAGGAGTGACGGTATGAAAAAGACAGGCTTTTGGGTTTTAGCGGCAATGGTGGCCATGATTTTGGGTTTGACGGTTAACGTTATGGCAGAGGAGGGTCTGACCGACACCGAAATCCACATCGGCCAGTGGGGCCCCCAGACTGGGCCGGCGGCACCCTGGGGATCGGTGGCCCGCGGCACCGGGGATTATTTTGAATGGATCAATGCCCAGGGCGGCATCCACGGCCGCAAGATCGTCTATCACATGTTTGACGATGCCTACAACCCGGCCAAAACAAAGGCGGGTGTCAAAGAGCTGCAGGAAGGCACCGGTATATTCGGCTGGGCCTGCGGCGTGGGTACGGCACCCGGGCTGGCGGTGCGGGAATATATTACCTCACGCAAGATTCCCTGGGTCGGGCCGGCCACGGGGTCTTCACACTGGATCGATCCGCCGAATCGATACCTGTTCGCGGTATATCCCCTGTATTATATCGAGGCCAAGGCCCTGATTCGACTCGGTGTCGAAAAAATGGGGTTCAAGCGCGTGGCCATCGCCTATCAGAACGATGACTACGGCAAAAACGGCCTCAACGGCGCCCGTAAAGAGCTGGTTGCGCATGGCATGCAGCTGGTGGCTGAGGTCCCTGTGGAGCTCAAGGATCAGGACATGAAGCCGCACGTCATGAAGCTTCGCCAGGCTGAAGCCGACATGGTTTTGCTGTGGGTCGGGCCGGTACATGCGGTTAAAATCGTTGGCACCAGTAAAGCCATGAAGTTTATGCCGCAGTTTATGAGCACGAGCACCTGCTCGGATTTTCCGCTGATGATGCATATCAGTAAAGGCCTCTTTGAAGGGGTTATTGCAACCGCCTTCAGTGAGATGCCGGACTCAACACTGCCGCTGTTGCAAAAATACAAAAAGGAAGTCCATGGGCAATTTGCTGCCGAAAAAGAAAGATGGGGGGTGTTTTATTATGCCGGGATTCTGTTCGTGGAGCCGATGGTGGAAGGGCTCAAAAGGGCCGGCCGCAATCTGACGAGTGAGAATTTTATAACCGCCATGGAGTCCCTAAAAGGATTCAAGGGAATCGGCGGTGAAATTAGTTACGGTATCTTTGATGCCAATAACGCCTACGAAACAAGGGGCGGGATGAAAGAAGTCTTTATCGTCCAATGCATGAAAGACGGCAAGGCCAAGCGCTTGAGTGATTGGATGAAGATCCCGTATCCCTGATAAACAGAAACCCGCCATCTGTGAAGGTGTGGAGATCGGAGGATTGACATTTTCCGATCTCCTTTTAATTGCTATGGCTTTTTTCGAGGTGCGACATATAGGTATTACCTTCGGGGGGCTGACTGCCCTGGAAGACATTTCTTTTGCGGTCAAGCGTGGTGAAATCTATGCCATCATCGGCCCCAACGGAGCCGGCAAGACCACCCTGTTCAACTGCATCAACGGCATTTACAAGCCGGATGAGGGGACGATTCGATTCAAAGACCGCTCCATCGACGGCTTGAAGCCGGATTCTGTCGCCCGGCTGGGTATTGCGCGCACCTTTCAAAACATCGAGCTTTTCAGCCACATGAACACCATGGAAAACATTATGCTCGGCCGGCATTTGCATATGCAAACCGGGCTTTTCAGGGGCATTACCATGTGGGGCAAGCGCTCCTTTGCCGGTAAAGAAGAAATAAAGCACCGGCGGAAGGTCGAAGAAATCATCGATTTGTTAGATTTGCAGGCGGCCCGCAATCAGTTGGTCGGCGGGCTGCCCTACGGCATCCAGAAGCAAATTGAACTGGGGCGGGCCCTGGCGCTGGAGCCGGAATTGTTGCTGCTGGATGAGCCCTGTGCCGGCATGAATGCCGAAGAAAAGCAGGATATGATTTTCTGGGTCAAAGATATCCAGGATGAGCTGGGGGTCACCATTTTGCTGATCGAGCATGACATGACCATGGTGATGGATATCTCCGATCGCATCCTGGCGATCAACTTTGGCAGCATCATCACCGAGGGCAGCCCGGAGGAAGTTCAAAAGCATCCGGAGGTGCTGAAAGCATACCTCGGAGAAAATTAAAATTGATTTCAAAACCCCCTCTAATGGCCGATGGCTGTGTTATAAAGCGTTTCGAAATACTCGCGTACTATCGTGTACGCTCCGTTTTCGAAACGCTTCAAGCCTTGCCCTCGGCCATGATAGAGCGCTTTGAAACCAATTTTTCATTTCATTTTTTCCTTAAAAACCAATTTATCAAAAATTTACAATAAGAAAAGAATGATAATGTGAGCGATTGAATGGCGGCGTTGTTGGAAATAAAGAACATCGAAACCTATTATGATCTGATCTATGCCATCCGGGGGGCCTCGTTGACCGTTGAGGAAGGTACTATCACCGCCATCCTGGGCACCAACGGGGCGGGCAAGTCAACGGTTCTAAAGACGGTTATGGGGCTCATCGAAGATCAGCCGGATAAAGGCACGATCGAATTCGAAGGCCGGCGCATCGACGGCAAGGATACCGACAAGATCGTGCGCCTGGGCATCTCCTATGTACCTGAGGGCCGCGAAGTGTTTGAAGAGCTCAGCGTTAAAGAAAATTTGCTGATGGGGGCCTACACCCGCAAAGACCGCCACAACATTGCCAGCGACTTTGATCGGGTTTACAGCTATTTTCCGGTCCTCAAAGAACGGCACAACCAATGGGCCGGCACTCTGTCCGGGGGTGAACAGCAAATGCTGGCCATCGGCCGGGCGCTGATGAGTCGCCCCCGGCTGCTTTTTTTAGACGAACCTTCCCTGGGGCTTTCACCCATTCTGGTCAAAGAAATTTTTGAAATTATTAAAACCATCCATTCAGAAGGGGTGACCATATTGCTGGTCGAGCAAAACGCCCGGATGGCCCTGTCGATTGCGGATGTCGGGCTGATCATTGAAAACGGCCGCTTTGTGATGAAAGGCGATGCCGCCGAGTTGATGGAAGACAAGGATGTCAAAGAGTTTTATATGGGCGTGCGGTCGGAAGCGTCGGTTAAGGGGTATCAGAGATGGAAGAGAAAAAAAGCCTGGAGATAAAACGGGTTGTAAACCCGTTTTATCTATCATTTTTTTCAAAGCGTTTCTATTTTCCGGTTGTCAAACGCGCCTTTTGAACACCTTAATTTATATAAAAGAGATGTGAAATCCCGCAATTTGCGGGGACCGTGAAAAGTAGCTAATTTATTTTTTACGACTATAGCGCAATACTTGATCGGGCATCGGAAAATTATCTTAATTTGATCGCTGCATGAATCATCAGCGACTGCAGCATGCAAACTCATACATAAGGGAGCGTAACGTAAGAACAGTAATCTAATTTAGAATCATGGATTTAGTGCAAAATAAACATAGAGCCATGGGCTGCTCTGTGGTTCCTGGCTGTTCTTTCGAAACGCACCCTAATGCATTCAGACAGTGCACGATTTCGCTGCTGATAATTCATTTCGCTTTTGTGAAAATTTGAAAACAAAGGCGCCCCGACCTCCAAATTAATTTAGAGAAAATTATAAAAAGTACGGAATGGATTGAAATCCATGAGCGATAATTTCAACGAAACGGTGCCGAGCCGGTTTTTAAAAGCGGTGGAAAAGTGGGGGGATCGGGTGGCCCTGCGTAAAAAAGAGTTCGGCCTGTGGCACGATATTACCTGGAACGACTACCATGAGCGGGTCAAAGCGGTGGCCTGTGCGCTGATGTCCCTGGGGCTTGAAAGCGGCGAGACGGCGGCAATTATCGGCGATAACTGCCCGGAGTGGGTGTATGCCGATCTGGGCATTCAATGCTGCGGGGCAGCCACTACCGGGGTTTACGCCACCAATGCCTGGCAGCAGGTTGAATATGTCGTCGCCAATTCGGAAGCCCGGTTCTTTTTTGTCGAAAACGAAGAGCAGCTGGACAAATGGCTGCACTTCCGGGACAAGGTCCCCGCGCTAAAGAAGGTCATCGTCTGGGATACAGAGGGCCTGCGCCAGTTTAAAGATCCGATGGTCATGACGTTTGAAGAACTGCTCGAAATGGGCCGCCGGGCAGCGGCCGATGATCCGGAGCTGTTTTTAAATCGTATTGAAAGCATTGAACCGGATGACGTTTCGGTGCTCATCTACACTTCGGGAACCACCGGTCCGCCCAAAGGCGCCATGCTCACCCATCGTAACTGTATCTGGATGGGACATGCCATCACCACCGACAATCCGATGACAAGCAAAGACGAGGTGATGTCCTTTTTGCCGCTGTGCCACATTTTCGAGCAGCTGTTTACGGTGCTGGGCCACATCACCTGCGGGCATATCGTCAATTTCATTGAAAGCCCGGATACGGTCGCCGAGAATATGACGGAGATATCTCCCACGGTGGGGTACGCGGTGCCGCGAATCTGGGAAAAATATTATTCCGCCATTCAGATCCGCATGTCCGATGCCACCTGGTTTAAACGGTTGGTGTTTTCTGCGGCGCTTAAAATCGGGAGGAAACGTGCGCGCCTTACGATGAATTTCAAGCCGGTTCCGACGTATCTGGAGATTGCCTATCGATTGGCCTATGGGGCTGTTTTTCGAAAATTAAGGGAACGGATGGGATTCGATCGAATCCGCGTTGCGATATCCGGCGCCGCTCCCATTGCCCCGGAAATTCTGCAATTTTACCAATCCATCGGTGTGAATCTGGTCGAGGCTTATGGCCAGACCGAAGGCACCGGTGCGACCACGGTATCACGGATCGGTCGCGTCAAATTCGGTGCCGTTGGCCAGCCCCTGACCGGGATCGAAATCAAAATTGCCGATGACGGCGAGATCCTGGTCAAGTCGCCGAGTGTGTTCAAAGGGTATTTCAAAAATCCGCAGGCGACGGCCGAAACGGTGGTCGACGGCTGGCTGCATTCCGGGGATGTCGGCGAGCTGGATGAAGATGGTTTTTTAAAAATCACCGATCGCAAAAAAGATATTATCGTTACGGCCGGCGGCAAGAACATCACGCCCCAGTATATCGAAAACAAGCTCAAGGCCAGCATTTATATCAATGATGCGGTGGTGATCGGCGACCGGCGCAAATATCTAAGCTGCCTGATCATGATCGATGAAGATAACGTCGTCAAATACGCCCAGGATCATAAAATTCAATTTTCAACCTACAAAGACCTGACCCAGGACGCAGACATCAAAAAACTGATCGAAAGCGAGCTCCGGGCCGTCAACGAGACTCTGGCCCGGGTTGAACAGGTCAAAAAATTCTGCATCCTGCCCAAAAAACTGTATGAGGAAGACGGCGAAGTCACCCCCACCATGAAGGTCAAACGCAAGTTCGTCAACGAAGCCTTTTCCGACTTGATTGATTCAATGTATTGATTTGAAGGCATTCATTACGCCATGACAGCTGCAGGCTGTGGATAGCAGCACGGGGGATTGCATCTTCTTGATCTGATCGAGCGCGTCGAACAATGCCGCCGGTGTATATCCACCCACCCCCGGCGCCAGTTGATGACTCCGGATCACAATGGATGTAAAGCCTTTCGGCTGAATCGATTTTAGGAATTCATGTAGAATCATCGGCCGCGGCTTGCCGGTGTGGGTGCAGATGTCATCGGGCTCAGAGCAGTTTGCAGGGCATTTAAAATCGGCGATACTGAGAA
>JASFNW010000134.1:0-14846 GCA_050116835.1 Desulfobacterales bacterium
TAACTGCTTCAGATATGGATTGAATGGTGCGCTGACTGGCTGCGGAGAAATACCGGATGGATTCGGCAATATCTCCAAAAAACTCGATTCGTACTGGGTCCGGATAGAGCGGGCAATAGATGTCGAGAATTCCGCCGCGTACGCAGAAGTCTCCTGGCTCTTCAACGATGGCCGCGTGAGTATACCCACCAGCCATGAGCTTTTCGATTAGACGCTCCCGGTCGATTTCTTCACCGGCCATTAACAGTTCAGCATAGTTGATGATTTCTTGTTTGGGAACCACCTTCTGCAGCAGCGTCTCAGCGGGTGCAACGATAATCGGGGCCGTTGGCGATTCCAGCATATGATAAAGGGTTCGAATTCGCCGTGCAGCCGTTTCATTATGGTATGCCATTAATTTAAATGGTAATATGTTGTAGGAAGGAAATAAAAAAAGAGGCCCATCATCGGTGCGTTTAAAATAGCGCAGATCCGCCAACAGCGTTTCCGCCGACTGGGTCGTAGGTGCTACAACAAAAATCGGGATACGAAGTTGATCGTATAATCTGGTAATCAGCAGTGCCTTTTCGGAACCATTCAGGCCAAAACATTCAATTGGGCCGGTACGGCGCAAGATCTGCGCTGCCAAGGCTTCAAGTGAATTTATTACTTGATTTTGAGTCATAAACACAGTAATGAGTCAACGAACTCCCGCTGGGCGGGCGCCTGAATCCAGGGGTTAAATTGAAAAACCAAAAACAAACAATGTCTTAAGCCTGCAGTTTATAAACCATAACAGCGTGAGTGCCACCGTAGCTCAGCTGGTAGAGCAGGGCATTCGTAATGCTCAGGTCTGCGGTTCGACTCCGCACGGTGGCTCCATAGGCTCGACTGGGGTTCCCGGCAAATTTATGGGAACCCTTTTATTATGACTAGAGCCTTGAAGGGTTCATACTTTTGGCGGACTTTTACAGCCAAACCAAAAACCTGCTATGAATGAACTTGTCACCCGATCACACAACGGCACTATCAGCGGTCGTAGAAAAAATCAATTGCATCGCACAGCTTTGGGGACACCCTTATAAAACCAATAATTTCACGAACCTGATAAATCGATACCTCGGCCAAAATAATTTAGATAAATTGAATTTAATTCAGAATTTGCAGGAATACCGCTCTCGCATTAGTTTTTGAATCATCATTATTTAATTAATTCGAATCTTGACATATGATTTCCGTCCGTATAAGCTCATAGCTGAATGTTGCCCCGAGTGGAGCTTCGATATGCAAGACATTTAAAACACGCAAAATAGTATGATAGCTGAAAAAATGAAAATCACCAAATGAAAACAGCGCGACATTCAACAAAAAATTTATCTGAACCGATGAACGGAGATTTCTGGATGAACGATACGGATGATGTGCAGATTAAAGCTGAAATAGATGGGATTATGAAAGGCGTCAAAGACATCATGAAAAAAATTGATGCCGTAACACCTAAGGAGGAACCAGAGCCGGATCCGGCCGGTGATCAGGGCGAGAAACCGGATTCCTTTAGTACGAACCTTGCTCAAAACGAATAGAAGGGGTAACCCGGACGCAGCAACCCGAGCGCATGGGATGACCGCTCACTAAACACAAGGCAAGAGGAACAGGACATCATTAGGAGGCATCTATGGCATTAACGAAAAGCGATATTGTTGCCGCAGTTCATGATCTTGGTTTTACAAAGAAAAAATCAGTCGATATCATTGAAACCCTGCTTGAAATTATCAAAAGCTCATTGGAAAAAAATGAAGATGTATTGATTTCCGGTTTCGGTAAGTTTTGTGTCAAGAACAAAAACAAACGCCGCGGCCGTAATCCTGCAACCGGCGAAGACCTGATCCTTAGAGAGAGGCGCGTCGTCACATTTAAATGCTCGGGGAAACTGAGAAAAAAAATTAACGGAAATTTTTGACACGCCGGAATACAGATCTCCAGAAGGACCCAATATAAAAGTTAGTATTTAACCTGCCTGCTCACATCTTCAAAGAAGCCATTAAAACCGTTTCCGTCATGGAAACGGTTTTGTTGTGACACAGACGATAATCTTAAGGCCGAGCACACATCATTTTCATCGGTTTATTTTTTGGATAACGTGTGCTACTCATGTGTGATCATAAAACCTGTTCGAATCATATCGCAAGCCCGGCTGTAATCCTTAGCAAAATTTGCGCTGACACAGCCACATTCGGACGGCGCTTGAAGGAGACTATGAATGCGCGCAATCATCTCCGGGGTCGGACACTACGTGCCGGAAAAAATACTGTCAAATAGAGACCTGGAAAAGCTGGTCGACACCAATGACGAATGGATTACCACTCGCACGGGTATAAAAGAGCGCCGGATACTCGATAAGGAAAAGGGCACTTCGTACATGGCCACCAAAGCCGCGCAGCTTATCCTTGAAGAAACCGGCACTAAACCCGAAGAACTGGATTTGATTTTATTGGCCACGGTAACACCGGATATGCCGGTTCCTTCAGCGGTTTCATTTGTTCAACGAAATCTGCGCGCCACCAATAGCTGGGGATTTGATATCAACGGCGGCTGTACAGGATTTATGTGTGCCTTAACGACCGGCGCCCAATTCATCGAAAGTGGTCGCCACAAAAAAGTGCTGGTCATCGGTGCTGATAAAATGAGTGCAATTGTCGATTACGAAGATCGAACCACCTGTGTGCTGTTCGGAGACGCAGCCGGTGCAGTTCTCTTGGAATCATGCGAGAACGACGATCTGGGGATCGAGGACTTTATTCTGCATCTGGATGGCGCTGGAGCCGAATCTCTGAGCATTACCGGAGGCGGCAGTCTCCATCCAACCTCGCAGGAAACGATAGACAAAAAAATGCACTACATTTATCAGGACGGCAAAACCGTGTTCAAGCATGCTGTTGTCGGCATGGCAGATGTATCGGCTAAAATCGTTAAAAGAAATAAATTAGGTGAAAAAGACATACGGTTTTTTATACCCCATCAGGCCAATTACCGAATTATCGATGCCGCCGCCAAAAAAATGGGTCTGGATCCCGAGCGGGTGGTGATTAACATCAACAAATACGGCAATACCACTGCTGCTACCATTCCTCTCGCAATATCTGAAACTTATCGGGCCAATAAATTACAAAAAGGCGACTGGGTCGTTCTGGCGGCCTTTGGCGCCGGATTTACCTGGGGCAGTATCTTGTTGCGCTGGGCCATCGACTGAGAAACTACTAAAATCTAAATTGCTACAATGTTTAAAATTTAAAGGGGTATGAATCCATCTCGGCTTTATCATCACGCAAGGCTACCAAGTCCTCGAAGAATCTTTATTACAGCAATATTGTTGCTTTTAAAAATTCAACATCGGACAAAATCTGGGGTTTTACAGGTCGATATTGTATAATTTGATCTTGGTGAGCAACGACGGGTGGCTGATCTCCAACAGACGGGCTGCCTGAGTGCGATTGCCAGCTGTCTCTTTAAGCGCGCGGGTAATCAGCTTTTCTTCCATCATTTTCTGGGCCGCTTTGAGTGAAAAACCATCAAAAAGCATATCGGGTGTATTTCCCGCCGATGATTTTCCCAGATTCGAAGGAAAATGCTCGGGTAAAAGCACTTCTCCTTCAGCCAGCACCAGCGCCCGTTCGATGGCATTTTCCAGTTCTCTGACATTTCCGGGCCAGTCGTATTCCAGCAGGCGCGACATGGCAGCAGGGGCGATGCGGGCTACTTTTTTATTCAGGCTGCGGTTAAATCGTTGCATAAAATGATCGCACAGCAGCGGGATGTCTTCAACCCTCTCTCGCAATGGCGGAATTTTTATCGACAGCACATTTAAACGGTAATAAAGGTCCTCTCTAAAGGCCCCCTTTTTTGCTTCCTCATCAAGATTTCGCGATGTTGCCGCTATGACGCGCACATCAATTTGCGTCGACTTGGAATCACCAATCATTCTGACTTCGTTTTCCTGCAAAACCCTTAACAGCTTCACCTGCAGCGACAGCGGTAGTTCACCGATTTCATCCAGAAAAATCGTACCGCCATGGGCTTCCTGGAACAGTCCTTTTTTATTTTTATCGGCACCGGTGAAAGCGCCCTTTTTATAGCCGAATAATTCACTTTCCAGCAGTGTTTCCGGGATACCACCGCAATTTACCGGCACCAGGGGCATGCTTGAACGATCCCCTTCGTTGTGGATCGCTTGTGCAATTAATTCCTTGCCGGTCCCGCTATCGCCCAAGATCAGCACGGTGGTCTTATATTGCGCTGCCTTGGCCGCCACCCGAAACACTTTCTGCATGGCCTCGCTTTTGGCGACCAGGTTCCCAAAATTATAGTTCCCTTCGATTTTTTTGATATGCGCTTTAAGCTGTTGGTTTTCCTGTCGAAGGCTTTCACGTTCTTCGGCCTTTTTCAGGGTCAGATAGACTTCATCGGTTTTAAAGGGTTTGGAAATATAATCATAAGCACCCAACTTCATCGCTGCTATGGCTGTGTCGATGGTGCCGTAAGCCGACATCATGATCACCGTTGTGGATTTGATTTTATCGCGTGCGGCTTTTAAAAAATCCATTCCACTCATATTGGGCATCTTGATATCACAGAGGATAAAGTCATATGCGTTGCGATCGGTCATTTTAAGGCCCTCATGACCATTGGAAGCGGTTTCGATGGTATATCCGGCTTTGGTGAGCACCTTCGAAAGCATGTGCCGCATGTTTTCTTCGTCGTCGATGATGAGAAGTCGTTTTTCCGGCATTTTAGATGTCATTTGTTTTGTTTCCTTGTAAAGGGGCGAAATCCACCCATCTTACATCATGTGTCAATTTTGAATTACAGCTCTGGGGATGCCTTATGACCCCACCGGCTGCCCATATAGACCGTTTGCGAGCGGCGAAAGGCTCCCGGTAGAGTCATGACTTCTGTCGATGCTGACGTCGTCTTCGATTACAGGCAGTAAAATGGTCAAGCTCGTCCCCTCTCCCTTTTCACTGTGTACTGTCATTTCACCGCCAAATCCTTGCACGATCATAAAACTAACTGAAAGCCCCAGACCGGTTCCTTTACCGGGTTCTTTGGTGGTGTAAAACGGATCAAAAATATTACTGATGTCATCTTCGGATATTCCAGGGCCGTTATCGATGAAGGTAATTTTTAAAAACGGTTTTGGCTTTCCTGAAGCGCCCTGTTTTTCAGAAATCAGATCGCTTTTGATCACCAGCTTGCCGTTAACCGAGCTGTCGGCTGATGAAACGGCATCGGCTGCATTGATGATCAAATTTAAAAAAACCTGTCGCAGCTGATTTGCATCGGCCAATACGGTGTCATTTGGGGCTTCCAGGATGCATTCGAGTTCTATATTCGACATCAACGGCTGTACCTTGAGAACCTGGGCAATATCGTCGATTAGATCATGAACAGAAACGACTTTTAAGCCGGCCTTCGACGGTCGTGAAATTTCTAAAAGCTGTCGAATAATGGTGTTGATCCGCTCGATTTCTTCTTCTGTGCGTTGAATATACTCCTCTTTTTCGCTGACAGGTGTGTCTTTTTGTTTGAGCAGATCGAGGTATCCCATGACAATGCCGATCGGATTGCCGATTTCATGGGCTATTCCGGCCGACAACCGCCCCACTGAAGCCAGTTTTTCGGCACGAATGATTTCTTCCTGCGCCTTTTTCAATTCTAGATTGGCGACCTCAAGGGAATTGACGGTCGAACGCAGCTTTTCTTTATCGGCCGATATGCGTCGCAGCATGCTGTTCAAGGAGGCCGATAACTTGTGCAGCTCATTATCTTCTTTGCGCACGGAAAAAAGCATATCGTCATCTTCATGATAGTCTTCGGCCCGGCGCGCCAATCTGGCCAACGGCAGAAAGTAGACCTTGGAAAGTCGATAAATGCCGATAAAGGTCAGAATAACGGTATTTAAAAACAAGTATACAAACAGCATTTTCTGGGATCGCCGCAGCGTTGCGTATATTCCCTTGAGCGGTAAAACAATGCTGACGCCGGCAACAGTCCGTCCGTTTTGTCGCAAAGGTGACGAAATAATAAGGTCGCGGTGGTGCTTCCAGAATACGCCCCAGGTGGTTCCGGAAAAATGGGTAGCGCGCTGCTGGGATTGCATGACGCTGCGGCAATGCTTTAACAGTTCGTTTTGCAAGGCCGATGAAATTTTGCCGTAGACCACCCGCTCCTTATTTTTGCCGACAACCATGGCACCGGAAACACCGGCTTCGGATAGGAGACCAAATACCTGTACCCGGGAATTCTGGGGGGCTGATGTCAAGCCCAAATCCATAATATCCAGCAGATCAGTCGTAAGCGTGGATACCATAAAGTGGCCCCTGGTGATCTCGCTGCGGATGATGTCCCGTTTGGCGGTCATCATTGCGACAATGTTGATCAATAGCATGGCCACGAGGAAGAGGATGGCAAGATTCAGTGCGATTTTTGTTCTCAGGCCGCGAATAAACACAAGTGTCCTTATCTGACTGTTATATAACCGATTTTTCCGGATCGGTGGATGTTCAAATCTGCCGGAGAAGGAATCAGACAGGCAGGCTTGAAATCTGGCGTAGGCTATCGAATTTGTTATAATTATTTCTATAAAAAGTCTATCACAGTCTCATTTCGAATGCAAATAAAGTTAAAAATAATAAATAATATCATTAAGTTATGAGATATTACGGAAAAATAGGATGCCGAAGCGGATAAAGTGGGGGGTGCGTAACCCAATATGCAAACTCGCAGCGTACCCATGTTTCCCCCAGGCAATGATCAGCGTTCATCACATATGGGTATGAAACATCGATTTGACAGCAGACAAAAGACAAATGATGGTTACAATAAAAAAGCTCATTTTTTATTTCATCATAAATTTGACGATAGGAGAGGGTCATGAGGGACCATAAGCTGTTTGAGCCATTGCAGATGGGAGATTTAGAACTAAGAAACAGAGTCGTTCTGGCACCCATGACCCGAGGACGTGCCGGCGCGCAGCGCATAGCGAATGCGCTAATGGCCGAATACTATTTCCAACGTGCTTCGGCCGGCCTGCTGATTACCGAGGCAACCGTTGTTTCCGCCCAGGGCAACGGTTGGGTCGGCTCACCCGGCATCTACACCGATGAAATGGTGGCGGGCTGGCGAATCGTCACCCGGAAGCTGAAGCCCACCGGCACGCCCATATTTTTACAGTTATGGCATTGCGGCCGTGCGTCTCACAGTGACTTTCACAACGGCGCACTTCCGGTTTCAGCCTCGGCGGTGAAACTTATCGGTGACCAGATTCGCACGCCGCTTGGAAAAAAAGACTACGAAACCCCGCGGGCCATGACGGTTGATGACATCAAGGCCACCGTGGACGATTATCGCAGCGCTGCCGCAAATGCCATGGAGGCGGGTTTCAGCGGTGTCGAAGTGCACAGTGCCAACGGCTATTTGATCAATCAATTTCTCGATTCAAAAACAAATTTAAGGACCGATCACTACGGCGGCCGCCTGAAAAACAAATATCGTTTTCTAAAAGACGTGATGGCAGCCGTGTTAGAGGTATGGCCGTCAAAACGGGTGGGTGTCCGCCTTTCTCCCAACGGCGTATTCAATGATATGGGCAGCCCTGATTTTCGAGAAACATTTCTCTACACGATAAAAGAACTCAGCAAATTGAATCTCGCATATGTTCACATCATGGATGGGCTTGCCTTTGGTTTTCATGAACAGGGTGAGCCGATGACGCTGGCTGAATTTCGGGCTGAATATGAAGGCATTATCATGGGCAATTGCGGCTATACGATGGAAACAGCAGAAGAGAGACTCAAAGCAGGTCATGCCGATCTGGCAGCCTTCGGCCGTCCTTTCATTACCAATCCCGACCTGCCGGAGCGTCTGAAAAATAATTGGCCCCTTGCGCCATTTGACGATATGTCATTGTGGTACACGCCAGGCGCTCAAGGCTATACGGATTACAAACCTTATATGCAATGATCGGCACTTGGTTTGACAGAATTGGAATGTGAGTCAAGAGTTCGATTGACAATATAGAATCACAACTATTCAGGTGTTTCTTAAATATCAAAACCTTTTAACGTACCAGTACTTTTTGAAAAGCGATTTGTTAAAAGATACATAAGGTTAGTAAAACCTCCACTTATTTAAAAAATGGCTGTATGAATCGGTATTTTGAAACGCTTTGAATTAATTGCGATACATAACCCATATCCCCTATTTCCCCACAAGTATGCGGTACCACGTTATATCGTGGCAACTCGCTAACAATAAAAATTATAAACCGCGAACATTTTGTTATGCAATCTCTAAATTTTCATCATTTTAAAAGAAGGCACGAAATCCAAAAAAAATTAATGCTCAAAAAAGTGTGTAATCGTCCTGGCTAATCTGTAAAAAGGGTCATATAGAAATGAACTGCCAATCAGCAGAACACGATACTTTTTAGGTTATCCTATTTTCCTGTGTTAACGAAATCTGGTAACCGGAATTTACGTCTGTAGCTTCCTGGTCTGATTCTCGTAATGCGTTTAAATAAGCGCCTGAAAAACGCGGGATCCTCATAGCCCACAGCCCAGCTAATCTCGTCAATCGGCTCATCGGTTCTTTCAAGTCGACGCTTTGCTTCCTCAATGCGAACATTCTGCACATATACGATAGGTGAATAACCCGTTGCTTTAGAGAAGCGCCGTTTGAAGCTTCTTTCGGCCAGGCCGGACCGCTTGACCATCTCCTCCACTGGAGTAGCAACCGAGAAAGACTCGCTTAGCCATCTCTGGGCATCCAGAACAACCGCATCTCCATGATCAGTTGGTGCTTCAAAGACAACGTATGGGGCCTGTCCGTCCACATGCCACTGCAGAAGCATAAATTTGGCGATTGCCTGCGCCGCTGACGGTCCAACATGCCTGACAACTAGATATAGCACCAGGTCGTGCCACGATGCCGAAGCACCCGACATAACAAATTGCTGACGTTCACCGGCGGTAACAAGAACCTTTTCGAGTCGAAGCCGAACATCAGGGAAGTTATGACGGAAAGTCCTGGCATAAGCCCAATGAATCGTAGCCTCTCTTCCATCGAGAAGGCCGGTTTCTGCCAGCAGCAGCACTCCTGAACAGGCTGAACACAACATGGCCCCCTGAGCATGCATGTCCGATAGCCACCTTACTATCGCCGGGTACCGTCCCTTTTTCCATTCACTGTCTTCGACCATCATTGAAGGAATGACAATGATATCGGTATGGTCAAGTTCTTCAAACGTGTGATGGGCGGTGATCGGCAACTCGCTTGCGGTCCGGTTGTCCTCGCGGGACTGGGCTATGATCTCAGTATGGAAGGGGTTCTTATCGGGCAGGGCTTTGTCGAAGGTAGCTAGGAGCCCAAAGCAGTTCAATACATCAAAGATGCCGATCAAAGATGAGAGCATGACGTCGGAAATGGCAACCAGACTGACGTGGATAAGTCCTTTCTGATGTGGCATTTTGACCCTCCTTTGGCATAAATGAACCGGTTTTGGCCATTCTACCTCTTGTGGCACACTGCTACAACCTTTAATGTACAAGTAAGCACAGCGCAAAACCGAAGACATGGAGTTGATTCGCAGACGGCATGCGCTGAATGCAAGTTTGGTAAGACAGAGAACTTTTGCAAAACAAACCATAATTGGCTGCAAGAGCTGCCGATTAAAAAAGGAGAAATACCATGACAACACAGACAAAAATAGCTGAAACGACAGTCATCAACGGCATCGATGTGACCGAGTTTGAGAACACCGTACAGGCAGTCAAGGCCCAGCCGGAGCTGGGCAAATTCCAGTTCCGAGCCACAAACCGCTGGGATATGGGCGGTTACAACCGGACAACGATAAAGGGGTTTTACGGTGCAGGTGAGGAACATGGAGCAGGAGACAGAAGCTTTGTGCTTGAGGCCGATGAACCGCCTATTTTATTGGGAGAGGACCGGACGGCCACTCCAGTGGAGTATTTGTTGCACGCGCTTGCGTCCTGTCTGACGAGCAGCATCATTTACAAGGCGGCTGCCCGGGGCATTACCATAGAGTCGGTGGAATCGAAACTGGAGGGCAATCTTGACGCCCGTGGTTTTCTCGAATTGAGTAGCGATGTTCGTAAAGGGTATCAGAACATTAGGGCAACTTTTAAGGTTAAATCAGATGCCTCTGCCGAAGCGCTCAAGGAGTGTGCGGAGTTTTCACCGGTTCTCGATGTAATAACCCATGGAACACCGGTGTCGCTTCGAGTTGAAAAAGCCTAGCCTGGTAAATGGGAATCGGTCCTCTCCTAACGGACAGGACCGACTCTCATTATTTAAAAAAGCGATTCGATGATACACGCATGTAATTAAGATGTTTTTGTTCAACTTAACCGCTTTATCGATTTTGTTGATCGCCACAATTAATGCAAATACAAATGGAAAGGAGGAAACATGGCAACTGGATTTGTCTTTGACGAGCGCTACATGTGGCATGATACGGGAAATGCGGCCGCTTTCATGCCCAGCGGAAGCTTCATCCAACCCGAGCCTCACGTCGAAAGTCCCGAAAGCAAACGCGGATTCCGCAACCTGCTGGATGTGAGCGGATTAAGCAAAAAATTGATTTCAATTGAACCGAGAATGGCGACTGAGGAAGAATTACTCTACATTCATACTGGAGGCTACATTGATAGAATCAAGGCCCTAAGTAATGGTGCCGGCGGAGATGCCGGTGAAATTACCCCATTTGGTCCGGGAAGCTATGAAATTGCACTTCTGGCTTTAGGTGGCTGTTTGCAAGCAGCGGATGCGGTCCTTGATGGCAAAATTGAAAACGCATATGCGCTAATTCGTCCAATTGGACACCATGCAGAAGCGGATCGGGGTCGAGGCTTTTGTATTTTTGGAAATGCTGCAATAACTGTAAGACATGCGCAAAAAGTGTATGGATTGGAGAGAATTGCCACCGTGAATTGGGACGTTCATCATGGCAATGGCACACAGTGGGCATTCTATGAGGATCCTTCTGTTTTGACGATCTCCATCCACCAGAATGGTTATTATCCACCTGACTCGGGTTCAATCGACGAAACCGGTGAGGGCATTGGTAAAGGCTATAATTTGAATGTCCCTTTGCCTGCCGGCTCCGGTCATGGTGCGTATATTGCTGCAATTGAAAGAGTTGTCTTACCGGTTTTAAAGTCATTCAATCCGGAGCTTATTATTGTATCTTCCGGATTTGATGCCAACGTCATGGATCCACTGGGCCGGATGTTGAATACCAGTGAGACTTATCGATCCATGACGGTATTATTAAAAGAATTGGCCAATGAGATTTGTCAGAGTCGGTTGCTAATGGTCCACGAGGGTGGATATTCGACTGCCTATGTTCCGTTTTGCGGTTTGGCAGTTATGGAAGCTCTTTCAGGAATAAACACAGAAATAGTTGACCCTTATCTTGAATCTTATAAGCACCTGCCTGGGCAGGAAATACAGCCACACCAAAATGAGGTGATAAAAAAATGTGAAGAATTGGCCGCTAAGGTTAAGTGAATTGAAGATTACTCATACTAATACACAATATCCCTGAATCTTTCTCGTGATTTGATGCAGGCACGACATGTAAACTCTGGTAACGTCTACAGCAACCGCAATATATGGGGATCGATCTGAATTTTGGGAAAGGATAGATTACATGATCCAATCTCAATCATTGTCAAGATATCGAATGGAGATCTGTATTCATATAAAAGTTGATATGCACAGGTGAATGATGATATCTGTGGTTCTCAGGGAATTTCAGATCGTTATATATCACACGCTTTTGAGAGGAGCGGATTCGTGTGCTCATCTCAATATACCTTCAGTCGGCTGTCAATTGATTCCGTGTAATTATGCCGCTGCAGCCTAATAATCATATTGGGTACAAAAAGCTGCATCTGAAAGCTATTAACAAGGTGCTTATCGGTGAAATCCAGTAAAATATGATGATATTCTCGACAGATATGGAAGAATATGGAATTGGTCGATCCAAGTCTCTAATTTATTGGTGTATGGATTTTGCCATTTCAGCATAAGTCCGTTTCTTTTTCCACTTGTGTTGAAAACTATCCAATATATTATGTTCGGTCACGCAATATGGAAACATACAATTCCTGCGAGATTTTCATCAAGATGGTCGAGCTGGACTTTCGTCCCCGTATTGTCGCTTGTATTGGTTTTCTCGGCTCATGCCGTTGACGTAGAAGGTTCTTAAAAAAAAGGATTGAAGATATGAGTGCTGATGGTCTGCTGCTAATAATTTATGTACTGCTGGCATTGGTCTTTTCATTTCTCTGTTCAGTGGCAGAGTCGGTGCTCTTGAGCATTACACCTTCATATATCGAAGGGCAGAAAGAAAAGCGGCCTAAGCATGCGGTGCTTTTGAAACGACTGAGACAAGATAATGTGGACCGGTCACTTGCGGCCATTTTGACACTCAACACTATTGCGCATACGGTTGGCGCGATCGGTGCCGGGGCCAAAGCGACAGTCGTATTTGGAAGTGCATGGTTTGGCCTGTTTTCGGCTGTTATGACGCTTTTGATCCTTTTTCTTTCCGAAATCGTGCCCAAAACTTTAGGCGCCGTCTACTGGTCAAAACTTGTAGGCCCTATTTCGTATTTTGTGAACACTCTGATTGTGGTCCTTTACCCAATTGTGTGGATTTCGGAGAGACTAACAAAGTTTATTTCACACGGAAAGGATATTCATATTTTCAGTAGAGACGAATTCATCGCCATGGCTCAGGTCGGTGTAGAGACGGGGCATATTCGCGATAAGGAATCAAGGATTATTCGAAACATATTCCGATTCGAGTCGCTAAAAGTGGACGATATCATGACACCACGTGCTGTAATCTTCGCATTACCCGAGGATATGAAAATTAGCGATTCGTTGAAGCAAGTTACTCAAACCCCTTTTTCTCGTCTGCCGCTCTATACGACACGTATTGACGACATAACTGGTTTTGCTCTTAAAGAGGATGTTCTGATTAACGCCGCCCATGAGCGAGGCGATGAAAAACTCAAAGCATTGAAGCGTGAAATACTTGTTGTTCCGGAGTCGGTATCGTTGATAGCATTGTTGGAGCGGTTTCTTGAGGATCGCCAGCACATTGCTATAGTCGTCAATGAGCATGGAGGGACGGATGGACTGGTGACACTAGAGGATTTAATCGAGACGCTTATGGGCATGGAAATTATGGATGAAACAGACGATGTTGAAGACATGCGCGCTCTGGCAAGGAAACAATGGAAGGTACGTGCTAAGGCAATGGGGCTTAATGCTGATATCTTTGACCAAAGAAAGGCCGAACAAAAGCGTGGAGCTGACGTGAAGAAGTCTGGCGGCTTATCGTAAAGACCACGCAGATTCGGAATGTATTTGGCACGCAGCTCACGCCTGACGTTACAAATACAGATTTCGCCAAAAAATCTGTATCCCATCGAAATAATTTCAGATTGTGATATCGTTTTTATATCCCAACTGCAAAACTTTTACATCTATCTTGCGATCTGCGATTGTATATTAGCCATACGATACCCACACTTTGGCTAAATTGTAGACTTCGGCTATACATCTAACGTTCTGTAAAAATTCACCTTCCTTTCGCTAATCCCAAATTTTTCGTGTCCCTCTAAAATTTCAATTCAGGCACGAAACTTACAATTTAAATTCTTGTCAAATAATGAGGATTAGCGTACGTCATCTACAATATTCGTCGAAATAAAATTTGTTTCAATAGTTAATTAAATTTGAAACAAATAGGATCTGTTGTTGTAAAAACAATGGTATCGGAGGTGCAGATCCAAATTGTGTGTTTAACTATTCTAAATTCAGGGAATTCTGCAGGTCGAGCACGTTGGCGGTATCAAATTAAAGGGTACTATTCTAATTGATCGGCCTTTTTCCGGCGGCTCATGGTGCGCAAAGTCAGACACCCCTAAATTTCTTAGCGTTAAGAAATTATTTTATCAGTCAAGGTGATGTCTACTGCATTTCTGATTGCAACAATTATTCTCGTCCTTTTCACTTTGTTGCCGATGTGGCGTTATGAGGCTTGGTGGGTAAGATCACTGGATTTTCCTCGATTGCAACTATTGGTGATCTCGACACTTTTGCTTTTGGCGGAAATGATATTGCTCGATTTATCGCAACTTACAACATGGGGCCTGCTGTTTGCCACTTTGCTATGCATTGCATATCATGCTTGGTGGATATTACCTTACACCCGGTTTTTTCCGTCAGAGGTTAAGGCTGCGGTTAGCGCTGATAGCGAGTCTTCGCTCCGGATCAGGACCGCCAATGTCCTAACCCCTAATCGCAACGCAGCGGAGCTGATTAAACTGGTTCGCGAAAATGCGCCGGATATACTAGTCACTCTTGAATCCGATTCGCTTGGGCAGAAGACAAGGCTGATGACCAAGGTGTAAGCAAAGGAGATGTTCCCCAGCCAGAAACAGACTGAATATCAGCAGACGATCTTCAACGGTCTATCTGAAGATCATTTTTTTCACGTAAGATATTAATCTCTTTGATTTCTTAAAATTCAATTATGCAAGGAGGTTTCAATTATGGAGACCTACGATGTCGCTGTCATTGGTTCCGGAACCAGCGGTCAGACAGCCGCATTTCAGTTAAATGAAAAAGGTTTGAATGTAGCGGTGATAGAAAAGGCTGATCGTCCCGGTGGGATATGTGCGCTGGCAGGATGTCAGCCAAAAAAATGGTTTTATGAAACCACTGAGGCAATTGCCAAAGCACGACATTTGGAGGGTAAAGGAATTGTCGCT
>JASFNW010000135.1:0-14649 GCA_050116835.1 Desulfobacterales bacterium
TTCCGGCTGATTGCGATTTGCTGCATCCTGGCAGCCGTTCCGGTCCCGGCGGCGACAGACGTTCCGCCGGCGGACCGTGACGCTCAGTTGCCGGCTTATGTTCCCGGCGAACTGCTGGTAAAATTCCGGTCAGAGGTACGCCAGGAAGCAGCCGCAGCCTACCGGTACTGGTTTGATATTACCACCCAGCGAACTTTTGCCATCAACGGCTATCAGCAGGTGCGCCTGCCCGAAGGCACCGACGTCGAAGAGGCACTCGAGCTTTATCTTGAAGACCCTGATGTCGAGCATGCCGAGCCCAATTACATCGTGTCTGCCAATATGGCCCCGCCCGACGATACCTATTTCAATCGCCTGTGGGGACTGCACAATACCGCGCAAAATGTAAACGGAACAAACGGTACCCATGATGCCGACATCGATGCGCTGGATGCATGGGACACGACCACCGGCGGCTCGAATGTTGTGGTGGCCGTTATTGACTCCGGTGTCGATGTCAACCACCCGGATCTACAGGCCAACATCTGGATAAACCCCGCAGAGACCCCCAATAACGGCATAGACGACGATGGCAACGGCTATATTGATGACGTCAACGGGTGGGATTTTTTGCTCAACGACAAAGATCCCCGTGATGCCAATGGTCACGGCACCCATGTTGCCGGAACCATTGCAGCGATTGGCGACAACAACAAAGGTGTCACCGGTGTCAGCTGGTCGGCCAGGATTATGGCGTTGCGCTTTTTGGATGCCTGGGGTCTGGGCAGCACGGCCAATGCCATCGCAGCCATCGAATACGCCAATGCCGAGGGGGCTGACGTCATCAATAACAGCTGGGGCGGCGGTGGATACGTTCAGGCGCTTAAAGATGCCATCGATGCATCCGATGCTGTGGTGGTATGCGCTGCCGGTAACAGCGGTCGCAATAACGACGACAATCCCCACTATCCATCAGGTTATACCAGCGCCAATATTATCGCGGTGGCAGCCAGTGACCAGAATGACCAGCTGGCCGCATTTTCAAATTACGGCGCCGTTTCGGTGGATGTGACGGCGCCGGGTATTAACATCTACAGTACCGCGCCCGGCCGTCAGACAGTCTGGCAGGACACGTTCAGTGATGGCGATATTGCCGGCTGGACCACCGGCGGCACTAAAAATAGCTGGAATGCGACTAACGCTGAGGCAAGTTCCGATAGCTATTCATTGACCGATAGCCCGGGTGCTGATTATCTAAATAACACCGATTCCTATGCGATTACACCGGAGTTCGACCTGAGGAATCAGACCGCTTCCAAACTGGAATTTAAAATCCGGGGATCTGTGAAAAGCACGGATGTCTTATGGGTTTTCGTTTCAACCAACAAGTCTGATTGGAGCCCCGTTAGCTTTCAACTGCCCGGAGACCCCAATCTGTACAACGGAGTTTCGGGAACATTTGCCTCCTGGACGACCATCGAAGCCGATCTGGAAGCCTATGACGGTCGGAGCAGGGTTTGGGTCCGCTTTTGGTTGGTCACCGACGGCAGTGGAGTCGCTGACGGCTATTACCTTGACGATGTAAAAATAACGGCGGCATCATCGGTCTATAGCGGTGATGAATATACCTTCAAACACGGCACATCCATGGCCACACCGCATGTGTCCGGACTGGCGGCACTGATCATTGCACAGCACCCGGCGCTGACTCAGGTCGACATCAAGGCACTTATCGAAAACCGTGTTGATTTAAAATCCGCCCTGAATAACAAAGTGGCCAGCGACGGACGGATCAATGCCGGTGCAGCCCTGGCAGCCCCGCAAATATCCACTGTCCAGGTCAACTCCATCACCGAAACCACCGCAGTTGTCACCTGGACAACCGACTTAGCGTCCGACAGCGTTGTGCAATATGGCACCGCCAGCAACAGCTGGGACAGTTACCCCAATACGCTTTCAGATGCAAACCGGGTGACCAGCCACAGCATTACCCTCAGCGGGTTGACGCAGGAAACCGATTATTATTTTCGCGTGGGATCAACCGATCGTTACGGTAACGGCCCGGATAACAAATCCGGCGATGTCAATCCATCTGCCGAGGCGACCTTTACGACTGCCGACGCAGATCCGCCCTCCATCGTGGCGTTTCCGGTCATAAACTTTGCTGCCGATACAATTACCGTCACTTACGATGAGCAGGATATGCAGGGCGCCACCGCTGAAGATAATTACAGCTTCAGTCCCTCTTTGAATTTCGGTTCGCTCTATCCTAAAGATGATGATATTTCTGATCTGGGAAGTTCCAATTATCGACTGTCCATGGCGTCGACCCCGGCTTTTGAGATTTTCACCCTCTCCGTCAGCGGCATCACCGATCTGGCCGGCAACCCGGTCACTCCTGCCAGTATCACGATAAACGATGACGACGGCGACGGAATGGCCGGTGACTGGGAAACGGCGAACAATCTAAATCCACTAAAGGATGATAGCGCTGCAGACCTGGACGGCGACGGATACAGCAACCTGCAGGAATATCAGGCCCGCACCGACCCGCGCAGCTCGGCCGATGCGCCGTTTATCATTGAAGACACTATTCCCGAGCACAATGCCGGTATCACCGACACCCAGAGGGTGCCGTATAATACAGCAGTGGCGGTATTGCTCGATTCGGCCCACGGAATCGATATGACCGACAATGCAAGCGTGCAGTTTACCATCAACGACGGCATAAACCCAAGCTACACCCGCGACCTGGGATCCGGCACCTTGCGATGGATAAAGCTGAGAGCCGCCGATTTGAATACGGCGGTCACGCGCATGTGGGTGGTGTACGATCGCAGCGAGGAAAGCGGCGGTCTGCAAAACTTCCCTTACGGTAGCGGTGTGAATGTCAAAGTCGATGTTACCGATAGTGTGACCAACGTCATGCCGCAGTCCAGCTTCGATTTTGCGGTTGAGACCCAGGGGCAGTTCGATGCCGCCTGGGCACCGCAGAATTTGCCCGACAGCCAACCGGTTGCCCTTGATGACGACGACCTGGAAGGCGGTCTTGATGACGGCGTCGAAGTGGTCAGCGGGCAGCTGGCAGGCGCCAAAATCATTTTCGACAGCAGCGAGCTGCACCCCCCCCTGTTCGGGCCCATGGATGAAATTCCAGCCGTTACCGGCGCTAAAGGTGTCGGAATTCCCATGAACCTGCAACCTCCGGCCGTTTTCGATACGCCGGTCAAAATTCTGATCCCCTGCCCCGGTAATAACCGTGTCGGCGGCCTGAACGTATATTATTATGACGGCAACAGCTGGGTTCTGGCAGTTGATGCCGCCGGCAATGTCCGCGCCGGCGGTGATGGCCTGGTGGTGCCCGGATCACGGGTTAATCGTCATGATACCGATCCGGCTTCAATTGAATTGCGGGTCTATCATTTCTCGGGCTTTCAGGCCGGCGCTTCTGTGGCCAGTTCCGGCGGCGGCGGCGGTGGTGGTGGCGGTTGTTTCATCTCCACGGCCTCAGGCGGTTCGGTAATCGGGCACCTGATCCTGTACGCGCTGTTCAACCTGGCACTGATCGGCCTGGGCATCTACGCCTTTAATAAGATCATGCGCAGACGGTAGATTTATTTCTCCACAATTATCGGCGTGCCAATCCAGCCAATAAAACTCAATTAAAGAGGGTTGATTGATTACGCAGGAAATCAGGTTGAAATTCAGCGAAGCTATCATTATTATGCGGTCACGTGAGTGGGCCGGATGAAACGCTTGCCAACCATAAAGCGTCTATTGAGTGCAGCATTTCTGTTCTTACTGACAAATCAGGTCTCTGTGGCATTCGATCTGATCGAACCGACTCGATCGTTGAACCGGCCACCTGAAAAAACAGGGAGTCTGTCTGTATTTAGCGAGCCCCCGGGCTTGATGTTACGATGGACGGGACATCAATTGGCAAAACACCGGTTGTCGATCTAAGAGTGGGGCCCGGAAAACGTATCCTTCGGTTACAAGATGTTGAAACCGAAATACCTGCTGAGCCCGGCGAATCGTTAAAATTAAGCTGGTTGAAGGGCGCCTTTATTCGAGTTCCCGTCAGAGAGCAAGAAGCCCGTGTGCAGCAAAGTATAACGAATGACGAGGCATCCAAAATAAACATATCGGCCCAATTCGATGCCTTCATAATAGCTGACAACTTTTTGTTTTTAGCCGCTCATCATCGAGCGCCTCAAACATCCCGAGAACATTAAAGCAGCTCTATAAAAAAAGACGGCGCCTTCAAAAGCGCCGTCTTTTATTCTCGATCGATCTATTTTACAAACTTTTTTTAAAGAAAACCAAATGAATGATCAGCCGCGGAAAGCGGATTGTGTTTCGGCCGAACTCGGGTCTAAAAAAAATTCTGTCTCTTTCTTAAAGGAACCTGCTTTGTTTCAGTTTGACATGTCCTTGTCTAAATCATTAGCAAAAGCAAATTTTATTTCTACCCTCCGGTTTTGTCTTCTTCCTACACGGCTGTGATTATTGCCGATAGGGCTTTCCGATCCCCTCCCCATTGATTTAATTCTTGAGGGATTTAACCCTTGTTTCACAAAATAATTTTTCACTGCATTTGCCCTTAGAAGCGAAAGCTTTTTGTTGTACCAATAATTTCCGTAAGAATCGGTAAAACCTTCGACAATAATTTCCGCCTTCTGATTCAGGATTGCAAAATTTAGAATTATATCTAATATTTCAAGGGCGCCTTCGGAAAGCTCAAATGAGTCATTGTTAAAGTGGACAAGAATTCTGTGTTTTTGCAATATCTGCTGGTTTAATGGGTCGCTCGTTCTATATCCCTCTATTTTTGTCTCAGGAGAGAACTCTTTGCGAACTTCCTTACCCTCCGATTTATTATTATTTGAGGCTAAAATAAGGTTTTTTCGTTGAATTTCTTTTTCAGGTTTTTCCAAGCCTTCTCCTCCAGCTGTGCGCTTAGCTAACAGCTCACCACTTTTTCCTTGAGCTTCATCTCCTCTAAACACACTATTAGGTTTTGGGTCGGTAGACAAGCTCTTTGAGGTCTCAATTTTATTATCTTGGTCATTTTCAGCAGGATGTTTTTCATTTTCCGTGAAGCTAAAATTTCGTACGGAAGCAATCTCTTCAATTGAATATGGCGAATTGCTTTTGATGCTGAAATTGAATAAATAAAATGCCGCATACCCCAAAAATAGTATAAAAACAACTATTACACCAGATCGCAAGATTCTAAAAGTGCTTTGATTTTTCTTATTTTCTGAAATCTCAACAAGAGCTAATGCTTTCGTTTCATTGTTTTTATGTTTGTTTAATGTTAATTCTTTCGATAGTGGCACAATATTTTTTTTATATTGCTCTTCTACTATTGATTGACCAGACACGCGTTCTTCTGTTTGCAATTTTTGATCTTCATTTCTTTTTATTCTGGGTTTAGGATTTGTACTTTCATCAGTCCCCTTGATAGTTACTTCAATATTTGGTTCATCTCTTTTATGCCGAAGGAATTTTTCCAATTTTAATTCTTCTACCCTTCCTTTGATTACATCCGCATCTAAGGATTGCAAACCATTGCGCCAACCGTACAACAGGGCATTATCACATAAAATATTAATTAAGCGAGGGTATCCATCCGAAATAGCGTATATTTGGTCAATAGCATCTGGCCCGAAAATTGGTTTGTCCGTTCCAGCGATGTGTAAACGGTGAGCAATATACAGTGAGGTTTCATCTTTACTGAAAGGATCAAGGTGATGTTTAACAATGATTCTTTGATTTACGGCTTTACATCTATCATCTTTTAGCATTTCAACAAATTCATTCTGGCCCACTAAAAAAATATTCAGCAATTTTTGTTTGGATATTTCAAAGTTTGATAGTAGGCGTATTTGTTCAAGCAATTTAAAATTTAGTCTTTGTGCTTCATCTAAAATAACTAATACTTTTTCTTGTGTTCCGTACGCATCGTATAAAAACTTTTTAAAATGTATTAAAAAATCTCCCCTGCTATTTATTTTTGCTTTTATCTGAAGCTCTGCTGCAAGATAATTGTAAAATTCGAGCGTCTTCATATCAGGATCAGGAACCGTTACAATAATTGTCGGTATCGAAATATTTTTTTCAAGATATTTAAGTAGCAACGTTTTACCAGCTCCAACTTCACCAGTCAGAACCAGTAATCCCTTGTCCTCTGTAATCCCGTATTTCAACGTGTTATATGCTTCAGCATGTGTTTTACTGAACCAAATAAACTTCGGATCGGGGCTTATACTGAAGGGTTGTTCCTTTAACCCATAATAATCAAGATACATGATAATTTTATTTTCTGAGTAGTAAAAAATTTAACATTTCAACTATCTGATGGATTTAAACTTCCTTTCAAATTCAGCTGCCGGATGGCTGGAGTACACGGTGTTCGGATTGTTGAATACGGCCACGGTGTCGATGAGCAAGTCGTCTATGACAAATGGAGCTGTAACGATCCCCTGAGTGTCGTCGTTGAAAACAAGCTGAGTGATAAAATCATTGTGCTTGGAGATATCCAGATGGGCGACAAGAGCGGCCAGAATGGGTGTTCGATATTCATTGGCAACTTTGGCCATTGCCAAGACCGGCTTGCTGCTTGAAAACGTCATGATTGCCGCCGCGTTGTCTTTTTCAACCAATTTTTTTAGCAACTTGACCGTCAGAGCGGGATCGTTCTGATGTCTGCCTCAACCAATTCAGAACTTATTGTTCCTTTTGCTGTTTTCAACCATTTTTTTAGCGATTGCGAGCAGCCTATACACTTCTTTCGTCCATCGCGTGTAAAAGAATTTAGTCAGGATCAGTGAGTTGATCAGTTAGACCGCCCTCCCATGCACTATTGGCCATTAGCATGGAAACAGCGACCATTAAGACTAATTTGTGTATTTTGTTATTCTATCGGTGGAGCTGGAATAATTTTGGTAATAATAATTGTCTTTTTATCTGACTAAAACCTTTTGAAGACAGGCACATAATGGCATGTGGGAAATTGTTTATGGTCTTGTTAATTTGGCAACGGTGAGGCCGAGGACAACACCGATAAGTGCAAAACATGCAAAGCTTAAAACATTTGAAATGGTGACACCAACCAATGGCGCTATCGCGATAAAAAGGCTTAAGCATCCCAACAAGATCCCCAGTGTCAAAATTCCTAAAGAATCCCGTAGCCGAGTTCGAATTGTTTTTCTTGGCTCCTCTTTTTCTGTTTCTATTGGCTCCTTGTCGGAAATCTCAGCATAGACTTCATTCTTCTTATCCTGCTGTTTAGCATCAATAGTTAAAAGCATTTGGTCCAATTTATGATATTCTTTTTGTAAAATTTTATCTTTAATGTACAAATCGTTAACTATTTTTTCAAATGAACTTCTAATACTATCATCGGCAATATTCTTTGTGAGCTTTTTAATAATATAATATTTTCTCTTAGTTACCAGATCATTAAATCGGTTCAGCAATAATTTTTTGCGATCGATAAGTATGGACAAGGCAGCTATGGAATGATTTGTTTCTGAATCGTTAGCATGGATATTTAGAGATGTTTTTGGTTCCATAATACACTGTTCTATTTTTTTCAAACTTTGTCTAATCTCTTTAAGATCTTGACTCAATATTTGTTTTTCACTTAGCGCAAGACCCGCTAGAGAAGTTTCTATTTTTTCGCTTAAATCTATTTTTTCAATTGGCTTTTTCCTTACCTGCTCTACCGGTCTTAAATATTTTTGTTCGAAATTTTTTTTCTGAAAATTAACTTCAGCTCTCCTAAGGGCTTCATGGGTGCGGCTCATTAATATTTTCCTTTCGTTCGCTAATTAGGAGAATTTATAAAACCAACAATAACATACAAAATAAAATGGTGGGCTCAGGAGATAGTAGGAAGATGTACACGGAGAGGAAAGTTATTTAAAAATGATCTTGGGTACCTTTTAGAAAATTATTGAAGCGGTCAATGGCTTGTTGTCTATTTTTTTCGTTTCGTAATTGGATTGGATCCTTTGGTTGCTTAGGTCTGGCTTTGCTCATTTCATTTTTTTCGTCGGGCCCGGGTTGCTTTTTAATCTCTTTTTCTGCAACGGGGATAAAAATGAACTTTTCCTTGTGATAGCTCAATTTCAAAGTTTTTCCGGGTTTTATATAAATCTCGATCTTTGAATTTTTGACTTGCAGGGTGTGGATACCCTCGTCAACTTCCATTAAAAATGCTGGTGTTTTGCCTAAATTGTTGCCGTCAAGAACAATCTCCAGCCCCGGCGGCTCACTGAGAACAGTTAATCTTCCTGTCTGTTTCTGTTCTCCATCAAGCCTTTGAGTGGGTTCGATCAGTTCGGCATGGGATAGGGGTAAACAGATTAAAAAAATAGCAAAAAGCGATCCTGTCACCATCATGAAATGAAAAAAAATTTTCATGATCCCCCTCCTTGGATTTTATTACGGTATAATATTAATAATGATTTTAACAATTTCCAGCCAACATTAGAATCCAGATTCCAACATGGATTCGTTTAAATTTTTACAACATTTTACGGCCAAAACCACTTCTTAATACTCATAGGGGCCAATATCATACCCGCTTCCTGCCGGCCTGGGTTTGCCGTCGATGTCAGTGGTCACCTCAGGAATAGACACCCCGGCATCAATTGCTGGGCTCTCGGGTTTAAGACGAAAATCATTATTTTCAGCATCGACAAACATAGGATCCACACCAACAAAATCATTAAATCCGGGGGATTTTCCTGAATTAAAAATAATGTTGTGCCCGCCTTCTATTTCAGCTCCATTAGAACTAAAATAAGGCGTTGGTTGGTTTCCACAATTATAAAAGATATTGTTTTTCACGACGCCACCTTTGGCTTTATAACCCTTAATGCCAACACCCATAGTACGAATATAAGCAAAAAGATTGTTTACCACGATCGTATTGGGCCACCCAACGGATTTGCCGCCGCAAATGGCCCAAGCACGACCGTGAGCAAAAATGTTGTTTCTCACAATAAGATCTGACAAATAGGTCTCATCTGGATAAGCATCCGACTCCAGCATCATTCCCTGAGAGAAGTCACCCAAACATATGTTCTTTTCTATAATTGTATTGTGGGTGTGTACGCGGTTTTCGTCATAAAATTGGAAACAATCGGTATGGGACTTCCCTATTTCGTGTCTGGAGGTACCGTGGAAGAGATTGCCACGCCAGACGTTGTTGTTACCGAAAAATCTCGCATAATCGGCATCTACACCATGAGATCTCACCAGCCGTTGCACTTCATTATTTTCAATAAGCGAATCATGGGCAAACAGCATTATTCCCATGTTGCAGCGATACATTTTATTATTTGAGATATAAAGATGACCCGGTATGTTGCGGCTTCGCGTGAAGATCCCGATTTTACAGTTAACCATGTAATTGTCGATGACATCGATGTAATTCCCAGAATGAATAAATACGCCAAAGCCTTCTCCAATTCCAGGATCGATATTAAAACCCTCTACTCTTATGTGATCCGCTTTGATATCAAAACCGCGCATGTTTACGCTTCTTCGGGGGATCGATTTAAAGAAGATTTTCTTTTCTGCTGTCCCGGATCTTGTTATGGAAACGCGTTCTTCATAGATACCTGAGTTGACGTTAATAATGGAACCATCCGGGGCGACATTTGCAGCGTGCTGAATAGTTCTCCACGGAGATATTTTGGTTCCCGGGTTGTTGTCACTACCGCCAGTAGACACATAATAAAAGGACAAAGATGCAGCAGATGACGGTTTTGCTGCAAGCAGCACACAAATGCATAAAACGCCCACAAATATCATATAGCCAAAGCAAAAATAGGTAAATTTTCTATCGAATAATCTTAGCATTTCTACATTTGTTCCTTATATAAAAGCAAAATTAAATCTGACAATCTCCATCCCACCACACATAGCCTTTTTCTTCAAAGAGATCATCTAAATTATCTCTGTTCCGATTTAGTCTCTCACACTCTGTGAAGGTCAAATCAGTTTGACGCCAGTTGCCAGCTAACCAATCTCGCTGCTTGCAGCATCCATCAGGTCTTGGTGGGTACTGGGCGAACAATTGATTTTCATCGGCAAATATTCCTGCGTATGCAACCATGCAAAATATAATTCCGATAACGAAAAATGTAATTTTCATATTCCTTTTCATTCTTGGTATCCTAATATCTCTAAGGTATCATTGGTAACCGATCTGAAATGAGCCATTATTTCTTTGTCAAAATAATTTTGCCAATCCCCTGCAACCCCCTTACGATAATGTGAAAATTTGTCTTCTTCACCGTGCTTTCTTCCATTCGCCATATTTTTAAAAGCATATTTTTTGTAAAGGATATCGCATTCTGCTTCCGGAATTTCAATATCCAAAAATTGAATGAGTCGCTCTAAAAATTTCTTATTATCATCTGCAAAATCTTCATATCGAAATATCGCTATATTCTGATGTTTTTTTGCCTGCACCCATGACCTCTGTGTGCCAAATGACCCGAATTCTTCCAACCTGTCAATAACGTATTTCATCCCATCTTTAAAACCTAATTGGAGAAGATCATGCCGCATTTGAGGAATAGGATCGATTAATATATGGGAAAATTTTGCGGAATAGTACCAAGAAACAACCGCATCACGAGGGTCTCTCAATATAAAAAATGCCTTATAATTTTCCGGCTTTAAAATTGCGTCGAAAGTCGGGTAATCGATATACAGGTGGACTAGAAATGTATGTTTAGGAAATCTATTGCTAAGGTTTGCATATCGCAGACCTAATTTAAAGTATGCAATTGCTTCAAGGCCTGTGTACTTAAAAAAAATTTCATCTTCAAATACGTTTCTAAACCATTGACTTCCTGTTTTTTGCGTGCAGCAATGATAAATATTATCATAGGGCGATTTTTTGATTGCCTTCATTCTGTTATATGACCGTTTTGTGTATCTATAAATTGCCTGTACATTCGGTTGCTTTCTTATTTTCCTTGGAACAATCTTCTTGGCCGTATCTAGCATGATTCGAGCTCCTTAATCCGACACAATATAAATTTATATCGTCTCCTTTTCCAATTTACAATGGGCGCCAGACCTGCAGCTATCTGACTGCATGTAACCATTTGAGCCTGAAATCGACACTCTAATTTTTACTTCCATATCTTCCAGGGCGGATTTCCGGAATCCCAATATCTTTGAAGAATATATTTTTCACGCAGCGTATCCATACACTGCCAGAATGAATTGTGTTTATAAGCCATCAGCTGCCCATCTCTGGCGAGTTTTTCCAGGGGCTCTTTCTCCCATTGGGTATCATCACCGTCAATATAATCGAAAACTTCCGGTTCGAGTACAAAAAATGCCCCGTTTATCCATCCTTCCCTCGCTTGAGGTTTTTCCGAGAATTCTTTTACAATATTCTCATTGAGTGCCAGGTGTCCATACCGAGCGGGAGGTCGCACAGCGGTCAGTGTAGCCAACTTGCCATGCGAACGGTGAAAGTCTAGAAGATCACGCAGATTGATATCTGATACGCCGTCTCCCCAGGTCAGCATAAAAGTCTCTTTGCCCACATTTTGAACAAGGCGTTTTATACGGCCGCCTGTTTGAGTATGTAAACCCGTATCAATTAATTGCACGGTCCAATCCACTTTTTCGCCATCATGAATTTTCACAGCTCCGTTGTTTAAATTGACAGTCAAATCACTGCACAAAGCACAATAGTCTACAATATATTTTTTAATGACCTCACCTTTGTAACCTAAGGCTATGACAAAATTATTGAAACCATAATGATCATAAATCTTCATAATGTGCCACAGAATTGGACGGCCACCGATTTCCACCATGGGCTTGGGCTTTACTTCTGTTTCTTCTGCCAGTCGAGTGCCATGGCCGCCGGCAAGAATTGCTACTTTCATTTTAAACCTCCTCTGATAATAGGTACTGCCGCATTAAGACCACCAGATGCCAGTGGGACGGGCTACATTACTTATTTAAATCACGCTAGTGTTTTAAGGCTGTGAAGATTTTTGAACATGAAGCCGGCATGTTTTTAGATTAAGACGAACCAAACATGAATAAGAATAAAGCTAAGAGAAAGGAAAATCTGGAGTATTTTTCGCTAATTCAGCAAGCTGTTTCAAACGCCGCTCTCGGGCAACAAGAGCAGGTTGGGGCTCTAAACCGACAATGTCCAAAATGGCCCTCCAGCGATACGCCCAATCATGCCGCAAGAGAGACTGAACGATGCCGTTTCTTCTAATTGCTGCCAGACGCTCGGGTTCCGAGTCAAGTTTTTTCAGAATTTTAGCCACATCAGGTTCATCAAAACCCATGGGAATCACGGCATCCGGCCAATCAAAGTGTTCTTTAAAAGCCTGATTGTCAGGGGGTTGCCCGATCATAATCGCCCCGGATGCAGCTCCTTCAAAGAATCGGAATCCAATTTCATTTTGCCCGTTTGTTTCAATATCGCGATCAATCTTAGGCGTATTAACAAGAAAATACCGGCTGCGTTTAGCCATATTTGCAAGTAATTGACGGTGTTGTTGGTGATCCTCGGGAAACAGCAAGGTACTGTGGATCGTGTCGTAAATATAAAAAATCCGGTTCTGCTCTGCCATTTTTAAAAACGCGTTATGGGTTACCGGCGAACGGCGACCGATATTCATTACATCAATGCTCCGATCAGGAGAATTCGGGTAGGGGCAGAATCGAATAGCATCAATACCTGGAGGAATAAAGAAGCACGGGCGTTGGATTAAATTTTGAAGAGACTGAACAGTCCCACTACAACAGGTACAGATATAATCAAAACTGGACAAAACGGGTAAGAGATTTTTCAAATAAGGCAGTGCACGGCTCCAGATCTCGTCAATCCAGCAAATGGCGGTTTGGCATCTTTTTCTCCAGCCCTTTATAGCATTTAGATATAACAGATCCCACGGATTCATGCACATTGCAATGAAAAGATCATAGTCTTTGCGAAGCCGAAAGGTTTGAAGACCGGGATTGAGAAAAGCAAATTTGGGAGAAATATGATGCCATAATCTAAACACAAGACTCTTGCCAACCGGTAACCAGAACTTCGGAACTGTTCCGATCAAATCGACATTGTCGGTTTCGCAGATTATATCCTCAAACTCATAATCCACACATCTTGCAACCATTTTTTCGAAGTACCTGAAGGTTGCCAAGCATATTCGTGGCCTTTTCGGCACGCTTAAGTCTCCGTTCTGCCCTGAGGTTTCGAATTCTATCATAATTGTTCTTCAGAGCGCTTCATTGCTTCGTAAAAAAGAGCCAAATAGGAGTAAAGAAATAAAATACCCGTTATGTTCCGTGAGGAAGACATCAAACATGATTCCATTGTATTCAAAACCAGAGCTGCAATCACAAACCATTTCCAAAAATGTGGGCTTTCAAATTTTAAGAGGTAGATAAAATAACAGATCACCATGAGAGCCACGATAGCAAGGCCGATGATGCCCGTTTCATTAATGGTGTCTAAATATCCCAGGTGCGCTTGTTTAGGGAGCCAGACATGTAAATTATACAAGGACTCAATTGGGGCACTGCCCACCACCCAAAATCCCCCAAAACCACAGCCATAAAGTAAATGCGTTTTGGCTTCATCAAAAATGGAAGCCCAAAGGTCCGTCCTGCCCGAAAAAGTCAAATCTTTGCCGAACAGCTCCGGCATGAATCCTATGTAATCCATCCCTAAATAGAAAATAGGAATTAAGCAAATAAAAAATGCAACAAACAATAACGAAGATAGTGATGAGCCAATAACGGTCCGAAAAATCCGTTTAAATGCAACTTCAAAGCCTAAAATAAAAAAAAGAATCCCCGTTGTTAAAATGGCAGTTGCACTTCTCGAACCCAGCAGTAATATCAATGATAAGCACACATAAAAAACGGCTATGGCTCTATTTTTCATATTGCCCTGATAAAAGCTATAAACCCAAAAAATTAAGCTCATCAGGCTTATTTGTCCCAGGTGATTTTTATGGTCCGTTAAGCCGCGCCAGGCAGGAAAGTGCCATTGAATTGCATCAGGAATAAATAAGACAGCCAGTAAATTTAGTGGCATGTATATATAAAAAATAAGTTGAAAATACCGAATTGCGTCATCGACTGAAGAGAAATGGATAATAGCTGCAAGTAAAATAACGATAGTTCCGGTCAACTGTACCCATCGTTTAAAGGACACAAATGTATGATCAGACCAAAAGACGCTTAAAAGAGACCACAGAATAAAAAAACATAGGAATTTTTCCTTTTTAATAAATTTAAAAATCAGATTCGCTTTTGGCAAAATAGCGATTATTGATAGAAAATAGAGCGAAGAAAATAGTATTTGGTTCCTGGGATTTGCAGTTACAATATCCTCTACATCCAAAACTTCCCTGTAGGGAGAAGATGTACCAAAAATTACAAATGTGAGAAACAAAAAGAACGAGATTTTTGATAAAATTGAGGGGATATTTGCATAAATTTCCGTTGATGTATCGACCCTGTTATTCACCTAATTTCCTTGTGACAAACGGACAGCGCTAAGCAATTTAATAATCACGCTGTACCCGATTTTTTTCGATGCAGCTTAAAGCTCGCTTCTTTTTTAATGATTGTCAGCAATGGTTTTTGTGC
>JASFNW010000136.1:0-14589 GCA_050116835.1 Desulfobacterales bacterium
CGGGTGCATCTATGCGGGCTTTTCGTGGCATGTCGGTGCTTTAACATAAAAATACGCAAATAATCAAGCCCGTCCCCAATGTATGTGGGGGTAAATATAATGCGGGAATGTATTTGTGTCTTTTCGCACTTTCTCGATCAGCTGACAGGATTCGGTTACTCGATTCCTCAGTTATAACTCATGTTTTGGATGATTTAGGCCGATAGATAGTTTTGAAAACCGGTATTAAATAATTTAATGCTCATGCAAATCATTTTAGAAAATAGAGCTGATTGCTGCCTTTTTAGAGGGTGGCAATCCCGGTAAGGTTAAAAGCGATGATTAAAATAAACAATTGAATTTATATTAAATATTCTCTTTTTGAAAGACTTTTGCCATTTGTTTCTCTATATCATAGAGCTGGCATACAATTTGCTCAAATTACCGGCGGAGGATCAAACCATGCGAAATGCGAGAGGGTTTACAATACTGGAATTAATGATCGTCCTGGCTGTGTTAGCGATAATGGCCGGGATAGCCATACCCAATTATATCGGATGGTTGCCCAAACGCCACCTGCGCAGCTCGGCGATTGATGTGCAAGCTGTCATTCAGCTTGCCAAGATGACCGCCATCCGGGAAAACACCAGTGTTTCGCTGAAATTTAACCCTGGGTCGGAAGACTATCAGGCTTTTATTGACGCGAATGCAGACGGCAATCCGGACGGCACCATATTTCGCAGCAAGGAAATGTCACCCGGAATTGACCTGACCGGTACCGGTTTTGCTTCGGATACAATAACATTTAACAGCCGTGGTTTGGCCAACAATGCTGGAGCTATCAACCTGAGCAACCGTCTCGGTCAGAGCCTCACTGTTAATGTTGCTCTCTCCGGGATAACCCGGATTTTATAATAGCAAAGTGAACGGATATCGCAATGTCAGCTATTTTAGACCGAACACATAAAAATAAATCGCAACAGTCGTTGACCTTATTTAATAAGGAGAAAATGCGAGATCGCCATATGAAGTCAATACCACACAACGCCAAAGGCTTCACCCTAATAGAAATGTTACTGGCCATGGCCGCTTCACTGGTCGTGCTGGTCGCTATTTATTCCGCCTATGTAAATCACCAGCGCTCGCATGTTACCCAGCAACTGGTGGTGGATATGCAGCAAAATGCCCGGGCGGCTATGTCTTTGATGAAACGCGAAATCCGCATGGCAGGCTATGATCCGGCCGCCACCGACGGTATCGACAATGAAGATCCGAATGACGGCAGCCTTGATTGCCTCGACCCCACAGGGTCCAATCCGGATGAGACCTGTGATGATGCGGACGAATCCGCCCACAACAACCCTGTACCCATCGGCTTCGTGGCTGCAGAGGAGAAGCGTATCCAATTTACGGCCGACCATAGCTATAACGATCTAACAACGGATCCGGATAACTATGTGCCGGATCTGACCGGTGCCAACGAAGACCTGACCTATACGCTTGTGGGCACTACGCTGCAACGCAACGGCCAGCCAGTGGCCTACGACATCGAGGCGATTGGCTTTGCCTATGCGGTTGATGAGGATCTCGACGGTGAAATCGATCTGTCGCCCAATGGGTGGATTCAATGGATATTTGATTCAAACGACGGTGATGCCATCCTGGACCAGGTGGTGGATACCAACGACGACGGAGAGATCGATACCAACGACACTGAAGGCGGTGTGAACAAAGCCGGCGCCCAGGTCGCGCAGGACCGGATCCGGGCTGTCAAAATCTGGCTGCTGGCGCAAACCCGACAGCCTATCAAAGGCCACACCGACAACAACACCTATGTGGTCGGCCCGAATCACCGTGGGCCTGCAGATGGCGACTGGGATCCGGGCAGAAAAAGAGTGCTTTTAACCACAACCATTTACTGTCGCAACATGGGAAGTTAACCGGCATGAGATATCAGGATCAACAATCAACGGATTCAAAGAATCGAATAACGCCGGCCAATCAGCAGACCGGCTGCCAAAGATCAACCAGCGCGCGGGGCTTTACCCTGATCGAGGTGCTGATCGCCATGGCCATTTTTGCCATCGGCATCATGGCGGTGACCACCATGCAGATGCGCTCGATCAATCAAAATGCATCGGCGCGCATGCAAACCGAGGCCACTACCCTGGCAGCGGATTGGATGGAGCGATTGCTGGCGTTGCCCTATGATGACCCCTGGCTGGATGAAGCTGCCAGCCCGTATGAGATCCAGAGCGGACCTTACACGATACGATGCACCATCGAAGAGGACCCTGCCTACCTGGCCCTGAATTTGCCGATTAAACAGATTGAAATTCAAGTGACCAATCCGAATCGCAATGCCAGCAAAACATCGGTGGTACTGACGTCAATAAAAGGGCAGGGACAATTCGAAGAAATCGAATAACGCGGTCCTGGCGATGATGTTGTCGCCAGAAACAAATATAAGCGGCGGAGAGACGAAATGAAAACCATACCATACCATTTAAACAACCAGAGTGGCCATGTGATTGTTGCTGCGCTGATGATGCTGGCCCTGCTGACGATCGTCGGCTTTGCGGCCACCAATATGAGCACCACCGAATTAAATATTTCCACCAACGCACTGTTGTACGAGCGCGCTTTTTTTACCGCCGAGGCAGGATTGCAGCGGGCCAAAGAATCCTTGCGGACCCAATTTGATGATTTTAATGGCGCCCAGATTGCAGCCGGTCTCCAGCCGGTGTGGGATTTTGCCTTGAACGGGTCGACTTTTGCCGCGCCGGCGACAGATTCTGAACTTGGCGTTCAGGCTGTGGAGTTTATCTCGGCCGACACCTTAAACGGGGTCACCTACCGCGTGCGGTTCTGGGACAATGACGATGGTGACGGTGATCGGTTAGCCGATGTTGACGGCAAGATTTATGTCCGGTCAGATGCCACAGGGCCGGCAACGCGCGGCGGGCGCTGCAGCATTGAAGAACTGGTGGAGGGCAGCTCCACAGGCGGCAACATTTCCGGCTACACCGCTCAGGCGGGCGCCGGCTCGGGTAAAGTTTACACCTCAAATGATACCAGAGCCATCAGCGATTTTAGCAGACAGCTGTAAATCGCAGAAATCAGTGCGTGGCACGGTTTCATTGTGCGGGCAGCCGGGTCACATTCTTAAATAAAAAAGGCGGAGAAAACTCCGCTTTTTTATTTTGGTTCAGAGGTTCAACGTTCCCTCCTCCGCCCTATGGGCTACGGAGGGCAGGCAGGGTTCAGGGCTAAGCACATAAAGTTTTATCATAAGGGCTTCTGGCATCAAAAAAATGCTTCCTAATGATACAACCGAGGACGACGACGAGCACGAGTACGAGAACGATCGCATCCAATTTCGTCCTCGTCGTCGTCCTCGTACTCGTCCTCGATAAACGAATCACCAAACAACTCGAAATCCGCGGTACACCCTGAGCAATGCCGAAGGGCAACCCCACAGCCAGCTGCAAGCCGCCAGATGCCAGTTGCCAGTAGCCAGCAGCTCGCTAATACCCAATACCCAATATCCAATAGCCAAAGCAGAGCACCTTGCGCCTGTTTTGTATTAAAACATTTAATACCGGCACAAAGAATTTTATAACCGTCGGCCGTCTGTTTTTTTACCTGAAAAATGGAAGATGGGTCTTTATTCGCTAGTAAACTTAAGTGCCTAAAATAAATATAAAAAAAAGAGATGTCACGCGCCGCTTATTTTAAAGCACTTCATTGAAGTCTGGCACACAAATTGCTCAAATCACCGGGTGGAAGACTAGATTGGAACGTATATAAATGAACAAACAACCTAATCCACAAGGGGGATTAAAATAATGCAACCGACAACTGTTATCAGCAACCTTTTTCAAATGATGAAGTGCTATCGTCGATGGACGACCATTGCGCTGGTGGTGCTGGTTCTGACCATTGGCTGGACAAGCGCAGCCCATGCCAGCTACGCTTATCGCAAACGCATCACCATCGATCATAACAAGGTCGGTGGCAGTGTATCGCACCATTACGACTTTCCGGTACTCATCAAAATTCAAAACGATGCAAACTTAAAAACCACTGCCAACGGCGGCAATGTTACCAGTTCAAGCGGTCATGACATCGTTTTCAAAGACAATGGCGGCAGCCAGCTGGATCATGAAGTGCTCAGCTACACCGGCTCCACTGGCTCGTTGCTGGCATTTGTACGCATACCGCAGCTTTCCACTGGGACCGATACGATCATCTATATTCATTACGGCGATTCATCGGTCACCTCCTCACAGCAAAATAAGGCCGGGGTGTGGGATTCCAACTACGTTGCCGTACTGCACCTGCAGGAATCGGGCAGCGGCAGCTCCGATGAATTTAAAGATAGCACAAGCAACAGCCACGACGGCACCGGCGGTGGCCTGGCCAGCTCGGGCAACAGCAGTTACACCCCCAGTCGTGTCAGCGGGCTGTTCGGTTATGCGCAGGATTTTGATGGGTCCAACGACCGGATTCGCCTTGATGCAGTATCCGACAGCACCTGGTCTGCGGTCACCGTCCAGGCCTGGATCAACCCGGACGATAACGGCGATGACCGCATCTTTGGAAAATGCTGGGGCACTGGAAGTGATGATGAAACCTGGTTACTGCGCCAAACCGGTTATAAAATCGGAGCACGCATGCATACCAACTCAACATATAATGGTGGATTTGATATGGCGGGTCTGTCGGCAGGCAGCTGGTTTTTAGCCAGCGTCACCTGGGATGCCGCTGACAATAAATTGCGCGTGTATCTAAATGGAAATGAGCTGGGTTCGACAACCTTGAATGGCACAGCCCTGTATACGACTCCGCCGGTCTCGCAACCTACCATTGGAAACATTCCCGGTGGCGGGCGCAATTATAACGGTCAGCTGCAGGAAGCTCGCGTTTCAATGGTGGCGCGCTCGGCGGGCTGGCTGCAAACCGAGTATAACAACCAGATTTCGCCGTCAACCTTTTACAACATCGGCAACGAGGAAGGCATAACTCCCCTCTACACCATCAATGCTGTGGCGGGTCTGGGCGGCACCATCTCACCGGTGGGGGATGTGATCCTCGATTCCGGCGACGACCAGACATTTTGGATCACGTCTGCCAGTGGCTATGTGATCTCCGATGTGCTCGTCGACGGCAGCTCGGTGGGAACGCCAAGCTCCTACCCATTTGCCAATGTCACCGCCGACCATACCATTCAGGTCATTTTCGAGGCGGACGGCGGCAGCGATGACGGCGGCGGAGATAGTGGTCCGACGTTAAACGGCTGCGGTGTGGTCGATGTCGGCCTCGACTATTCATCCGGTTTTACCGAAAGCACCCTGGATCTGATCAACGCAGATGTGGATGACGTTACCGGGCACATCGTGCTCGAAACCGGATTTGCGGCCATTGACCCGGGAAACATCGTGATTCCTTTCGATCAGGAGGTTTTTGTCAATGCCCTTTACATCGCAGGACGCAACGACCTGGGCTATTCGCTGTATGAAGATATGGTTGATGGCAGCGATAATTTTATCGGTTTTGAAAATGTTCCGATCGACAAACGCCAGGGCCTGTTCCGGGGCACATGGGATGATGCCTATTCGGCCGGAGACGGTGTTTTTGATAGTACATATGCGTATGGCAAAGATGGTAGCAAACCGTTCCCGCAGGATGAGGCCGGCATTGCCGCCTATGACGACGGTACCGGCCGGTCCTTTCTGGTCAATAACGACGGCCAGGTAACGCCCAGGGACATGCGCAAGTCGCTGGGGGTTATTGCCGGCGGTACCGAGATTGTCATCTGGTCGGTACAAGTGGATCGAGCCGGGATGTGGTATGACGACCCTGCCATCAATGATGCGGATGAGCTTAACCATATCTTTTTTAACAAAACCGAATGGAACCCGGATTTTTGGCCGGGCTGGCATCTTGATCCTGAGTGTAATTATCCCAATCTGGATAAGGTCTACGAGCTTGATGGGGATGCCCATGAAGGCACCTGTCTCAACCCCGCGGGCTGGCTGCAACTGGATGCGCATGGCAGGCTATTGAGTGAGTTTGATTTGGAGATGGCAAATGCGACCTATACGAGTGAATTCAGAAATGGTGAACCCTACCCCCATTTTATCGTTGGGGCTCCTGTCGATGATCCCAACCAGTGGATTCTGGGAATTGAACAAAACAATCTCCAGCTTATCGCCGGCAGTGATATCGACTGCAATGACGTTGTGTTCAAGCTCGAGCGCAAAACCGGCGGTCGAGTGGAGCTGAATGAGGACAACGCGATCTCCAGCGGCTCGATCGACGCGTCGTTTACCGGCGTGACCCTGGAAGTCTGGGACTATACACCCTGTTCGAGTGATAACGAAATCAATTACCAGTTGTCGATAGACAACGGCGTCAACTGGGTGGATGTGACCGGCTGGGATGAGATTTTCGCCTCAGATGCTGACAAAAATATCGGCGCCAAGATCGAAAATTTCAACTGGCAACCGGGCAGCCCGCAATACACCTACCGCACCATCCGCATTGATTTTTCCGGTCTGGGGCTAAGTGGTCACCAGATCCGCTGGCGGGCCGATTTGATCAGCACCAACGAAGCCTGCGAGCCACGGATTTTAGACCTGGCTATCGACGCCACGGTGATGCAGGATGCGGAGGTTTCACGGGCCGGCCCGGTGGTCAAGGCCAACGTGCTGTATTCGGGTAGTTACGCTATCGTTGACTCCGGCGGCCAGGAGCAGCTGCACGGCCACCTGCGGGCCACGCGCGTCTATGATCCCGATAATATGGACGGTGGAACCACCGGCGATTTGATTTGGGATGCCGGCGTACAATTAAACGACGAGGAACCGTCGACGCGCACGATCCTGATCCCGCATATCAGTATCACAACGGTGACCGGCGAGCAGGTGGGCACGGGTCTGGGGGGCGGCGCCGACGAATCTGAAAAAAAATATTTTACGGGCACATTGGCCCATACGCCGGTGATTTCAGAGTCACTGACCATCACCGATGCGCACGAAAGCTTTACCGATAAGCACACCGATGTGCTTGAAGGTAACCTAAGCGGGGAGGGCAACATTGACCGCTTCAGCGGCGAGTTCAGCGTCGAATTTAACACCGCACCCGTTATTGATGTGCCCATCGTGGCCAGCTACCAGTATTATACGGCTTACGGCACCCTGCTGCCTTTCACCCCTGACAATGTCACTACTGATATGCTGGGCATCGATGACACCCATGTCGTGGGTCAGGGCTACACCTATGACTTTGACGGCGACGGAAGCTTTGAGTCCGGTGATGACCGCGTGTGGTTGATCAACTGGGTTCGCGGCTACAAAGACGGGGCTTCCACCAAAAAAGACTGGCTGCTGGGCGCCATCGATCACTCGATGTCGGCGCTGCAGACCCCGCCGTCGCGGCCCGACTGGTATTACGGTACGGCGATTTCCAGGGCCGAGCGCAAAAGCTATAAGGCATTCATCGAGGCCAATAAGAGCCGCAGAACCGTGCTCTATAACGGCGCGCGAGACGGCATGCTGCACGCCTTTGATGCCGGTCAATACGTGCATCCGGATCCGGATTATCCTGACCAATGCCCCAACAAGGGCGAAAAGGGCGAAAACGACCGCGGCTGTTTCCTGAATGAAGATTACGGCACTGGCGAGGAGCTGTGGGCCTTTATTCCGGCCAACCTGATTCCTCGCCTGAAAAACAACGTGCTGCAGGGCGATGACCAGGCCTATGTGGACGGCTCACCGGCGCTGGCCGATGTCTATACCGACGGCCAGTGGCGGACTGTGCTGCTTTCAGCCCAGGGCAACGGTGGGGACACCATCTTCTGTCTGGATGTCACCGACCCGTATAATCCCCAATTTATGTGGGAATTTGCCGATCCGGATCTGTTCCGCAGCCGCTCTTCACCGTCGGTGGGCAAGATCGGCCGCATCATGGTCGACGGTCAGCCGGTGTGGGTGGCGTTCTTTGTATCCGGCAAAACCTACGATGCCGCTATGTATCCATCCATTTATATGATCAACGTGGCCGACGGCTCGGTGGTTGAGCGCGTGATGATGGATGCCGACGGCAGCGGTGTGGGCGGCGTGCCCAGCGGGCAGCCCTCCATTATCGACTCGGACGGCAACGGTTACATCGACCGCCTGTACATCGGCACCGACAAGGGCTTTTTATACAAGGTCAACATCCCCGATGATCCGGACACGGTTAAGTACGTTTTCAGCAACTGTGTGATCAATCGCGATTTTACCGATAACAATGAGCCGGCCAATTCGGTGGCTGTTAATCAACGCTATCACCCGATTTACGGCACACCGGTGGTTCTGGTGGACAACGGCGTCGATGCGCATGGTGCCATCACCTATGACATCAAGATCCTGTTCGGCACCGGCGACAGTCCCTATTATGATGAGGACGTCGATGTGGGCAACACGCGCTATCATTTTTTTGCTTACCGTGATCAGACCAAAAAGGGCGAGGTTGACGACAGCCAGGTCTCTTTGGACTGGTTTCTGGAGCTGCCCGAAGGCCATCGCATCTTTGTCTCGGCCTTTGCTTCAGCGGGCAAGGTGTATTTCGGCACCGCCACTTCAGAGACCGAAGATCCCTGTGACGGCCCCAGCACCGAAGGGCTGACGTCCCTGGGTGATGTTTATATCATCGATGTTGTCAGCGGTAACCAGACCGGCAAATTGAATGTGGGCAACACCGTGATCACACCCATCGTGTACGATGAGCACCTGTATGTCAAAGCCTCATCGGCCGAGGTGCAATCCTTTGGCAACGGCCAGTATGACAACGAAGTGATCAAGGGCGGCTTTCCAAAAGTGGAAATCCGTGCTTGGCGCGAGTTCTTCTAACTCAACCGTCAGGTTAAACCGACAAAAAAAGGCGGGGAAAACGGCTCGACTGAGCTCGCCGAAGTCCCCGCCTTTTTTACTTCTGGCTTCTTGCCTCTTGCTTCGACTCGGCTGAGCCCATCGGCCGTGAGCTCAGGGCCGAACGGCTCGTCGCAGGCTGGCAGGAACCAGGGGTCAGTTGCCAGTAGCCAGCGACCAGAAGATCCGCCTTCGCTCCAAAGAGCTACCGTCTTCGCTCTTGCAAGCGTCGCCGAGGCGTAGCTCGATAGAGCGAAGCTGGGAACCTCACCGAGAGAGGTCAGCTGAATTCAGAAAATCTTCTATTTCCACATTTATGTGAAAATTATTGGCCTTCAATTTATCGGAAAATTCCCAGGGGTTCCATCCCAGTGTCCGGCAAACCTCCAGGAGGCTCAATTCACCGGAGGCATATTTTTGTAGTATCCGTTGCTGTTTGTCCAGAGAAAAGCCTTTTTGCAGTATTTCTCTTAAATAAGCTGATCGATCTAATCGCGCTTCTTTGACAAACTCTTCTATTTCTTTTAACAATTCTTCAGAAAGTCTTATTGTTGTTGGTTTTGTCATTTTATCTCCTCACTCAATGCTATTAAAACATTTGCGATGATATCCGGTGAATATCTTCCAATTACACCTAATTTTTCAATCGACCTGCGAGCCTTTGTAAAGGATATTGTTTTCAGCTTAAATAAATCGACTACTATTTTTGGCGTAATAATAAACGGCAAATTGAAAAATTTTGCTGCTTTTATGGCCTTTTTATCATCTGTGGAAAAGATCGTCCTCTTTAAATTTAAGGCAAGAAACAGCGCATCTTTTTCTCCCTGATGAAGCGTCATCGGAAGCTTGAGTTTTGCCGTCACAGGGTCCTGAAGCCGTATTTTTTGATTGGATACAAGCTCAGCAACTATGGCTGCATCTGGATAGATTTCAACTATTTCATCAGAGGCAACTTCAGATATAACTGATGGAGGTGAGTACACATCAAAAGAATTGCACAATTCTTTGATCAAGCCGCATTTTGATAGTAATATTAGCGCGCTGCTATCAGTTACAATTTTGGCCATAAGTTCTCACATCTGGGTGTATACATTTTCTAAAAATGTACACGCTTAAATGATATTTGTCAAGCTGGAATATCAGGTTACAGTGAATCAAAGCAACCAAAGCAATAAAACATGTTTATAAATTCTTGAACCTGAAACTGAACCTTGCTTGCCGCGGTGTAACTCTCTGGGTGAAGCCGGGTCCTCTGTTCTTAACTATCAAGCCTATGAGCTATCAGCTATTTGACTGCTTGCCGCGGCTTAGCTCGATAGAGCGAAGACGGGAACCTCAGTACTCAGAACCTTTGAACCCAGGAACGCTGAACCCAGAACCTTAAACTTATTTAACACCCACCCAATCCTCTTTACACCCTCCGATCATGTCTCTTTAGTCCTTTTTCATCAACTCAAGCAGCCTATCGCCTATCGCCTAACGCCTGATGCCCAATGCCGTTTATTTAATGATATTTATTACTTAAGCAATCTGACCGAAACGCCGATAACGATAACAGGACACCTGCAGGCAGGTGGATTGCGTCTTTTTTGAAGGCGGCACCGTAAATAATGTGCCAGCTGCAAAATGTTTTGCAGATTTTGCCGGGTGAGGCTGTTTTTGAACGAAAGGATATAAATAATTTATAATATTTTAAGTATGTTATAAATTATATTCGGCATGATTATTGCAGAAAAAGGGAATGGTTCCTTGCTGTCCGGCAGGCTAATTTTGTTTTAATCGCGTGATCAAATCCATAAGTCATTAAAAATAATAGCAAAAATAAAAATTCGCTCAATTTTTTTATATCTAAATTGACCGTTGTTTTGCTTGTATCCGCTGCACTTGTCGGGCTTAACTCGACGGCTGCCACCGGTGGGACAACCCAGGCGATTAAAATTCAGCGTGGTGAGTACGCAGTCCCCTATAACGGGACGACAACGCTGACAGCCCCAACCGATTTTACCGAATTTGGCTCGTTGACATCGGCCTTCGTTTTAAACAAAAATAATAGATTCGCTTCCGGTGGAAGGCACGTTGATTCGGGTGAAGAACAATATGGTGACGACCTATCCATGCTAATTGAACTTACGGATACGGTTGAGATCTCCTTCACGCGCACCAGCTCTGACTCTCTTACTTACAGAGCAAATTGGGAATCCTGGGAGTATGTCGGTGCATCGGGCGGACCCAATGAATTTATCGTTCGCTCCTGGGAATACATTGTTGGCACCATGGATGGGAGCACTCAGGTATTGTATGTTAATGGATCTGTTGGAGAGACGGCTGCAGGCGTTGAAGGAAATATAGTAAATACAGCTCTAAATTCTCTTACTATTGCTAAACAAATTAGCGGTGACCTTCTTTATATCGGCGGTAATATAGACGAGGTTCGTATTTCGACGACCGTAACGCGGTCGGCCGACTGGGTCGAAACCGAGTACAATAACCAGAACAACCCGGGCATCGGCAGCGGTAAATTCATCGAGAGCATGGACAGTGAGGAGACCAACACTGCGGCTGTTTCACGGAAAGACACCAACTGGAACACGGGCAGCGGGGATCCGGTGGGCTCGTACACCGTGCCGTCCGGTTCCAACCGTTTGCTGGTACTGGTAACTTCATGGGAAAGCGCCGGTGGAGACCGAACCATCACCGGAATTACGTTCGGCGGAGTGGCCATAACCCAAGCTTAATCCAGATCGGTTGAAGGGACCACCAATAATTTTATTGGCGTGGACATCTGGTATCTGAAAGAAGCCGACATCCCTGCCGGCAGCAACAGTTTTGACCTCACTTACAGTGGTACGGTAAACGGCCAGCTGCATGCCTGGGCTACCTTTGAAAACGTCCATCAGACCTCCCCATTTACGACAATAACAATGGCGGCAATTCCGATCCGGCCGAGGCCACCATCGATGTGCTGGAAGACGGCATGTCGGTAGCCGATGTCATTACCGGTTTGCAGAATAGAACCTATGCCTGGAGCAACGGCTGGACTGAGACTTCCGAAACCGACGACGGCAGCCGGACCTTTTCGAGCGCAGAGCATGCCACCACCGCCGACGGCACCGATATGGCCAGCGCGGATGTTACTGTCAGCTTAAACTGGCAGGCGCTTGCAGCAGTCAGCCTGCGGCCGGTTTCGGCGCTGAGCTGCAACTTTGAACATTTTGTCGCCCGACAAGAGGCTCAAATATCTAAAACCAGCACGGAATGGTCGGCTGATACCGGCGCGTCCATCGCCGGCTCGAATTTCACCTTGGGAGATGACTACCTCATCATGGTATGGGCCGAGAATGATTCGGACAATGGTAACAATAACACCGGTATCCGCGTCACCCACGGCGGCACGGCCTTTACCGAATCCCAGACCATCGAAGAAACCGGTGACACCGGGGAAATCAAAAAGACGCCTTATTTCTGGTTTACCGTCTGGGATTCTGAAAATGAAGCCATTGCGGTTGAATATTATAATCAAACCAACGGTGCCACAGCACGCGTCGAAGATGTTACCCTTTTGGTGATGAATGTCGATGATCTCATCGCCAACGGGGATCTGCAATATGATATTCAAACCGGCCGCGGCGACTTGAACAGCACGCCAACAGCCAAAGCCTCCATCACCTGGACTCCCGACAATAACGGTGACACTTGGTGGATCATGTCCTATGCTCAGGCCAACATTGAAGATGATTCATGGGAGGGTCCCAAGTTTCAGGCGCGCATCGATATCGACACAAACGAACGACAGCAGTATGAATTCGAAGGCGAGGACACCAGCGATACACCGCTTTACGGACTGGGCTGGGTGACCACCCTCGACAACAGCTCGCACACCATCTCCATCGAGCTGTCTGAAACCGGACAAGACCAGGCCTGGGATTCAGCCGGCATTTTTGCCCTTCGTCTGGATGCCTTTGCCCAGTTTGCCATTGACGCCAATTCAAGCGACGGGACGACGCTTTCCAATAAAAACCAGTGGTTTGAGCAGGCGGGCGTTGATCCCAATGTTGCCGAGACAGTGGATTGGCTGATCGCTGCCGGAGCGTGGCAGATCCAAACGGTGAAAGGGTACAGGGCCGCATTCAGCTGGGTGATAGTGAAACTCTGACCGATGATGTCGGTAGCTGGTATCATCACAATACAGATTTGTTTCCCAACCTGGTGGCGGATCTATATGAGGACCTGGGAACGGGAGTGCAACATTTTAATTATGACGGTCGCAATATAACCCGGGATAGCGGTGTTTCTAAATTAATCGATCGCTGGATGGTTGCCATACCCATAAAACTGGCGGATGGTTGCATAGGCGGTGGTGGCGGTGGCGGCGGCAGTGATACCCTGACGCTGGCCGACCATGCCCAGAGCCAGGTGAGTGACCAGTTCAGCACCTCCACCCCGGTGACCGATGTGCTATTTCGCTTCAAGCTCAGTAATACGGGCTCTGCGACCGTCACCGGAATCGATGTGGATTTTACCACCGACGGCGGGGTGGCCAACACCGATGTGACCGACGGCGAGCTGTGGCTGGATTTAAACAATAATGGTGCGGTGGATGGCGAGCCGACCGACAGCCAGCTCAAGGACGGTGTCACACCGGTTAGCAGAACCCTGTCTTTTGCCTCGTTGAACCAGACCCCGGACAGCGTCAAAAATTATCTGGTGCGCGCCACGGTGGCAAATCTGGTCGCCAGCGACACCACCACTTTTTCGCTGATCACCGGCGACATCACCATCTCCGAAGGCGGGGTGACGACATCCGGCACGGCAACCAGCGTAGCGCATACCCAGGATTCCGGGGGGAGCCCAGTCCTTGCTTTGGACGATCACACCAATTGCCAGATAGGAGACCAGTTTGCGCTGAGCAGCTCGGTCACCGATGTGATGTTCCGCTTTAAATTATCGCGCACCAATACCCTGAATGTGACCCAGATCGATGTTAACTTTACCACTGCTGACGGCGTGGCCAATGGGGATGTGAGTGATGGGGAGCTGTGGCGCGATGAAAACAATAACGGTGTGGTGGATGGCGGCACCGATACCCAGCTTAAAGACAACATCAGTCCATCGAGCGGGGTGATTTCCTTCACATCCTTGACTGAAAGCCCGGCCACTGACGGCACCAACTATCTGGTGTGGGCCACGGTGAACAGTCTCACCGGCGGTGACGCCACCACCTTTTCGATGAACACAACTGACATCACGGTTTCTGCTGGCACCAAATCCGGCACCGTCAGCGATGCCGACCACAGCTTTTTGAATTTTACTGACATTGCCTCTTCAGCCGGTGTGGATGTGGGCGGAACTCACCAGGCCGGCAGTGCAGCCTGGTCCGATATGGACAATGACGGCTATGTTGACGTGGTTTTCCATGGACCAGGCACCAGTTCCGGACCCCGGCTCTATTTAAATGACGGCGACAAGACTTTTAGCGCAAGTTATGATGTCGGCTTTTTGAGTTATGGCCGCGCCATTGTTTTGGGCGATATCAATAATGACGGCAAACGCGATGCGTTTTTTACATATCCCATAAAACTTTTTGAAAACGACGACGGCTCTTCTTTTACTATAAGTTATACCTCGGATTTAGCCAATGCTAACCCGGAGGGAGCAGCCTTTCTAGATTACAACAATGACGGCTGGCTGGACCTGG
>JASFNW010000137.1:0-14299 GCA_050116835.1 Desulfobacterales bacterium
GTCACCAGTCTGGTTGAGCTGATTGAACAGGCCAGGCGAAGAAACAAATAGATCGATTGTCAGTAAACAATTTGGCCTTTTAGCCGAGAAAAGCCGGCTAAAAGGCCATTTTTTTAATGCTCAAAGCTTTGCTTGACGCAATATTAACCGTTAATGATATCTGTAATTATGCAAATGTTTAGATAAGCTCATCACAAGTCCGGTGATATTTGGTTTTCTGTCATCATATCCCAAGTCTAGAAAAATGATATTTCAGCTTATTTAGTCCAATCTACAAAATCCCAAATTGTATATTTCGTGAGTACACCCCGTGAGCAAATGCCCGGGGCTGAGTAACCATTAGCTGATGCTGCATTTGTGAAAAGTCAGATTCTTCCAGAAGATTATTCGTAAAACCGTTGAATAAATAGGCGTCATCACAGCCCCGCGGCTTGAAAAATAATAGTCAAAGCGTGAATACTGAAAAATAAAATAACCTCTCCCTTTTGCTCTCAAGGCTTGGCCTTATTTTCCATTTTTGCTTCTTTTAGCATCCGTAACGGCGCCTCGATCATAATGCTCAGTTTGATGGTCACCGGCAGCCAACCCAGCAGGTCGGCTGTTGGTACCGTAATGAAATCAAGGTGGAGCAAAAACCCGATGAGGAATGTGCTGCTGATGTAACCACCCAGAAAGTACCAGCCCGGCGTGAAGCGTTTCTGAAGAATCTGGCCGGATCCCGGGCACAACCACCCGAGTGCGAGAAGCGCTGCGCCGTATACTGCCGACGGCTTGGACCAACGGGTGTCAGTTGCAAGAAGACCTTGTCTGAGCGCGACAAGCGTGGCAGCAATGGCAACATATTTGACAGAGGCCTGACAGAGTTTGCCAAAACTGAGATTCACTCTGGCCACCAATATGTGAACGATATCGATTACGGTCAGGGGGTTGTTGGGCGACAGTTCCCCGCTCCCTGTCAGATCGGAGATGCTGTGGAACAGCTGGATATAGGCCGGCACCATGGCCAACAGTCCCAACAGATAGGCGGCATAGAGCAGATACCCATACCGCCGTGTGCCGGTGTAGACCTGCCCGGCACCGGGGCAAACCCAGGAAATTGCCGCCGCCCACGCAACACTTGCCTGAGGCGTTCCGCCACTCCGTTTTCGTTGTTCGGCAGCCACATCGACAGCGGAAATCATGGCCCACAACCAGATAAAGTATAACCCGAAAAAGCAAACTCCCATGGAAAAGAAAGGCACCTGCGGAAGCATAGATGTCGCGGTCCCACTGAGACTGCCAAAAATCGGGCTCACCATCGCACTCAGAATTGCAAACAGCATCCGGGCCAACCCGACGGTAAAAAAAATAAACAGCGCAGCAGTTACAATACCTCGCAGGCGAGAGCCGGCATAGAATTCTCCCAGGCCGGGGGCAGCTGCACTGTAAACGAAGGCACGATGAACGCTTATGGGTTGCACTGCGGACGAAGACAACTCACTGGTATTTTTGTCACCGGATGGTGTCATCGTTTTTTCTCAGCGCTTCCTCAAACGGATTGTGAAAGGCGGTGTTCCTTGTTTTCTTCTTTTTACTTTTTGTTTCTACATGCCTACGTGGTGTCTTTTTCGGCTGAGCTGCTCCTGTCGATGCATCGGGATGGGTTTTCATGGACAATGAGATTCGCTTGCGCTCCAGGTCGACGGCGATTACCCGCACGTTCACCTTCTGCTGGACGCTAACGTAATCGGCAGGATCCTTAACGAAGCGATTGGATAATTCACTGATATGCACCAAGCCGTCCTGGTGGACACCGATGTCAACGAAGGCGCCGAAAGCGGTCACATTCGTGACGATTCCCGGCACCTTCATTCCCGGTTTCAGATCGGAAATCTGGTTGACACCCGCGGCGAATTCGACGGCTTCAAATGCCTGGCGCGGATCACGGCCCGGTTTGGCCAGTTCGGCGAGAATGTCCATCAGGGTCGGGCGGCCGATCTGGTCGGTGATGTACCTTGAGACCTCGATTTTTGCCCTCAAATCCGCATCGGCCATCAAATCAGCAACTGCACATTTCTGATCGCGGGCCATGGCATCCACGACCGCATAACTCTCCGGATGGACGGCACTTGCATCCAGTGGATTGGCGCCATCGTGAATTCTCAAAAAGCCGGCCGATTGCTCATAGGCTTTGGGACCGATGCGGGGCACCGCTTTTAATTCTGTTCTTGAATTAAAGGGGCCGTTTTCATTGCGGTACGTTACGATATTGGAGGCCAGCTGGGGCCCGAAGCCCGATACATAGGTCAACAACTCGGCGCTGGCGCGATTCAGATCCACACCGACGGCATTCACGCAGCTGATGACCACATCATCCAGGGCCAGTTTCAATGCAGACTGATCGACATCGTGTTGGTATTGTCCCACCCCGATTGATTTCGGATCGATTTTAACGAGCTCCGCCAGCGGGTCCATCAGCCGCCGGGCGATAGAAACGGCGCCACGGATGGTCAAATCCAGGTCGGGGAACTCACGGCGGGCAGCCTCCGAGGCGGAATACACCGAAGCGCCGCTTTCATTCACGAGAATAACCGGGATTTTTTTTATTGCATCGATATTGCGGATAAGCGTCTCGGTCTCTCTGCCTGCTGTCCCGTTTCCGACCGCCACGGCTTCGATGCGGTAGCGCTGAGAAAGGCGGGTAATGGTTTCGGCTGCTTGGCGGTCCTGCTTTTCGTTTTTGTGCGGATAAATCGTGTCGTGGTGCAGCAGTTTGCCCTGGCGGTCCAGACAGACCAGCTTGCAACCGGTTCGGAAACCAGGATCGATTCCCATAACCCTTTTGGGGCCCAGCGGAGGTGTCAGCAGTAAGTGGCGCAGGTTTCGCGCGAACACCTCGATGGCCTGTTTTTCGGCACGCTGTTTGGTGGCGAGTCGAATCTCTGTTTCCATGGCATGTGACAGCAGCCGTTTGTAAGCGTCGTGTACGGCCAGCTTAACCTGCATCGAAGCGGCGCTATCTCCCCTGACGAAAAGTGTTTCGAGTAGCGCCAGGGCTTCCTGCTCCGGCGGTGTAATGCGCAGAGACAGGGCCGCCTCTTTTTCCCCGCGACGAATCGCCAATATGCGGTGAGAAGGTGCCGCGGCGGCCGGTTCCTGCCAGTCAAAGTAGTCTCTGTATTTAGCGGCCTCGGTTTCCTTTCCCGAAATCACCCGGGCCTGGATGATGCCTTTCGTGAAATACAGATCACGCATTTTTTCGCGTGACGCGGGGTCCTCGTTGATGATTTCAGCGATGATATGCCGCGCCCCATCCAGCGCATCGTCCGCTGATAAAACATCTTTTTCAGAATCGAGAAATCCGGCGGCAATCTGGAGGGGATCCTGATCGGTTTGTTCCAGGATTTTAAGCGCCAGGGGTTCCAGGCCTTTTTCGCGGGCAAGCATGGCTTTTGTCCTGCGCTTGGGCCGGTAGGGCAGGTAAATGTCTTCCAGCGATGCCATATCTGCTGCTGACATCACTTTTTGCTTCAGTTCATCTGTAAGATGACCATGGGTTTCAAGAGATTTTAGGACGGTCGCCTTGCGGGCCTCGAGTTCTTCGAGCTGGTTCAAGCGGTCTCTGATTGCGGTTATGGCCACCTCGTTAAGGTTGCCGGTGGCCTCTTTACGGTAGCGGGCGATGAAGGGGATGGTGGCTCCCTGTCTCAGCAGGTTCACAGTGGCCTGCACCGCCTCAGGCTGGAGTGCGATTTCCTCCGCGATTCTGGAAATATGGTCTTGTAACATGGATTCCTTTTCCCTGACAGGTTAAATCTGGCTGGCTTTGAATGCTGAAAATGCAAGGTCCTATAATGCAAGTCCACCGCCTAAAGTCAAGAAAAAGAACCGTAGGCTTTAATAATTGCAGTACCATCTGAGAACTAAATTCTTTCTGAATTAGCCTCCAAAGCAATTACATTTCCTTCAACTGCTATGTTTCTTTCGTCATCTTATTTTCCCATGATAATGAAAAAACATCCATTGTAGTTTTGCTGCACTTCTTTATAGAAATCTATACAACCACATGTAATTAAACCAAATTTTAACGAATTATTTCTTGAAAAAAAGCGATGATTAAGATAACAAAATTTGGCTGAATATTACAAAATTTTCACAATCTGCACTTTTGAGAAGGGGTCATGATGAGCAAGCTTAGAAACTTTTTGCTAATTCTTATCATAACATTACTACCTTTTACGTTTATAGGCTGTGGAAGCGGTGGTGGAAGCGGAAACAGTGATGGTGAATCGTCATCTATGGGGACGGCGGCTGTCTTCATCAAGGACGATCCGACATCAGAATATGAAAGTATTATTCTTTGCATAAATAAAGCCACCTTGGAGCCGGGCGCGGTAACTTTATTCGAATCGGACACCTGCGAACCTATTGATTTACTTGATTATCAAGAAAGACCCTTTCTGCTGACCGTTAAAGATATACCAGCTAAAACCTACAACCAAATCCGCTTGAGTGTTGATTATATTGAAACATATGGTGGGCCTTGCGACGATATTGACATCAAAATACCGAGTAGCGTTATCAAAGTTAATCCACAAGGACAAATAAGGGTTAGATCAGGTGGCAAGCAGTCTTTCGAAATTGACATTCATGCGAAGAGGTCGCTCAATTTGCATCAGGCTGGCAATTCACAGAAGTGCATCTTTAATCCGGTCATAATAGCGACTGTAACAAACCTTAGAAATATGCCAGCGAAAAATAAATGCCCGCGTATGCTCGCTGGAACCATCACTGAGATTAAAGAAGATGCTGGCGTGGTTAAAGAATTTAAGTTAAAGCTCTCGCACGATTCCAAATGTCAAATCAGAATTAGGGTAAATGAAGATACAATTGTGTTTGATCAAGATGGAAGCTTCACTGATCCGAATGCACTGAAGGTTGGACAAAAGATAAAAGTAAGGGGTGAAATGTTAGAAGACGCCAGTTTACTGGCTTCCGTGATCGCAATAGGTGATTTAATCAAACTTTATGGTATGGTTAACCAAATTATATCAGAAAATGGTGATCTGGTATTTGAAATGAAATTGCCCTATGGCCAAGCCGTAGTTGATGAAACGATCAACGTTGTGGTTGATTACCAGACTTGGATTTTGAAGGAATGTAAAACTGAAGTTGACAGAGATGAGATAAAACCCGGTATGGGTGTACGAGCGATTGGTAAAATATCAGAAGGTGATTTACTCGCTGTTGTTCTGTTTTTAGAAGAGCGAAAAAATTACGGGATTATCGTGGAGATGGAACAAAGTAGTTCCGGCAATGGCTATGATCTCAAATATATCCCATTCGGAGAAACCGACCCTCTCGATATCTTTCTACCAGATGGTGCTGACGTCTCTTTGGAAGATGATGGCGAAGTTGACAAAGATACATTGGCAGATCTGGTTGATTGTGAACAGAGAAAAGCGATTATTACTCTGAATGAATTGGATCCAGCAGTTGCCGATTCAGTGAAAGTAAAAGATGAAGTGATCGACGGCAAAATTGAGACAACGGATTCTTATTCTCGAAAAATCAAGCTTCAAGGGGCATTTGGAACGATCATTGAGGTCCAAAAATATGCTACTATAATTAAATACGGCAAACAAATTGGCTTCGATGAGCTTAAACATAATGACGAAATCAGGGCTTTAGGTCTATCTGGCTGCCCACGCCCAGAGGAACCAATTGCTGAAGAGGATCATATTGATTTTTACGGATTTGAAATCATAGTTATAGAGGATGATGATCCTGAAGATTGTGATTGGACTTACATGTTACCCAGTTTCATATCAGATAATAAGGTAAAAATCTGCCTTGAGCCACGTAAATACAGCAATTACTTAACAGTCAATGGTAACGATTTTAGACTGATAGGACAGGCTAAAGATGAATGTTACGATAGTGGTTGGGCTATATTATCCGGTGACGTGACGATAAATGGGAATGATTCAACTTTCAAGAACATCAAATTTACAGGAAAGATTCACGAAAATAGTAATAATATAAGCTTCATAAATTGCTGTCTTAGAGATGATCCTTTATAGAGATTGTGAAAAGCAACCGAACACGTGATAGGCAGAGCCGTTTTGGCTCTGCCTTTTTTATTTCGACACCGAGATCGAAATATTCGAAGGAGACTATCTAAAAAGTCATATTTTTTCAGTTTGCCTCAATTTGGGGTTTTCAATAGTGAACGAACCAATCGCAAATGATCGGTCAACATTATATCATTTTCTTAATCAGCTCTTTTTTGCGGACCTTGCCGAGGGAAGTGCGGGGAAAATCTTCGCAGAATGTCACCCTCCGGGGGCATTTAAACTTGGCCATATGCTCGCGACAATAGAATAAAAGGTCTTCGGCTTGCAGGTCGGAATCTTTTCTGGCGATCACAAACGCATGCCCGACTTCGCCCCAGCGTTCGTCGGGCACACCGGCCACGGCAATATCGCCTACATCCGGATGCTGTTTTAAGATGCGCTCAACTTCCGCCGGATAAACATTTTCGCCGCCGGTAATGTACATATCTCGAGCACGGTCCACCAGAAAATAATAGCCGTCTTCGTCCATGCGGGCCAGATCTCCGGTATACAGCATTCCGTTGCGAATGGTTTCTTCGGTTCGGACCGGATCCTGCCAGTATTCTTTCATCATAATGGAGCCGCGCACGACGATCTCGCCCACTTCCCCAGGTTGCACGTCACGGCCGTATCTATCCACTATATTGACTTCAGCGTGAAAGACCGGCCGCCCTACTGTCCCCGGTTTTCTGAATGAATCTTCTTCCGAAGCCCACAGCAATATCGAGGTTTCGGTTTGCCCCATCACCTGGCGAAATGCCAGTCCGGCCTCTCGGCACTGCTCAAACAGCTCAGGTGTGGTTTTCTCCCCTCCTCCAGCACAAACTTTTAAGGACGAGATATCGCCTCTATCTTTCGAATCAACTTTAATAAGTGCTCTATAAACCGTTGGAATTCCTAAAAATTTAGTTATACGATAGCGTTCAATATCCTGATAGACGGCTGCCGGATCAAACTTGGGATGGATCACCAGGGTGGCCCCCTTATAAATGGTCGGCGCAGCCTGAATGAATAGGCCGCCGGAGTGAAAAAGGGGCAAAATGGCAAGCATGATATCGTCAAAATGCAACTTGAAAAAAATGTCGGCATTCAAGCAGTTAAAAAACGTCTTGCGATGGCTGAGCACCGCCCCTTTCGGCCGACCGGTGGTACCCGACGTATACATGATCACCTGGGGCTCTTCGGGATCTGTCGGACCCAGGGAACGGGTTAAAAAAGGACTTTGATGAGCGAAAGTTGCCGAGGTCGGGATGTAGTCTATAATCGAAGAATCAGACGGCTCTTGACCCACCGATGATAGCGTGACCGCGGGTCTGGAGTGTGCAACATCCAGCCTGTCGACCGTATCGCTAAATTCCTGACCGAAAACGAACAGGCGCGGGCGGCAGTTCTTTAAAAGATACTCCAGCTCCGCAGCCGCCAACCGAAAATTGAGGGGCACAAAAATAGCGCCCAGACGGGCACAGGCCAGGAAAAGTTCGATAAACTCGGGGCAATTGTTTAGCATCGCGGCAACCCGGTCGCCCTTCTCAATTCCAATGGACTGCAGCCAGCAACTGGCCCGGTTGGCGCGTTCATTCAGCTCGACATAGGTGATTTTTTCGTCTTTGAAAATAATGGCGCATTTGTAGGGATGCAGGTCCGCCCAGCGTTGCACCCACCAGGCAATATTCATTGATCGAATCATACAACGCCCCGCTATGCCAAAAATTTAAGTTAGCCTCTTAATGATTCAAATAACGACTTTCAATCGATTTAACCAGGTTGGTCATGGTCACATAAAAAGGCGTTGCTAAGCCGTTGGCGCGCGCATAGTCAACAACTTTGGCGCCTAAAAAATCGATTTCAGTCGGTGCTTTGTTGTCGATATCGTTGCACATCGAATCCTTGTGAATCCCCACCTTTTCCAAATACGCGAGCGCCTGTTGCAGGTAGTTTTCGCCAAGGTCATAGCCCATTGATTTGGCAACCGCAAGCACTTCCTGAAAGCAGGCATCGGCGATTTCTCGGGAGGGTGGATATTGTAATGCCTCCTTTATCGTCTGCCCCGTCACCGCACAGATGGATGCCATGGTACATTTCATAACCATTTTTTTCCACACGAATAATTTTATGTCATCGACAAATGCGGTATCCAGCCCACAATCGGTGAGCGTATTCGCCAGTTGCGCGCCGAAGTTCGCATTCTGCGGTGACAGACCGCCCATATGATTGGGTCGATTGAAAAAAGTGACTTCCACATCTCCAGCCTTATTTAAGGATGCACCGTAATTTAACGACATCCGCAATGCAGATTCGCGGCCGAATCGATCCGCAACGAGATCTTCAGGCCCTAAACCATTTTGGCAGGCAATTATTTTCATTCCGGGCTCAAACACATCGCGTAAGTCATTCAGCACCTGTTCCAGATGGAAGGCCTTGGTGGTTAAAAAAATAGCAGCCGGTCTGAATTTCTTGAGATCTGCGATTTGACTGGAATAATGCTCGACCGCGACATTACAGGTAATTTCACCTGAAATATGCAGACCCCTATTCTTTAACGTTTTGCCCAGATCCGGTGATCGACCCATAAGGAATACATCCGGCAATTGACGCATCAGCGTTGCGGCCAAAACCGTTCCGGTGGCCCCGATTCCAATAACTGCCAATCGTTGTTCCGACATTTTTGACATCCCCAACTAAAATTACAAGATAATAGATTTCAAACTGCCCTATTAATTCGTTTATCTTGCCTAAAAATCAAGCACAAAATGCAGCGCACTGGTATTGAACCATCGAGAGCAATCGCTGTACGTTAAAAAAAGATAAGGTCACGGTCTGATTTTCTCAATTTTAATTGAGGATGAAACAAACCAATCATTTCCTAAGGAAAATTGAAATACAGATATCGCTGAATGGTTGATCTAACTTATTGAAAATATAAATATAAAATGCTGTTCAATATCTGAACATTATTTTATATATTATAATCATATTTTTTCTTGACAACGCTATATGAAAGAAATATTAGGATTAATCTAAAAGCGTGTAATTTTTATTACAATATATTGCCACCACAAACGGATAGAAAATCGACAGGGGGTGATTACAAAGACTCAGTTTCTGCTTCGGTCTTCAACATTTAGCATTCAAAAGGGGGGAAAATGAAAAAAAAACCATCACGGATTAGCCTGATCTTCTTTGTGTTGACCATCTTTTTTCTTGCCATCTGCACCATCCCGGCAGCTTCAGCAGCTAAAGACCCTGTTATCATCGGATTTATCGGGTCTTTTGACAGCGACAGCGGTAAAAGCACGTTGCGTGGCGCAGAGATTGCCATTGAAGAGCTGAATGCCAAAGGCGGCATTTTAGACGGTCGCCAGATAAAATTGGTAAAAGCAGATACCGGTCAGGATGTCACCGAGGGCATCAAGGCCTATGAATACCTAAACGAAAAAGAGAAAGTCGATTTTATCATCTCGGGTTGTATTGATGACGTTTCTCTGGGGTGGCTGCCGCGCATGGCAGAATACAGAACCCCTACCCTGGATACCTGGACCTCATCCTATCTGGCAATAGAAAAGGTCCGCGATGAATATGAAAAATACAAAATGTATTTCATGAATGTGCCCAACGACTGGGCTCTGGGAACCCAGTATGTTGATTTCGGCAAGGACATTCTCGCCAAAAAGATGGGCTGGAAAACATCGGTTATTATGCAGGAAGACACGGCCTATGCGGCCGGTGTATTTGGACTGATCAAAGATGCCATTTTACCGGAAGCCGGAATTGAAATGGTTGATCATGTCGTCTATGATGTCAACACTGTTGATTTCAGCCCCATTTACAATAAAATCATCAAAACCAACCCCGATTTTATCTATCTCATATCCTCGGTCAAATGCGTCGTGCCGACCTCACAATATGTAAAACTGCAGGTGCCGATTCCAATTACGGGTATCAATGTCGCCGCTGTCGGTGAAGAATATTGGACCGATACCGGCAAGATGGGTGGCGGCATGTCAACGTTGATGCCGCCTCCGACGCTGGGGATGGAGATGGATCCGCGCACCGCAAAATTTATCGAAACATATAAGAACAAGTATAAATCCCGTCCGGTCTATCCTCATTTTAACGGATTCAATGCCTATTATGGCATCTACAATGCCGTCAATGCAGCCGAACGCGCCGGCGGATTCAAGCCACTGGATTCCTGGGTTAAAGAGATGGAAAACGAGGATCTTAAAATTTACAAAGACGGCGAGCTGTGGCTGCGCTATGCGTATTGGAAACCGGGCGAGATCGAACCGCGGACCCAACTGGCGTGGCCGCATAACATCCGATTTGATATCTCACCCCCGATTGAAGACGGAATTCCGTCGCTGATTGTTATTCAGTGGTATCCGGACGGATCGGTCAAGTGTGTTTACCCACCGAAATATGCAAACGGTGAATTCGCCGTACCGCCCTGGGCAAAAAAGAAGTAGGACACGAACGCCATCCGAAAAGGATGCGGCAAGTTAACCCCGGAATAGGTGAAGTGCATAGCGCTTCACTTTTTCCGGTGGTTCAGGTGGAACCTCAGTGCTTCATCATTCCCTATTTTAGAGAAATACCCGCAAAGAGCGGCTTAAAGATAAACGGGCCGGAGCTGCCGGCGATGCTTAAGAGGTAGCTTCTCGGATATCAAATATTATCCACATCGTTGAACAGGATGAGCCGCAGACGGTGATGCTATCATGGGCAGTATAATTGTTCAGGGTTTTTTAATCAGCGGTCTTTATGCACTCGTCGCGGTGGGCTTTACGATGATCTTCAGCGTCGGTAGGGTCCTTAACCTGGCCTACGGCGTCTATATCATGATCGGCGGTTACGTCTATTACGTCCTGGCGCAATTGCTGGAATTGCCTAAAATCCCGAGTTTTTTCTGTGCGGCCCTGGCAGGGGTTGCCTTTGGCCTTTTGACTTACCTCGGGTTGGTCCGACGCCTGCGTGACAATCCCATTGCGGTTGAAATTTCCACCCTCATTCTGGCTGTCGTCATGCAGGCGGTGGTCATCATTGTTTTCTCGCCTGCTCCCAAGGCCATCTGGCCGATGATTCCCGGCGTGATCCGACCGTTTGGGGTCCCGGTGACCTGGACCATAGTTATGGCCATGATCATTAGCTGGTTTATTTTAGGCGCTTTATTGCTATTTGTTCACAAAACCGCGCTCGGCAGAGCCATTCGGGCTGTTTCAATGGACACCAAAGGCGCTCTGGTTGCCGGCATTGATGCTGAACGAATCAACATGCTCACCTGGGGTCTGTCCGGCGCATTCGGGGCAATTGCCGGTGTCTTTTTTGCTTCCTATACCCAGCTGGATCCGACCATGTGGGTGTTTCCTCTGATTATTGCCGTCGCTGTGGTCATTGTCGGCGGGATCGGCAGTATTATCGGTAGCCTGATCGCCGCTCATATTGTTGGATTTCTGGAAACCGTTACGACCACTGTTGTTGCTCCTGAATTAAGAGGCGTTTTCACGATGTTGTTGATCATCGTCATTCTGGTCATTATGCCAAAAGGCTTGCTGGGAAAAGAAGAAACTTAAGGTCAAGGGGGCGTTTTGAAGAAATCGATGTCCGGGTGGCTAATTTTTGTTGTTGTGATGGGGTTGATTCCGTTTGTCAGTTCCAGCCATACCCTTCGCATTTTCATCTTTGCCAATTTTCTCGCTATTTTCGCCATGAGCTGGGACGTTCTTTCAGGATACACCGGCTATGTCAGTTTCGGCCATCCGTTCTTGATTGGCATTGCCGGATACACCACCGCCATGCTCACCCATCATCTGGCAATCCCTTTGTATGTGAGCATACCGATTGCCGTGCTGGTCACAATGGTGGCCGGTACGCTTTTTTTCTTTCCAGCCCTTAGAATCAAAGGCACCTATTTTGCGCTGGTCACCCTGGCGTTTATGGAAGTCACCTATCATCTCATGCAGGTCGTTAAACCGGAGATAACCGGCGGAACCAGAGGCATAACCGGCCTGCCCTTACTGGCAACGGGCACAATGCTCAATTACTACTTTTCATTTTCGGCCATGGTTTTGATCGCCTTCGGGCTGTGGTGGTTGACCCGGTCAGATGTGGGCCTGGTTCTCAGCGCCATTCGCATGGATGAAGGCGCGGTCAGGAGCGCCGGCCTGAATACCTCCAAATTTAAACTATTTGCCTTTACGCTCAGTGCTTTTGTTGCCGGCATCGGTGGGGCACTCTACACCCATTATCTGGGATCGATTTCTCCGCGGGGAATGTTTGACGTCAATTTCCTGTTTACCATTTTAGTGGCCGCCCTGATCGGCGGCGAGCATACCATCGTGGGACCGATATTGGGGGCCTATTTTCTCACTTTTCTGCTGGAATATTTGCGCCCCTATGTGCCGGGCGCCTGGCGTTTCCTATTTTACGGACTGATTGCTTTGTTTATCTATAATTATGCGCCCAAAGGCCTTTACCAGATCGTGCAAACCGTCGGTAATTTTATCGAAAGAAAAATTCTGGGGAAAAAGCAATATGGCGGCCAAATTACTTGAGGTCAATTCACTGACAAAGAAGTTCGGCGGAATCTTTGCGGTTTACGAATTGAGTTTTTATGTGGCGCAAGGTGAATCGCTGGGTTTAATCGGACCCAATGGTTCCGGCAAAACAACAACTTTTAATCTCATTATGCGAGAGCTGCGCCAGGATGAAGGTGAAATTCATTTTGAAGGCCGGGAAATTTCAAGCTATCAGACACATGAGCGCGTAAAAATGGGAATATCCCGTACCTATCAGATACCCCGGCCGTTCAGCGAATTAACCGTTACCGAAAACATCCGGGTGGGCCTCATACCGGATGCATTGAGGCAGGCTATTACCGCCAATCGGCGTTTCACAGATGAATCCAAAATCGGCGCCAGTGTTGGATTAACTGAAAACGATCTGCGCATGCAGCCATATGGTTTATCCATGGGAAACCTGCGCCGGCTGGAGCTGGCCCGAACGCTGGCAACAAAACCCAGACTGTTACTGCTCGATGAGGTATTTGCCGGACTGACGGTCGGTGAGATCAGCGAATTATCAGAACTGCTTAAACGCAAAAAAACGGAAGGGCTGACCTATATTATCGTCAGTCATGATTTGAAGACATTGGCGCCGCTCGTCGATCGGGTGGTGGTCGTCAATTTTGGCCAATTGATTGCAAACGGATCTTTTGAAGATGTCATTGCCAATCAAAAAGTCAAAGAAGCCTATCTCGGAAAATAAGGGCCGCACTTTTTAAATAGCGATGGATTCTGGAGGTCAATAATGGCTTTGCTCGAGGTAACGGACCTCAGCGTCTTCTACGGCAAGGCGTGCTCGTTGAGCCATGTTTCGCTTTCCGTTGAAAAAGGAGAAGTTGTCGGCATCATCGGGCCGAATGGTGCCGGCAAATCGACACTGCTGGATTCGATCATCGGCTTGACCGACTGTGACGGGCAAATTGTTTTTGATGGAAATGATTTAAGGCAGCTTTCGCCGACCGAAGCCATTCGTAAAGGTATCGGATATGCTCCGGAAGCGCGCAACCTGTTTCCTCATATGGCGGTTAAGGACAACCTTCTGGTTGGCGCCTATTGTGCCAAAGATAGCAAAGAAAAAAACCTGCGGATGGTCTACGAATTGTTTCCGGTCCTCGACAAACGCAAGAATCAAGAGGCCAAAACGTTGAGCGGCGGTGAGCAGCAAATGCTGTCTTTGGGCAGAGCTTTGATGACCAATCCAAGACTTTTGCTGGTTGACGAACCGACGATTGGCCTGGCCCCGCTGGTGTGTTCTGAAATCGCCGACATCTTAAAGGAGCTTAAAAAAAACAGGGACATGACCCTTGTGATTACCGAACAAAACGTGAATTTCACCCTGACCCTTGCAGAAGAAATCTATTTACTGGAAACCGGCCACGTGAAAATGAAAGGCAAGCCTGAAGAATTAAAGCAGGAATCATACATTCAGGAAACCTATTTCGGAACATGAGCACTTGTGTTTCAATCCGGTTTGGTTTTCGACTTATAGATGTAATTTTTAATTCAGTATTTTATTTAAAATGATCAAAAATTATTTTCACTTAACATACTATATATATTTAATTTTAATACAACATTGATTTTTCAGATGGTCAACCAATTTTTCTCTTGACATGTATAAGTGTATTTTTTATTACAATAATT
>JASFNW010000138.1:0-14269 GCA_050116835.1 Desulfobacterales bacterium
TATGTAATCTGGAAGTTTGCTGAAAATATTGAGGGTGCCAAAAAATTCCTCGTCGATTACATCAAAAACTTCCGGCAGGCCTTTTTGGCCAGTGAATTTTACAATTTCCCCTGCTTTGCCAAAACGGTACCGGATCTGCAAGAATTGATCGCCAAAGACAAAAAAGCGCAGCCTCCGGATAAGTACAAAGTGCTGGCAGATGTTCTCGATTGGGCCACCAACGTGGGCTACCCGGGATATGCAAATGCAGCCATTGACGAAATTTTCAGTACCTGGGTCATTTCCACCATGTTCGCCCGGGCGGCCACGGGATTTCAGAGCCCCGAGGATGCTGTCAAAGCAGCCGATCAGAGATGTCAGGCCATCTTTAAAAAATGGCAATCCAGAGGCTTAGCTTAACCGGACAAAAAAAACGCTGCCATGCAAGAAATTAAAGAAGTTAAATTTTAACCGGCCCGGGGCGGTGCTGCCTGAAAACAGCACTGCCCCGGCTAAGCACATTTCCATCGACGCATCAAACCCAAATTCTGAGTAATGGAGAAAATCGGTTAACCCGTAACCAAAAGGAGGAACCGTTGCCCAAGGTAGAGACACAAAGTTTGTTTAAGCACTTTGGTGAAGTAAAGGCAGTTGATGGCGTGGATATTGTCAGCAGTGACGAGGAATTCCTTGTTTTACTGGGTCCATCGGGATGCGGAAAAACCACGCTGCTGCGCATGATCGCCGGGCTGGAAAAGCCCACTTCCGGAGAGATATTGATCGGGGGCCGGCTTGTCACCCACTTGCCGCCCAGGGCTCGGGGTATTGCCATGGTCTTCCAAAGTTACGCCCTCTATCCGCATATGACCATATACAAAAATATCGCCTTTCCGCTAAAGGCCATGGGCATGCCGAAAGAGGATATGAGAAAAAAAGTGGATTGGTCCGCTTCGATGCTCGGGATCGAACGCCTCCTGCAGCGAAAGCCGCGTGAGCTTTCCGGTGGTGAGCGGCAGCGGGTAGCGCTGGCACGTGCGCTGGTCAGAGAGCCCAACGTGTTTTTACTGGATGAACCTCTTTCCAACCTGGATGCCAAACTGAGAGCCTCAGCGCGTGAAGAACTTTACCGCTTCCAGAGGGACGTATCCATTACGACCATTTATGTCACCCATGACCAGGTGGAGGCGATGGGAATGGGCGATCGCATTGCTGTGATGAACGCCGGTAAAGTGCGGCAGCTGGGCACACCGGATGAGGTTTATTCGGATCCGGCCGATACGTTTGTCGCCGGCTTTTTAGGCTCTCCTCCCATGAATCTGGTAGAATTTCAGGACCGGATTGTTGGGTTTCGCCCTGAAAGTTTTCTGCCGCAACAGATGCATGAAGGTGGCGGTGATATGGTATCCTTGCTCTTTGAGGTCACCCGCATCGAGAACCTGGGCGCGGATCGACTGGTTTACGGCAAACTGGAGGAGCGCTTTGGCCGCACAGCGGTGATTGCCAATCTGCCCACCAGTTTCACCGATTATACCATTGAAACCAATCAGCGCTATGATTTCGCAGTCCCCCGTAACAATGTTAAATTTTTCGACCGCCAAACAGGGCTGCGAACTGAACCCATACATTTATAAGGAGTACAGATGGAAAATGCGGCCAATTCGGTAGAGGGCACATTTCAAACTCGAAACCGGCATTCGCGGTTCTTTTTTGACAATGAAAAAGTGTTGGGCTTTCTGATGATTGCCCCGGCGGTGGTCTACATTTTGGCTCTGGTGGGTTTTCCGCTGGTACTGGCATTTATATATAGTTTCAGTGACATCACCATCGGCAGCGCCGATTTCGGCTTTGTGGGGCTTGAAAATATAAAAAACCTCATCGGTGAATTTGAATTTAAAATCGCGCTGAAAAACACGATTATTTTCACCGCTGTTTCCATGATCATTGTTCTAGTCCTGGCCAAGATCTTGGCATTGCTTCTGGTAAAAGATTTCAAAGGGAAATTCGTTGTGCGCGCACTGATTCTGATGCCTTATGTAGCCCCTATCTCCCTGGGAGTCATCGGCTGGCTGTGGATGCTGGATTCCATTTACAGCCCCATCAATTGGTTGATGCAACACAGCGGGCTGTTCGGCTCCGACTTCTGGCCCATGTGGTTGGGCACACCCAAACTGGCTATGACGTCCATAATTGCCGTTCATGTTTGGCGCATGTTGCCGCTGGCAACGGTTATCATGCTCGCCGGACTTGTCTCAATACCGGAAGAGATTAAAGACGCTGCCCTGGTTGACGGTGCGGGATACTTTCGCCAGCTGTTTCAAATTACAATTCCCATGATGCTGCCGATTATGATGGTGGCCGTGTTGTTTGGTATCGTTTTTACTGCCACGGATATCATTATTATTTTGGTTTTGACCCGCGGCGGTCCTTATGATTCGACTCAGGTCCTGGTGAGCAAGGCCTTCTATACCGGTATTGATGCCGGTGACCTGGCCACAGGAGCAGCAACGGCTCTATTCCTTTTCCCGCTGCTGGCCGCCGTGGCCATATTTATGCTGAGAATTGCCCGTCGCGCTGAGGTGACTTGACATGAAATCACGAAAGAAAAGCAGAGATAAGTTCAGTATTCAGATCACCCGTTGGGCAAGTCTGGTTGTTTTCGCCATTTTTGCGAGCTTGCCCTTTTTATGGATGCTGATTACCACTTTTAAACAAGATGCCGATCTGTACAACCGTACCAACAATCCGTTTATCTTCAATTCTGCCCCGACGTTGGAACATCTGCAATATCTTTTCAATGAAACGTTGTTTTTAAAGTGGCTCTTTAATACCGCCTGGGTGGGCACTTTAGTTGTCCTCATAACACTGGTTTTGGCCATTCCTGCCGGATACAGCCTGGTGCGGCTCGGCGGACGCTGGGGTGAAAAATTGGGTATCGGCATTTTCCTTACGTATTTGGTCGCCCCGACAATCCTGTTTATCCCCATGTCACGGATTGTCGCAAAAGTGGGTCTACAGGATTCATTGTGGTCGCTGGTGCTTGTATTTCCATCTTTCACGGTACCTTTTTCTATCTGGCTACTGATGGGGTTTTTCAAAGCCATCCCCCCGGATCTCGAGGAGGCCGCCATGATTGACGGCTACTCGCGGTTCGGCGCATTTGTCCGAATGGTCATTCCCATATCGACTTCCGGGATTCTCACGGTGGTCATATTTAGCTTCACGCTGGTGATACAGGAGTACATCTACACCCTGACGTTTGTTACCACCGCATCCAAATACACTGTCAGTGTGGGATTGCCGACCTTCCTGGTGCACGGTGATGTATACAATTGGGGAGGGTTGATGGCCGGGTGCCTGATTGCATCTTTACCCGTGGTCATCGTTTATAACTTTTTTGTGGATCGGTTTATCAGTGGGTACACACTGGGTGCTGTTAAGGGTTGATTTTAAAAATCTGCAAATAATTGTCAGGCCCGATTTCGGTATACCGCTTTTGCTGGAAGCCATATGGCGATAGCATCTGATCCACTTCTTCAGGCGATAGCCTTACCGGTTTTGGGGGGCCCGGAGGCCCATCCTTTTTGCAGAACTCGACAATGGCCAGAACACCTTTGGGCTTGATCACGCGCGCAATTTCTTTCATCACAGCCCGGTCAACTTTATCTCCGACAAAGTCGTGCAGCACGGTTGCCATCAGGCAGACATCCACACGGTCATCTTCGACTGGGATATGCAGAGCGACATCGCTGACAAATGACTTTATATTTTGGATCTTTTTTGAGGCGGCTTCATCTTTTAAGATAACGATGCCTTCTTGCCATAAGTCGACCGCATATACCTGACCGTTGCTGCCGATAATTTCGGCGGCTGCCAGCGAATAGGCACCCCTGCCGCAGGCGACATCCAGAAAAATAGTGCCTTCCTTTAAATCAAGCTCTTGAAAAAATTTGACCGTGTCAATCAGCCCGAAGCTGCTTTTGCCGGCACCCGTCGGTTTGCGCTCAGAATGTTGTGTCATTGCCGCTCTCCGAATCCATTAGCCGATGGTTAACGACTACCGAATTTTTTACTTGAAACGCTCACCTTAGATTTTGATTATGGGGAAAAATAATAATACGGTGGTTCCCTCCTGGAACATGCTGTGCACCTCAATTTTTCCGCCATGGGCCTCCATTATGGTTTTGCATAAACTCAAGCCAAGGCCGTAGCCTCCGCTGTCTTTGGTGCGGGATTTATCCACCCGGTAGAAAGGCTCGAAAATGTGAGCCAGGTCCTCTTCCGGAATTCCTATACCAAAATCGGTAATCCGCACGACGGCATAGGATTCTTCGAACTCAGTGGATATTTGAATGGTCGCACTATCAGGTTGTGAATATTTAATCGCATTGTTGAGCACATTTTCAAATACGGTCCTGATCTGCGCGGGGTCTATCTCGACCTCTATTTCAGAAGGAAATTCAACGATTTCAACGCCCGGCGGCTGGTTTTCAAAGGCGACGATGGTCTGCTTTATAAATGCAGCCAGAGGGATGCGTTGTTTTTTTAAATTTTCATATTTATGCTGCCGGCGGGCAGTTTCCAGAATTTCGCTGACCATTTTTTCCAGTTCTTCAATGTCACTCTGAAGGCTATTTTTGGCCTGGCTGTCCTCTATAAATTCAAGCGCCACTTTCATGCGCGTAATCGGCGTTCGCAGCTCATGGCTGACATCATAAAGTAGCTGCTCTTTGGTGTGCAGCATATCCCGGATACGATCGGTCATGTTGTTAAATGCAGCTGCCAGTTCCCGCAGTTCGTCTGACTTTTTGAGCGGCACGCGGTGTTTTAAATTTCCGCGACTCACCTCCTTTACGCCGGTGCTCAGCCATTTTACCGGTCTTAAAATATGGCGAATGACAAAAAAGGCCCCTGCCAGAATCAGGGTTAAAAGGAGCAGCATGATCACAAACAGCAGGTGGCGCGCACTGTCGCTGGGTAGATTGCGCGACGGTCCGAAAATAAACCGCCCTACTTCTGTGGTAACTTGGATGATATACCGGCCCCTGTGTCTTCCATAACGAACATCGGGATTTTGGTGCCAGCTGCGAGAACGGCCCTTAATATCTGTTGGCAGCTGATCGGATGTGGTCCAGCGAAGATCCGGACTTTCGAAGCGAACTTCCAGAAAAGACTGGCGCGCAATTTCGCGGGCGCGGTCCAGGCTGGGCGGGGTGCCCATATCGGCAATCAGATAATTGAGATATTGAACGACATTTTTATGAAATGGGCCGATGAACTGGTTGCGAAGGTGTATGAAAAATCCACCCACTACCAGATTAATACAGATACCGGCTAGGATGATCACCACCAGAAGCTTGGTGAATACCGAGCGGAAAATTTTTTTAAACCAATGTGTTGGCATGTTTACTCGAAAAACCTGAGCTAAATTGGCAGAATTCTACCAATATTCAATTGGCAATAAACACATACCCGCTCCCCCAAACCGTCTTGATAAACTCCGGAGATTTGGGGTCGTCGTTCAGCTTTTGACGCAGTCGACTAACGGCGATGTCCACAGAGCGATTGAAAGCATCACAGTCCATGCCGCGCAACTCCTGCAGGATCTGGTCGCGACTCAACACCTTGCCGGCACACCGTGCCAGAAGAGCCAGAGCTGTGAACTCATTGGTGGTCAGGTCAAGGGAATTGCCGTCCAGCAAGGCAATGTGTTTAGCCAGATCGATGGTCAACCGCTCAAAGGTAAGGATCTGATTGTCAACCTGCTGCTGGCTGCGACGCAGAACAGACTGAATCCGAGCGACCAGCTCACGGGGCTCAAAGGGCTTTGCCAGGTAATCATCGGCTCCGAGCTCCAGCCCGACAACCTTATCGGTGACCTCCCCTCTGGCGGTCAGCATGATAATCGGAATGTTGCTGGTCTGGCGGATTTTTCGGCAAACTTCAAAACCGTCCATTTCCGGAAGCATAATGTCCAGAATCACCAGATCGGGGGACGCCTGTTTCAGTTTTTTCAGGCCCCTGGCCGGATGGGCGGCTGTGATGACCGCATACCCAAAATCCTTTAAAAAGTCTTTGAGCAGTTGGTTCAATTTGGCGTCATCATCAATAATCAGAATAGTTGGCTCCATAGTTCATCCAAATTGAAGGTTGAATTCCGGACATACTGATAATGATTTAAAGCCTTCTCAAAAATAGATGTGTAATTCATTTATCCTGGAGAACAAAGCCATTGGGTGTTAGATGCATTTTTGAGAGGGCTTTTATTCCCAGTTATGCTGATGTTTTTGATGAAACCATTCCAGCTTGGCCACCAGTTTTTCTTTTTGCTCAGCAGACAGGGTTTTGTGAAACTCGGCCAGACGCGCCACCGCAAGATCCATTATTTCAGACATTTGTTCCCGTTTCTGCGCCATGAGCTCCTTTATGTGTTGTTGATCGATTTCGTCTTTGAGCAATTCGGCCTTGAACTCAGCATGCATGGCTTCTTTTTGGGCATGCATTTCTTTGGCTTTTGCCAGAAACTCTTCTTTGATCTCATCAAGCTGCGCTCGCTGGGCGTCGTTCAAGTCGAGTGTCTCGGCAATGTAATCGACCATGAATTCCGCTTTATGATTCGCGGAATGCGAGCGGCATCCATTAAACACCAGAGCAGCTAAAATAAATACACAGATCAATGAAATTGTTAAACCTTTTTTTACCATCATTCCTCCTTTGCTGTAAAACAATTCGCATCAGTTTAAAAAGACAAAGAGATTATCGATGGCAAAAATATAATTCGGATAATGACAGAATGCTTTTCTGTGATGTAACAGTTTGTAACATATTGTAACACTGCAAAAAAAAAGACCGGCAATGAAAGAAAAATGAAACCGCTAAACTTTTGCGGCACGGTGCCGATAAGAAAGCAGGGGACTTCTCGGGTGCGCGTGCATCTCTTTCTAAGACGCTCAATTCATATTGAGGCAGGTACCGGACCGACGCTCCGTCTCGAAGGCTTTGGGGGGAAAATGCGAGCCAAATCGATTAGAGTTACACCGTTGTTGACATTTGCCTTTTTGGGTCTTTTCTTGGCAGCCTGCACGCCAAAATGCATCATCAACGTCCGGGTCGTGGATGCTGAGACACAGTATCCGGTAGAGGGCGCGGCCGTGGCCATTCGCTGGTACAAAAATAACGATAGCAACGATTCTGCCAAAACCCGGGCAGTTGAGGCCAATCAGGGCCTTTCTGATGCTGAAGGCAAATTCAAATTCCCCCAGCACCCGGACAAAAATTATGTGATGGGTGTATACAAAAAAGGCTACGTCTGCTGGAGCAGCCATAGCAGTTTTTCAAACAGCAACGGGTCGGTCGCCGTTCCTAAAACCGGCACGCGCGTAGAAAGCAATATGGTTGTCCAGCTGGAGAGGCTGAAGGGCGGAGATTCGGAAGACCAGCATGCCAGCTTTACAGTGCTGGTCGCCGAAGAGGTCACCGCATCAAAGCATAGCCCCTTTTACGAGGCCATTAAGCCGCTGTTTGAACGCTGGCATGATAATTTGCGCGAAGAATTTCGAAAAACATTCGGCCGGCAAAGATCACCTCAACCCGAGTTGAACCCGGCCAGGTAGAGCAACTTATTCGTAAGCCAGGACGCGAATGAGGCCGATGGTGGCACCGGTGTCGTCGGTTGTTGACGCATCACTGACGGATATGATTTTCTGCGCTCCCTTTTCTTCAATGAATTTGTTGACCATGGCATCAAGATCTTCGAGTTCCTTGCGGGCATGAAAAATCTTCAGGGGACTTGCAAATGTTTTGACTTTGATCATATCGTTTCCTCCTCTAAAAACTGTTTCGTTCATCAAATCTTTTTTGTGTTTGGTTGTTTCGTACTTTGTGTTGAGCTTGTTTCAGAGAGAATTGCCGAAAACTAAACACCACTACTAGGCGAATAAGCTGTTTCGCCTGGTTGTCAGATAATAATCCGCAATGAAATTCAAGGGCTTTTTGACTTTCTGAAAATTTTCGTGCAAAGCCCAGAAGATTTCTGATAAATCTAATTCAACCGCGGCCTGGTGCTCGGCAGCCAATTTATAAAACTGCTGCCCTTTTTGTTCGTACTCGTGCGGACTGATCTTGGCCCTGTCACCGATCGGCGGTCTGATTTCACCGGAAAGCGGATAGCGATAACTGCGTTCGGCATAGTCCGGAAAAATCCCCAGAATAAACAGGCAGACATCGGCGATACGCTTATATAAGGCCAGGCGATATTCATCTTCGATCGCTTCGCTAAACTGAATCAAACTGGCGATGTCCATATCATTGAATCGTATTTTCCGCCAGAATCCTTTACGGACTCGAAAGGAGATCGTATAGCTTTCAATCCGGGTAAATGTCGACAGCATATTGGCCAGGTAGGCGATAATGGATGGGTCATTTAACAGTTCTGCAAGATCCCGGGCATCAAAAACCGGGATACTCATGTTGCGGGTCCTTTCGAGGGTATAACTGGCCTTTGAAAGGGTGCTCATCGCCTTTCTCAAAAGGATCTCGAAGAAAAGCGCTGGTGAAATTTTCAAAAAAATTTCGTCGTCCGCCATCAATCTGTTAAAAACCTTTTCGTCGCTGACAAATGAATTCCGAAAATCCTCGTCTTCCCGCAGAACTTGTTTCAAATTGGCCTTATCGGCAACCTCTGACACTGCGGCCTCGATGAGAAAATCCAGGTCCCGGTCAGAAAGCTTCAAATTCACTATTTTGTTTAGCGCCATTTTTCCAAAAGCCCATGCAGTGTATTGTTGAATAAGCTTTAACATTAGAATAATACCGCCATTAAAAGCGGCAAGTTGATACCCCTAAATTTGTCTTTATCGGATTTGGACTTAGTATATCAATTGTTGGCTTAGCAATTTTCAGGAGGCACTTATGAGAGCGCAGTTGATACTTACAATAGTGACAATCGTATTGGGGTGCGCCGGCTCCCTGCCCTCCGATGATGCGCGAAGCGTTGCGAGCCGTACTCATCAGACAGCGCCACAAGCGGCGTCGAATTCTTCAGATCTTAACAAACCGATTGAATCTACCCACGGTTATATCATAGAAAAGGATTACGAACTGGGTCGTTTCGGCGGTTTCATCGGTGATTGCACTGATGAACAGAATTGGCCATACTTCTGGCAGTGTATGAGTGAAAACTCGGGCAACGGCAATTTTCACTAGACCCGTTTAATCCCACACGTTGAAACGCCGTTGTATTGTTGAAATTCTGCCTGAGTGCTTTCCCTGCACCTTTTTTTCAGGAAATCCTAAACAATTTTAAGGAGTTCGGTACAGATATGGAAAGTACGCATCGATAACAAACAGCAGCTGGGTCAACATGATGCAAGTCTGCTCATTTTATGGAACGATACAAACGGCCATGTCCGCTGCTCTATTCAGGACATTTTTGGTGATGCTGCCCATGGCATAATCCTCGACATTGGAATATCCTTTTTTCCCGAGTATGACCGTACCGATCGCATTTTCTTCAGCTTCGTCTAAAATATCCCTTGCCGCACTGCGACTGCCGTCCACCATTTTGACCGATATGCGGTTTTCGGCAATTCCTGCCTGAATGAGCTTTTCACTGGCTTTTTTCATGTAAGGAGCGGCCACATCCCCGGCTTTTTTTTGCCAGAATTTCTGAACTCCCGGGAATTCTTCCAGCACTTCTTTGGGGACAAAACGTCTTAAATCCCGTTTCGAATGAAATACGGTGACGTTTACGTCGGTGTCTGAAAGGAGAAAGGCTGCATGATCAACGGCCCGCATGGCATTTTCCGAATTTTCAACAGCCAACAGCACATTGTTATGTTTTACCTTGCCCTTGACCAGCCAGACCGGGCACACTTTTACATATTCCAGCACCTTATTGGCAATCTCACCTGTAAAAAAGGCTTCCAGGCGACTCCGCCCGCGTGACGAAATGAAGATGGCATGTGCCTTTTTGTTTTTTTCGGCCCAACTGCAAATATCACGGGCAACGCCGATGTTTATATTGCGAAAAACCACTTCAACTGTTTTCTTGGTAAATCCGACATTGATCAATCGGTCTTTTGCGTCTGCCAATATACGCTCGGCCATTTGGCTGTTTTTCTTCTCGATGTCCTGCACCAGATTCAGGGTTTGCCTGCTTTTTGAGCTTTCCTCTACAAGAATAGGCGGCAGCTTCGGCAAAATGTATACCAGCGATATTCTTAAATTGTGTTTGGGCCCGAAAATCCGGTTAATATAATCCAGAGACTTCAGGGCATTCTCGGAGCCGTCAACGGGTACCACAACTATTTTTTCAATGTTTTTTACCATTTTATTTACCTGTTTAAAAAAATAAAAGCGCACCCCCTCTGATGGCTTGATGTCAGCTGATCTGTTGTTCTAAAAGGGACTTGATCTCTTCACCTTCAATTTTTTCTTTTTCAAGCAGCATTTGTGCGCCTCTGTCGAGAATGTCCTTTTTTTCTGCGAGAATTTGCCGGGTTTTGCCATATTGATCGTTGATGATCTGCCGCACCTCGTTGTCGATCAGCTCAGCGGTGGCCTCGCTGTATTCGGTCGCACCTTCCATGGGAACATTCAGAAACTGATTTCTTTTCTCCCTGGCAAAATAGACCTGACCGACCTTTGCGCTCATACCGTACTCTTTGACCATGCTGCGGGCAATGTCGGTGGCCCGGGCCAGATCGTTGTGGGCCCCGGTGGAAATGTCTTCAAATACGATTTCTTCGGCCGCCCGGCCGCCCAGCAGGGTGGCAATTTTGTTGAGCAGTTCGGTTTTGCTCATCAAAAAGCGATCTTCGGTCGGGGTCTGCAGGGTATAGCCCAGCGCGGCGATGCCGCGGGGGATAATCGATATTTTCTGGACCGGATCGGTTCCCGGTAACGACAGGGCCACAATGGCGTGACCCATTTCGTGATAGGCCACGATTTCTCTTTCGCGGGGGTTGATCAATCGGTTCTTTTTTTCCAGCCCGGCGACCACCCGTTCGACCGCTTCTTCGAATTCGGCCATGCCGGCCTTTTTCTTTTTGCGGCGCACCGCCAGCAGGGCCGCCTCGTTGACCAGGTTGGCCAGATCGGCGCCGACCATCCCCGAAGTCATGCCGGCCAGAACGGACAGATCGACATCTTTGGACACTTTGATGTTTTTGATGTGAACCTTTAAAATCTCTTCGCGCCCCTTTTTGTCCGGCCGATCGACCAGAATGTTGCGGTCAAAGCGGCCCGGCCGCAGAAGCGCCGGATCCAGTATTTCGGGCCGGTTGGTGGCCGCCAGAAGGATCACCCCCACGTTGGGATCAAAGCCATCCATTTCCACCAGCAGCTGGTTAAGCGTCTGCTCGCGTTCATCATGGCCGCCTACCGTGCCGAAACCCCGCGCCTTGCCGAGCGCATCGAGCTCATCGATAAAAATGATACAAGGCGCTTTTTGCTTCGCCTGGTCGAACAGGTCTCTGACGCGGGCCGCGCCCATGCCGACAAACATCTCCACAAATTCCGATCCGCTCATGCTGAAAAAAGGCACTCCGCTCTCACCGGCGACCGCCTTGGCCAGCATGGTTTTTCCGGTTCCCGGGGGACCCACCAGCAAAATGCCTCTGGGAATTTTTCCGCCGATCTCGGTGAATTTGCCCGGCTCCGACAAGAACTCAACCACCTCTACCAACTCCCGCTTGGATTCATCCACACCGGCCACATCTTCAAAGCGCACATCGATGTCTTCCTGCATGTAAATTTTGGCCTTGTTTTTTCCCAGACTCATGAATCCTGGTTGCTGGCCGGCCATACGCTTGATCAAAAAATACCAGATGCCGACAAATAAAAGCACCGGTACAATCCATGACAGCAGCGTCGGGAGAAAATGCGACTCTATTTCTCCCTTAAAATCAACATTGTATTGTTCCAGAAGTTTGGAGGTGTCCGCGTCGACTCTTACTGTTCTAAACCTCTGCTCTTCTCCGCTTTCACCATTTTTGATCTTGCCTTCAATCTGGTTGGCGGTGATGGCGACTTCGATAACTTTATTTTCCTTCAACAATTTTAAAAATTCGCTGTAGGGGATAGTTTTGATCGCAAACATCGCGGTGATGTAGTTTTGAAGGATCAAGACAAGCCAGATCCCCAGAAGCACGTACCAGATAGAAAATTTTTGGCGCTTTTCCATGACTCCCCCTGTTACTCTCCGTAGCGGGCCAACCGTTCAAAATCGCCTGAAGGGCTTTGAAATCACGGCCCTGCATTTTTAAATAAGGTTGAGGATTCCAGGCGGGCCCATATGCCCCCCGGCTTCGATTCAGCGACATTGGGTCAAACCACTGTCAGTATCCCGTTTTAATCACCACCTCGACGTCCGGCCAGCGCTTTTCGACGGGCTGGACCGTCGGCGGCGCAATAATTTTGCAATATATTTTGGTGTCGTTGTAAATGCTTTCCAGGTAAATCGGGGTGGTGATGACTTCAATTAATTTGTTCCTGCCTTCGGCTACCGGGGAAAGCACTTTTATCTTTTCGGGGATCGTTTTAATAGCTGTGATCTTCATCCCGCCCGGAAGTTTTCCAACCAGCTGCGGTTTGATCGCTACCTCCCGTTCCTCGATTTCCGCCATGTGAAGCTCGATGCTGGACGGGATGACATCCAGCAGTTTGATGTCTTTGGGCAATTGAATGTTTTCAGCAGTTATCAAAAATGTCTGTTTGCCCGCCACGGTTTTGGACAGATCCAATTTGACGCTTAACTGGGACGGATTAATCGAATCCAGATCTGATTTGGAGCCGACCAGGTGTAGCCTGACTTCCTGTTGCTTGTCTCCGACCAGAATGAGATTCGGTGGCGAAGCCGTATACCCCACCGGGACCGTGATGATCTTTTCCAGAATTTCGCCCTGTGAGATGATGAGTGTAAACCAAAAAAACACGGCCAGCGAGAGGCTGGCAAACATCTGCGAAAAAACCCGGCGGCGTGTTTTTTTTTCGGGCAGCCCCAACGGATACGATGCCGTGCGCTTCCAGTGGGCATTAATGGTCTTTAGAAGCTTTTCAGGGTCTTCCGCCCGCTGGAAGTTACTTTTCGTGAACAGCGAAATTATTCCCCTTTCTTCGGAGACGACAAGCGCAAGCGCATCGGATTTTTCGGCCAAACCCATGGCCGCATGATGCCGCGTTCCGTATTCTTCCGACAGTCTGTCGCTCTGCGAGACGGGCAGCCGCACGCCAAAGCGCGTCAACTTACCGTTTTCGACGATTAAAGCACCATCGTGGCCTGGCGAGTTCGGATCAAAAATGCTCATGATCAGCGGCATGCTGGGTTTGGCATCGAGCATATAGCCGCCCGATAGCCATTCCTGGATGGGCTCCTTGCCGGGAAAGACCACAATCGCACCCCGCCGCTGCTCGGCGAGTTTCTCCAGGCAATCGACGATGACCTGCGATAGCTCAGCCCCGGCGTCGCGAATCTTCGAGCGTCTGACCGACGCGGCGCGTTCGAATATTTTTCTGAGCTCCGGTTGAAAGATCACAATAAGGGCGATGACGGCCACATGACTGAGGTTGCCGAAAATCCATTCCAGCCCCCTGAGATCCAAAAAGTTCGCAACCAATACGAATAACATGCCCACCACAACGCCGGCTGCGATCCGCCAGGTGCCCAGACGCAGAAGTGTGCGGTACAGAAAGAAGAGACCGACGGCAATCAGAAAAATATCGACGATGGCCTGCCAGCCGGTTACCTGTTTGATCAGAGCTGTGTGCGTTGAAAGTTGCATCTTTTATAGTAGACGTCCGCTCAGGTCATCGTCGTTGCGCGCGCTTGCATCCTTCGCATTTGGTATTCGGCGGTTGTTTGTGCTATTGTCCATGGCCCCTCCATCCGGCCAAGCCGCAAAGACGCATCGACGTAATGGCGGCCGTCGCATTCAAGATCGGCAAGCCCATCAAAGTGATCAGACCAAAAAAGATTGAAACAAGACGGCGAACCCTAAAAAGGCAACAAATCCCATCACATCGGTCACCGTGGTCAAAATAATGCTCGAGCTCTGGGCCGGGTCCAGACCGATGCGCTTCATCAGCAGCGGAATCGAGGCCCCGGACAGACCGGCAAATATCAAGTTAAACAGCATGCCCAGGCCGATAACCACGCCCAGATACGGGTTTCCGTTCCACAGCCAGGCGACCAGCGCCGTAACGACGCCGACCAGCGCACCGTTGATGGCGCCGAGCTTGCCCTCTTTGAGAATCAGTCCGGAAATTTTGTCCTTCGGTATTTCCCGCATGACAA
>JASFNW010000139.1:0-14161 GCA_050116835.1 Desulfobacterales bacterium
GGAATTTGCGATCAATCCAAAATCGGGGTTCGGACGAATCATGTTTCTCTTGGTAGCAGCTTTCGGCGGTATATTGCTGAATTTAACACCATGTGTCCTGCCGTTGATACCGATTAAAATTATCAGTTTGTCCCATGCTGCAGAGGACCGCCGGCGATGTTTTTTTCTTGGCCTGATGATGTCACTGGGCGTGCTGGCATTTTGGGCTGTCCTGGGAATCCTGATTGCCCTGGTCAGTGACTTTACCGCTACCAATCAATTGTTTCAATATCCGCTGTTTACCATCCTGGTGGGTACTATCATCGCAATCATGGCATTGGGAATGTTCGGCTTCTTTTCGCTTCGTCTGCCTCAATTCATCTATATGATCAATCCCCAGCAGGATAGTCTGCATGGATCACTCGCTCTGGGCATTCTGGCCGCAGTTTTATCAACACCCTGCACAGCACCTTTTATGGGAGCCGCAGCGGCCTGGGCCGCCACGCAAACGCCTTTGACCACCCTGTCAACATTTGCCGCCATCGGCGGCGGGATGGCCCTACCGTATTTGCTGCTATCGGCCTTTCCCAGGCTGGTCAACCGCATGCCCACAGCCGGGCCGGCCAGCGAGCTCATCAAGCAGGTCATGGGCCTGTTTATGCTGGCAGCAGCCGCCTATTTTGTGGGTGTCGGCATCAGCGCCCTGTTTAGTTCCCCACCCAATCCGCCGAGTAAAATGTTCTGGTGGCCGGTAATGGCTCTGGTGTGTGCCGGTGGCGCATGGCTGGCTTTGCGAACGCTGCAGCTGGCCTCCGGCAAAATAACCAAAACCATTTTTGTCGGCCTGGGCCTCATTTTGATTGCCTTGCCGCTCGGGGGCGCGGTGCGATTGGCAGACCAGGGCCCGATCGAATGGATCCATTATACCCCTGAACGCTTTGAAGCGGCCATCGCCCAAAAAAAAGTCGTTGTGATGGATTTTACCGCCGAATGGTGTTTAAACTGCAAGGCCTTGGAGGAAGGTGTATTACATGATCGCCGCATCATCGCTGCTCTGGCGCAGACGGATGTGGTACCGATGAAAGTCGACATAACCGGCAACAACCCGGACGGCACAGCCAAACTAAAGGAAGTCGGCAGCCTGACTGTACCGTTATTGGTGGTATTCTCATCTGGCGGCCGGCTGGTATTTAAAAGCGATTTTTATACGATCGAGCAAGTGTTGGGAGCGATCAAGCGCGCACAATCGGGACAAAATACAACATCATGAAAAGTTGGCACCCGGTTCAGGATGGGAATATTGCAAGATACGTGTTACGGGTTGTGTGTTGGAAAACTGGGAAACAGATTGATGAATTGCAAGCAAACTTGACGCAAAACTAAAAACCCGGAACGCGTAACTAAAAAACTCGTAGATCTACAAATCTAAAAATTTCAGAAACATTTTTTCCAGATTCCTCTCGTGACGCCTGCCCGGCAACCTTTCGATAATCTGACCGTTCTTCACAAAAAAAATCATCGGAATGGCATATATCGAAAATTTTTGAACGGCAGATTCGCCATACCAGTAAACCGGGAATTCAACCTTCAGTCTGTTAACGATCGGTTGCATCGCCCGGGGTCCTTCCAAATCGATACTGACCCCGATAAGATTTAATCCCTTCGGCTCATACTTTTTGAACAACTTGTTTAACGCCGGCAATTCATCGATACAGGGTCCACACCAGGCCGCCATGAAGGTGATCACCAATTTATCGTTGCCGGATTGAATCAGTTCATCGAGTGCCGACTCTGAAATTTTTTGAACGGTAACGCCGGCTTTCGCATTGGCATGGATAGTCAATAGCGCAATGACGAGCAGGGTACTGACGTATATCTGCCTCAACACAATCCGATTCATGGCGCTTTCCCGTAAACAACCTCTATAGTTATGAAACCATTACAACTGAAGAATATTGCATTATGATTAAACAAAAGCATATGTTTAAAAGCTATCTTAAAAGCCACAGATTACGCCCAAGGGCAAGGCGAAAATCGATTAAAAAGCGGAGCATACACGCTAGTATTCGAGCATTTTGAATCGGTTTTTAACGCAGCAATCGGGTGTAAGATGCGTTTTTAAGATAGCTTTTTTATTTGTTCATATTTTCTAAGGTCGTCGCGCATTGCGCCAGGTCCGGTCGGACATTGATGTCTGAGACCTGGATGTCCTGAATGATCCCCTTTTTATCGATAAAAATCAATGCCCGCTCGGTGACACCACTGGACCGCAGCACACCATATTTTTGGGCCACTGCCCCGTGCGGCCAGAAGTCACTCAGAACGGGAAACCACAGGTGGCCCATTTGCTTCGTCCAGGCATAAAGCGTGGGGATGTTGTCCACCGTAATGCCGAGTAGAACCGCATCGTTTTCGTCAAACATATTCTTTACAATGTTATATCCCGGCCACTGATCCGAACATACCGGTGTCCAGGCTGCGGGCACAAAAGACAGGACCACATTTTTTTTACCCCGGTACTGACTCAGGGTTATCGTTTCCCCCGAAACAGATGGCAAGGTGAAATCCGGCGCCAGGTCACCGACTTTCACTTTTAGAGTGCTGTCAGTTGGCTTTAATTGGCCTGGATCGTAGATATTTCCTTTAAATGCATCAGAAGCACTGTGTGCAGATGTAATGGCAACCAGCATGATCAGTACCCCGACGATCGGAATTGCTAAAATTTTATTCAAGGGTATCACCTCCTCATAAAAGTCCCGATTTGTTGAGCAGTTTTTTCAAAAGCTGATCGGCATCTTTGCCGCCGCCCACCTGGGAATAAAAAACCCGATGGCTGCCGTCCTTGTTTATGCGGATACAAATAAAATAGGGGGTTCGCACTTCACCGATCTTTTTGTGGATTTCAAAATTGCCATCCGGAAAAAGCGGAAACGGGATACCGTAGGTCTTTTTAAAATAGCCGATCTCGAATGCCGAATTGCCGGCACCAATCCCCATCAGTTTGACTTTGCCTTTCAGGCGCTCATCACTTTCGATTTTACGATACATCTCATTGATAGAAGGAGCCTCCCTCTGGCAGAAAGGTCAGTACATACTGAATATCTCAATAATGACAACATCCGCCTTTATTTCCGGTATGGTAAAGAACTCCTTGCCGGCGACTCCCAGATAATTCCGGTATTCGTCATTTTGGGGAACCGCAAGTGAAAAATCGGGTAAAACGCCGCCCACGGCCGGCGGTTGAGAATTAGCGCTCGCAAAACCGGTGTGAAATAACAGCACACCTATTAGAACGGCCGCCGTTTTTAAAATCTTTCCCATATTCAATGCCCTCCTTAATAATTTACACGCTCACAGCCATTGGCAAGGCACGCTTCCGGAGAATTACAGGTGCAAACCGACGTGCCTTTTTAAAAGGCCCGAAATTTAAACAATGCACATCAAAACGGGACGTTTAATGATCAGCAAGAATTCTCGGGAAAATCAAATTCAGCGCTCAATGTTTTTGCAGATCGTATCGGCCGCCTGTTCCACGGATTGCTTGCCCATGTCGATGATCAGATCATACAGGCGCGCATCGTTCCAATCCTGACTAAAATAATGTTTGACGTAGGTGCCCGAATCTTTTTCTTCCCTTTCTATCAATTTTTTGGCGGCCAGGCGGTTTACGTCATAATCCTGCATGACTTTCTCTATTTTCAGATCATCCGCTTTAATCAGGCGGACGTGCAGGGTGTTGGGTTTGCCGCGCAGAATGCATTGTCCGCCCCATCCTAAAATAATAACGTTGTCGGCAGCGTATAGTTTCTCGACCAGTTTCTTGGTACTTTCAAAATAATTTGAATCATCCAGGCAGCCATGCTCACGATTGACAACTTTTTGAACCAGCGTACAGGTGTAGCGATCCATCAAACGAATAATTCGCGATTGGGAGCTCTGTTTGAAGGTCTCGACTTCGGCTTCCGACAGGTTCAACTCCTTGGCGATCTCGGCGGTTAGCTTTTTGCCGATATGTTCGTAACCTAATTTTCGGGCAGCAACTTCTGCGACTTGTCCCGCATCGCACCCGAATTCTTTACTGATGGTGATGACCGCCATATTCAAATTCCTTTCTGCGGACGCATTTAAAAATGAATCTGATACTTTACGAATACCATATTGATTATAGGAACCCACCGGTAGCTGTCAAGTTTGGTTTTGTGTCATCCGGACGGTGGGAAACTGCTTGCAAAGATTTTGTTGCTATGTTAATCGAAAACGTTTTAAAAGCGACCAAATTAATTATGGTTTTTAATTACAAAAAAAACCGTGCCTGGGCCGAAAATCTAGCAGTCGTCATGCAAATCGGCCTGACGATGGCCGGTTGCATTGTTTTTTGCTTTTTTATCGGATTGTATCTTGACAAATGGTTGGGGACGAAAGGTATATTCGTCGCCATCTTTACAATCCTGGGTGTGATCGGCGGTGCCGTCACCGTCTACCGCCAGATTTTAAAAACACTTGACCATCAGCCACAGAACAAAAACAACTCAAATATAAAATAATGGAAGCCGTTCATCAGACACAAAAAAAAATGACGCGACGAACACTTGCACTGGCTATCATCATCGGGTTTGTTTTCATATTATCCGGTCATAGGCCGGTGGGTAAAGGATTGGTTCTCGGCGCTATTTTCAGCGTACTCAATTTTATATTAATGGCCAAATCCATCGGGTTGAAGTTCGGGCGATCTAAAAAACAGGCAATTTCAATATCCTTCGGCTCCCTCATTTTCAGATATATCCTGTTGGCAATTCCGCTGATCGCAGCCGTAAAATTTGAGCAGTTTAATCTCACTGCCACAGTTGTGGGTATTTTTATGATCCAGCTGGTTATTTTGGCCGATCATCTGCGAACCCTGATTCCTTTCGCCGGAGGCAAACAAATCTAAGCGATTTTTTTATGGGTGAACTCGGCAAATTACATCAACTCATCATTCCAATTTTTGGCCACAACATTACCATCAATCTGGAAGTTGTGGTCATGACGTGGATTGTCTTCGCGCTGTTGATCATCCTCGGTCTGTTTGCAGGCCGTAAGAAAAAAATACTGCCCCGACCCATTCAGGCGCTGGGCGAACTCCTTGTATCCCTGCTGTACGAACTTACCGAAGATGCGCTCGGCAAGGAACTGGCCAAAACATATGCGCCGCTGATCTGCGCCCTGTTTATGTTTTTATTGCTCTCCAATTGGCTGGGGATCATCCCCCACCTCGAAGAGCCGACCAAAGATTTGAATACCACCCTGGGGCTGGGAATTATGGGGTTTTTCATTGCCCATTACGCCGGCATTAAATCCAAAGGCTTCAAGGCTTACGTCAAGGAGTATTTCCAGCCGATTTTTTTTATGATGCCTTTGAATCTCATCGGCGAGCTGGCCAAGATCGTCTCCATTTCCTTTCGTTTGTTCGGCAATATTATGGGCGGATCGATTATCATCCTGGTTGTTTCTTATCTGACATACAGCATTGTCCTGCCGCCCTTTTTATACGCTTTTTTCGGCCTTTTTGTCGGCACCATCCAGGCGTTTGTTTTTACCATGCTGACGGTCGTCTACATTTCGGTTCAGGTAAAGTAACAGATGGAATTCGACGTCGAAACCATTATCAAAATAGCAGCCTTTTTCGGAGGCGGCATTGCCATGGGCCTGGGCGCGGTTGGCGCCGCCATTGGAGAGGGCTATACGGCCGCCAGAGCCAATCTGGCCGTTGCACGCAATCCCAAAATATCCGGTGATATTTTTAAAAGCATGCTGGTGGGTCAGGCCATCGCCGAGTCGGCCTCGATCTTTGCGCTGGTCATCGCTATTTTGCTGCTGTTTATGGACGTCGCCAGCCCCAGCCTGTTGAAGGCGGCCGCATTTCTGGGAGCCGGACTGTGCATGGGCTTTGGGGCAATCGGCGCAGGCGTCGGCTCCGGTTATCCAGGTGGCGAGGCGTGTTTTGGAATTTCGCGGCAACCTCAAGCCGGCTCACAACTGACGACCAACATGCTGATCGGCTCGGCGGTCTGCCAGACACCGGCAATCTTCTCCATGGTGGTGGCATTGATGTTGATTTTTATTGATTTTGGCAATGTACCGTTAACACCGACCTGGGCCGCATTTGTCGGTGCCGGTTTAAGCATGGGCCTGGCCGCTATCGGCTCGGGCTACGGCGGCGGATTGGCCGCCGGCGCTAGCTGCGAAGGCATTGCCCGGACACCGCAAGCGGTCACCAGCGTCACCACGATTATGCTCGTCGGACAGGCGGTATCCCAGACGCCGTCGATTTTTGGGTTATTGGTCAGTTTTATTTTAATGTTTAAATCGTTTCCCGAATCCAGCATGCTGGCAACCCCCATGGCTTTATTAGGTGCCGGGCTCTGCACGGGATTTGGCGGCATCGGCCCCGGGATCGGCAATGGTATGGCCGCCGAGGGCGCCGTCAGATGGGTAGCCCGCAATGTGGAACATGCCAATGATTTGATGCGCATTATGCTGGTCGGACAGGCGGTTTCACAATCAACGGCGATCTATGCAATGGTTGTTAGTCTGGTACTCATTTTTGTGGTTTAAGTTGTATGGTTTCCATTTTATTTTTGTTTTTTGACAGGATTTACAGGATTAACCGGATATCTTCCAGGCTTTCCGGATGAAAGCCTGGAAACTGAGAAAGAAATAAAAAATCCTGTTAATCCTGTCTAATAAATTAGCTTAAAATCGAATCCAATAGAAAATAGCAAAATATTTCACTCAAGGAGGCAAAAATGGCGATCGAAGGAGCAGAAATTATAAAAGCAGCGGCATTTATCGGAGCCGGATTGTCAATGGGTCTGGGTGCCATCGGACCGGGTGTGGGAGAAGGCATGGTCGCGGCCAAAGCCTGTGAAGCCATTGGTAAAAACCCGAAAGAAGCCGGCTTGTTGACACGGACCATGCTCGTCGGGCAGGCCGTTTCCGAATCAACCGGTATCTATTCATTGGTTATCGCCCTCTTGCTTTTATTCGTAGTTTAAGCGCAAAGGATTACGGTATCAACAAATACGGTCAAAGCTTATTCTGACCGAATAGCCGTCACCAGGGTTGAAAGCAAACGATGCAGATTATCAGCAATGTTGCGCTCATCAGTATCAACGAGACCTTGATCGTTCAGGTGATCTCTTTTTTGATTTTTCTGTTTATCATCAATCGGATCATGTTTCGTCCGTTGCGCTCCGTTATGAATGAGAGAAAGTCTCACATCAGCAAAATCCAGCAGGATATTGTCAACGCGCAAAGTGAGTATGAAAAGCTGACAGTTCAGATTCAGGAACAAGAGACAAACGTCAGAAATGAAGCCTTTAAGCAAAAGCAGCAGCTTGAGGCTTCCGGCATGAAGCAGGCTGCTGATATCATCGCTTCCACCCGCAAGGAAATTGACACTTCAAAAGCAGACGCCAAAAAAGTCGTCGATGAACAGATCGCGGCGGCACGCAAGCAGGTTCATAAAGAAGCCGAGGGCCTCGCAGACGAGATCATGGCAAAGGTTCTGTTCCGGAGTCAGACATCATGAGGCTTATTCGACAAATCGTCATTTGCGGCGGATACTTGATTTCCGTTATAGCGGTGCTGGCGGTCTCCTGCCCTGATGCCCTGGCTGCCGAAACAACCCAAAACTGGCGCTCTGTTTTCGATCTGGTGATGCGTTGGCTTAATTTTGCCATTATTGCTTTTTTCTTAATTAAGTTCGGTCGCAAGCCCATAAAAGATTTTTTGGAAAACCGCCGCGAGGAAATCGATTATCAGATTAAGAAATTTGAGCAGCAAAAACAAGCCGTTGATGAAAAGGTCCAAGAAGTAACTGAACAGTTGAATGACAGTATTGCTCGCTTTAAAAAAATAAAGCAGAGAATCATTGAAGACGGCGAAAAGAAAAAACAACAAATCATTGAAGACGCTCGCCAGGAAAGCCAGATGCTGTTGCAGGCAACTCAGCGCAGAATCGAGAATCAGATCGTTGAAGCCAAAAATTTGATTCGATCCGAGCTGATCGATGCCGCGGTTGCGCTTGCGGAAAAAAGATTGCCCGATGAGATCACCGCAGCCGATGAACAGAAACTGATCGAGCGCTACATGGAAATGACCGTCGACAAATAAACTGAAAAATGCTGACATCCATAGCTCGGTTCCGCGGACATGACCGAGCTTTTTCTTTAACGAGGAAAATATTATGGCCAAAAAAGACGAATCCATCTATCAATTTGTAAAACATCAGATTAGAAAATGGGAAATCCCCCCCGACGAACCGGACCGCAAAGCGCAGCTCCGCATCCAGGTGATTACCCTTAGCATGCAACCGGGGAGCGGCGGCAGCCTGGTCGCCCAGGAGGTGGCCAAACGGTTGGGTTTCGATTACTTTCACCGGGATATCATTCAGGGTATCGCCAAAAGCGCCAAGATACGGGCCAGCGTTATCGATTCACTGGAAAAGGAACGGTTATCCGGAATCGAGGATTTCATTGCCTCCCTGTATAAAGACCAATATCTGTATCCCGGTATTTACATGGACCACCTTTTGAAAGTGATCAATACGATTGCAGAACACGGTCGGGCGGTCATCGTTGGCAGAGGTGCCAATTTTATTTTGCCGCCGGAGAAAAGATTCGGTGTTCGCGTAATTGCCCCTTTGCAGATACGGATACAGAATATTGTTCGCGCCTATGGCGTCAAAGAAGAAGAAGCCCGACAGCGTGTCATCAGAAGAGAGGCGCGAAGGGGGGCCTTTGTCAGAAAATCTTATGATGCCGACATCGCCGATCCTGAAAATTATGATCTGACCCTAAACACCAGCAGAATGTCCATCGAATCTGCAGCGGAAACGGTCACAGCGGCGGTTACAAAATTTTAAGACCGGCAGGCTTTTTATATTTATTTCGGGCCTTCCTCGACATCCGTCTTAACTTCCGGGGCGTCCATATCGGGGATCAGGCACTCCTGACCAAACGGCAAGCAGGCATCGGCCGGATAAACGCCTTTGAGCTCATCTGCAATCGTCCCCTCCCATAGCCGGACACCCACCAGGTAGGCAATACGGCCAATCCGATGAGCGCCAACCGGTGCTGTTAGAAATATAAAGCAGATGGTTGCCAGCGCCCGGGTGGCCGCGCCCAAATCCGCAAAATACAGCGCCAGGGCCGACAACAACGTGCCGACGCCGATGGTTGCTGCTTTGGTGCTGCAGGACATTCGCAAAAAAAGGTCCGGCATGCGCAACATACCCAGACCGGCAATCAGCATAAAAAAAGAGCCGATGACAAGTAATACGGATATCAGAATCTCATTCACGGCCGGCCCCTCCATTTTTCGATATAATACGAAAACGCAATAACACTTAAAAAGGATACGATCGCCCAGGCGCTGGCCACATCCAGCAAAACAGCCTGATGGGTGGTGATGGCCGACACCACAATGATACCGGCTGCGGTAATCGATATCAGCTCAAAGGCGATGATGCGGTCCGGCAGTGTCGGCCCCCGGAGCAAACGAATGAATCCCAGTACGAGGGTCAAACTTAACAACGGAAAAACGATATAATTGATCGTTGTCTGCAGAATCATTTAAATACCTCTATTACGCGCCGCTCCATGCGCTGCTTGATATCCCGTCGAAATTGTTCTACATCGTCAACGTGCATGGCATGGATGTAAAGCGTCTTACGATCCGGAGAGACATCCAGACTGAGGGTGCCCGGCGTCAGCGTGATCAGATTGGCCAGAACCGTAATTTCCAGATCGGATTCGGCGTCCAGGGGAATGGCGATGATCGCCGCCCGCATTTGGAAACCGGGCGTCAACACTTCATAGGCCACCCGCAAATTGGCCAACAGCAACTCCAGGACGAAAAAGAAGAAAAATCCGATAAACCGCAAAAGCCGGGTCATGTAAACAATCAGGGTGACATCCGCAGGAGAGCTGATCAGCCATAGCGCCAGCGTGCTGATCACGAAGCCGACCGCATAATTGGCAAAGGTAAAAGCGCCGGTCAGCGCCATCCATACCAGCGGCAGAAAAATGTTGCCCAATATAACGTTGATCTGTTTCACATCATTTGCCCCCCAAAACCGCATCAATGTAACCCGCCGGATTCAGCAGTTGCTCGGCTGCCAGGGTCGCCAGTTCGAAAAAAGGCTGGGACATCAGCCCAATGGTCAGCGTTAGCGCGCCCAGCAGGATCATCGGCACATATAGCGCAATTTTTTCTGAAATACCGAAAGTCTTCCACGGCTGATCGTGGCCGGCAACAGTTGCTTGCGGCAGGTCACCCCAGAAGGCCGCCGCCCAGATCTTGGCCATTGAAAAAAGGGTTAACAGTCCCACCCCCAGAGCGGTGGCGGCAATGATGTAACCGCTCACATCAAGACTGGCTTTCACCAGGATCAGTTTCGCCCAGAAACCCGACAGCGGCGGAATACCGGCCAGCGAAAAGGCCGAGATAATAAAAATCGCTGTCAGCGCCGGAGCCGACTGGTAAAGTCCTCCGAGTCGGGCCAGTTGATAGGAGCCCTGGAGTCTGCGAGCCACACCGCTGACCAGAAACAAATTGGTTTTAACGATAATATGGTGCATGATGTAAAAAATCGATCCGGCCACAGCCAGCGGGGTAAACAGCCCCAACCCCAGAACCATGTACCCGACCTGGCTGATGATGTGAAAGGATAAAATCCGGCGAAACTCATTTTGGGCCATCGCTCCGAGCACCCCCGTCACCATGGTCAGACCGGCGATCACCACAATAATGGTGTGCGTGTAGGCAACATCATGGGAGAATAGGAGCGAAAACACCCGAATCAACGTATACACCCCCACCTTGGTCAGCAAACCGGCAAAAATGGCCGAAACCGCTACCGGCGGCGTATGATAGGAAGCCGGCAGCCAGAAAAAAAGCGGAAACAGGGCAGATTTGATGCCGAAGGCCACCAGAAATAACATCGAAAGGGTACTGATAATGCCGGTATGCTTCCCATTGCCGATCTGAACCGATAAATCCGCCATGTTGAGAGTACCGAGCATACCGTACAGAATGCCCAGGGCGGTCAGAAACAACGCCGAAGAGATTAGATTTAGCGTAACATATTTGATGGCGCCTTCCAGCTGGTGCCGTTCACCCCCCAGCGCCAGTAAGACAAAAGACGACATCAACATCACTTCAAACCAGACATACAGATTAAAAAGGTCACCGGTCAAAAATACGCCGCTGACACCCATCAGCAAAAATTGATAAAAGGCGTAATAACCGGATGACTCACGGCCACTGTCCATGCTTGCCAGTGAGTAAATGACTACCGTAAACCCCATCAGAGCGCCTAAAACCGTCATGATGGCGCTGAGCAGATCGGCCACCAGCGTGATACCGAACGGAGCCGGCCAGCTGCCGATCTGGGTGGCAAAGATGCCCTCCTGCCGCACCGTCCACAGTAACAAAAGCGCCGCGAGCAGATGGGCCGCAGATCCCAGGGCTGCCAGCAGGCGTTGAAAAGACCGCTGCCGCCAAAACAGTAGACAACATGCGGCCGTGGTCAACGGGATCAATATGGGTAATATTAACAGCAGCTTCATGTATCTGTCGTCTTCATTTCATCCAGTGAAGTTGCGTCAGCTGACTTAAACGTGCGGCTGAACAAAACCAGAGCAAAAGCCAGCACACCAAAGGAAATGACGATGGCCGTCAAAATTAATGCCTGGGGCAGCGGATCAGCTGTGGCTTCAAGTACGTGCAAGGAGCCCGGCGGTATCAGAGGCGCTTTTCCGCGGACCAGATCAGCCGCCACGAAAATCAGTAGATGAATGGCATTGGAAAGCAATACCAGACCGATGATCAGGCGCACCGGTGTACGGGACATCAGCAAATAAACGCCGCACCCGAACAACCCCCCAACAACAATGGCCGCCAGAATTTCCACTTTAATCTCCTTCCGCCAGAGTTAAGATGATGGTCAACACCGCTCCGATCACCACCAGGTAAACCCCCAGATCAAAAAAAACGGGGGTTCCCAGATGCCAGACTTCCGCTGTGCCGATGTGAATTTCTCCCCACCGGCCTGTCATAAACGGTTTTCCGCTGACCAGCGAGACGCAACCACTGCCCAGGGCCAGCAGCAGGCCGACACCGATAAGCGTTCGCGGTGAAATGCGCAATAACGCCCGCGTGCTTTGCACGTCGTAAGCGTAGCTGTGAAGGATAAAGGTGGCCGATGCCACCAGGCCACCGATGAATCCACCTCCCGGAAGGTTATGACCGCGAAATAGAATAAATGCCGAAAACAACAGCAGCATCGGCATTAAAATCCGCGTGGCGGTTTTCAGAATGACCGATTGCATGTATGAATTCCTTAATGGGTAACTTTGGTTTAAATAGCAGTTTTTTTAGTCACAATTGCCATAGCGAGATTGCAGCAATTGCCTAAAGTTTAAAGCCTCTCGCAAAGACGCCAAGATTTTTATATTAAAACCCTCCTTCTTTACGCCTTAGCAACCCACGCCCGCCACACGAGCAAGGCGAGGCGGGTGGGTTTTGCGGTAGACTTTTTCCAGCCTCAACCCTCTTCAGGCATTTTGACGGCTTCACTGTCTTTTGGCTTCAGTTTCAGCAGCGTGTAAACCCCCACCCCGGCCAGCGCCAGAACCGCAATTTCGCCCAGGGTGTCCAGGGCACGAAAGTCGACGATGATGACATTGACGATGTTTCTGCCGTGCGCCAGGACATAACTGTTATCGGCAAAAAATCCGGAAAGGCGCGAGCCTTGCCGGACACTGAGGGCCATCAGTACCAGAGTCGTCATCAGCAGGCCGCAGGCAACGGCCACCAGGGCATTACGCACCAGCAGGGGTCGGGGAAATTCGACCTTTATTTCGGGCAGTCGATAGATCACCCAGACAAAAAGAATCACCGTCATGGTTTCGATCAGAAACTGGGTCATTGCCAGGTCCGGTGCCCCGAAGTCGACGAATATCAGGGCAAGCCCGTAGCCGATCACACCCATGGCGACAATGGCGCCGATGCGCGAGGGCACCCAAACCGTCACAAATGCCGCCGCCAGCATCAGTATCGCCACAATCAGCTCGAACGATCGGATGTCGACAATTTCAAGCGAAAATTGAAATCCACCCTTGTGAAAGAGCGTGTAACCGATCAGTGCCAGAGTGGTTAGCATAAGTGCCAGAACATAGTGATGCAAATAGCCGCTTTGCAGCACGCGCGTTTGCCAGGCGGCCAGTCGTTTTAGGCCGTCCAGCAAACCGAAATACCAGGCCGCCGGCCCCCGGGCCGCCAACCAGGCGCCCTGTTGCGCGAAACGGCGCACACCGGTACGTATCAGATAGATCAGCGCACCACAGACAACGGTCAGGCCGCTCAGTGCCAGCATGGGCGTCAATCCGTGCCATAAAGCCAGATGCATGTCCACCGGTCGCGCCAGAACGGCAGACACGGCCCTGGCGACCGCCGATTGGGTCACCAGATTCGGCAACAGTCCCAGAACCAGCCCCAGCAGAGCGGGCAGCACAGGTCCTAACCAGAGATTCAGGGAAAGCCTGTGCGCTTCGGGTTGCTTCTCATCCGGCGCACCGAAAAATGGACACAGAATCATTATGGCGGCCGCCGCCAGCAGAGCTGCATTGGCCAGAACCGCCGCAGCACCGAACAACCAGCGAAACTTGTCAATGTTTAAGATGGATTCGTAGATGAGCTCTTTGCCGACAAAACCCAGCAGCGGCGGCAAGCCGGCCATGGAAACCGCAGACAGTACGGCCGCAACGGCTATCAGCGGCATCTGACGCGATAAGCCTTTAAGCCGGCTTAAATCCCGGCTGCCGGCTTCATGATCGACAACACCGGCGGATAAGAACAGTGAGCCCTTGTAGAGCGCATGCACTACCAAGAAAACCATAGCGGCCTGGATCGACAGCGGCGTGCCCAGTCCGGTCAAAAAAACCAGGGTCCCCAGACCATTTACGGTCGAGTAGGCCAGCAAAAGCTTGAAGTCGGTTTGAACCAGCGCCATAAAGGCGCCCGTAACGACCGTCGTGGCGCCAAACAGCGTGAGTGTCAACTGCCAGATATCGGTACCCCCCAGAACCGGGCTCAGACGCAGCAACAAATAAACACCGGCTTTGACCATGGTCACCGA
>JASFNW010000140.1:0-14152 GCA_050116835.1 Desulfobacterales bacterium
AGCCGATCGATCGGTTTATTTTAATCCATAACCATGATAAGCCGGGTGCCATCGGCAGCATCGGAAGCCTGCTGGGCGACCATGGCATCAACATCAGCCGCATGCGGGTGGGGCAGGAGGAAGACTCCGACAAGACCATTATCTTTTTGCGAACCGACACACCCATCCCGGAGGATGTCATCGAGAAAATAAAGGCATTGCCGCTGATCATCAGCGTCGCCGCATTTGACCTGTAGCGGGTTGCCTTCGACTTCTTTAAGGGTGAACCGCGCGTTGCGATTTGCGGGTTGAGCCTTGAGCTATCATGATGATCTGACGTTTCGATGACGAGCACGAGAGCGAGTACGATATAGCGCCTGCAGAGTTCGTCCTCGTCGTCGTCCTTGTGCTCGTCCTCGGTTGTTTACCGAAGTTGAACTGATTCGATATTAAAAATGGTAAGGAACTAAACAGTGAGCAAAGCCAAAAGACAATTATTGCTGGGAAATGAAGCCATTGCACGCGGTCTGATCGAAAACGGGTGCGCGATTGCCACTTCTTATCCGGGGACGCCGGCTTCGGAGATTCTGGCGGCGGTGGCCTTTTTTCAAAACCGGGAATCGGTTTTCATGCATACCCAATGGGCCGTCAACGAAAAAATTGCCTTCGAGGTGGCCTATGCCGGCTGCCAGGCGGGCTTGCGGTCAGCGGTCAGTATGAAGCAGGTGGGCCTGAATGTCGCCTCCGACCCGCTGATGAGTGCCGCCTACCTGGGAACCAAGGGCGGGTTTGTGCTGATCAGCGCCGATGATCCCGGCCCCCATTCTTCGCAAACCGAGCAGGACAGCCGCCTGATGGCCATGTTTGCCAAGATCCCGGTGCTGGACCCGGATTCCCCCCGCCAGGCCAGGGACATGATGAAACTGGCCTACGATCTTTCCGAGGCGTATCTGACACCCGTGATGGTGCGGCCCACCACCCGGGTGTGCCATTCGCGGCAGGATATCGCGTTGGGCGCTGTTCCGCACGACAAGCGCGAGGTTCAATTTGACAAAAATCCGGCCCGCTGGGCGGCCACGCCCAAATTCCGGCTGCAGCTGCACAAGGAGCTGGAGGAAAAACTGGCCGCCATTGCCAGGTATCGACCGACGGCGCCCAAAAAGCTAAACCCAAAGGCCAGATCCAAAAAGGCCATCATTGCCTCCGGGGTGGCCGCTGCGCATGCCAAAGATATTTTAAAGGAGTTGAAAATCTGGTCAAAGATTCCCTTTTACCAGGTCTTTCAGCCCTTTCCGCTGCACACCCGATTTATCCAACGGATGATCGAAACCTATGAGGACATTCTGGTCATCGAAGAGACCATGGGCGTCATCGAAATGCAGCTGGCCGACCGCTACCGGGTCAAAGGAAAAAACTCCGGTGCAGTGCCGCGGGTCGGGGAGCTCGGCCCTGAAAAAATTCAGCAAATCGTCAGCGATTTTGCAGGCCTAAAATCCGATGTTTACGCGATCAAATCGCCGCCGGGCCGCCGGCCGACGCTGTGCCCCGGCTGCCCGCACCGGGCCAGTTTTTTTGCCATCAAAAAGGCCGCTCCCCGGGGGATCTATACCAGTGACATCGGCTGCTACACCCTGGGCCTCAATATGGGCGCGGTCGATACGGTTCTGTGCATGGGGGCTGCCATCAGCCAGGCCTGCGGATTTTACCATGCCTATAAAAACGAAAAAAAACGGCCGGACATCGTGGCCACCATCGGGGATTCGACTTTTTTTCACGCCGGCGTGCCGGCGCTGATCGATGCGGTGGTCCAGAATGTGGGCTTTGTGCTGGTGATTCTGGACAACCGCACCACCGCCATGACCGGCAACCAGCCCACGCCGGCCACCGGCCGCGGGGCCTGCGGCGAGCAGACACGGACCGTTGACATCCGCTCGCTGGTTGAAGGCTGCGGCGTCAAATTTTTGCGCGAGGCCGACCCGTACGAGGTCAAAGACTTTATCGCCCTGCTCAAGGAAGCCGTGCAGTACAGCCGCAAAAACGGGCCGGCCGTGGTGATCTCCCAATATCCCTGCGTGCTGCACCGTGCACGGCAAGGCGGGTCCGGCGAGTATGTGCCGGTGGAAGTCAGCGATGACTGCGACGGTTGCGGCTATTGCATCAAGCATTTTGAATGCCCGGCCCTGATTTATCATGACGAAGAAGACAACAAGCACGTCAGCATCGATCCGATCCTGTGCACCGCCTGCGGCGTGTGCCTGAATGTCTGCCCCAAAGGGGCTTTCGTACCCAAAAAGTAAATTGATGATCGTTATTGGTCATCTGTTATTTGTTATTAGAAGGACCCCTCAAATATTTCTGGTGATTAAACCAATAATGAATAACCCATAACTAATAGCTGCGAGTGAGCGAGCAATAGGCGGGAGCGAGGGAGCAATGAGCAAAGCGATCAAACAGCAACTCCTGATCAGCGGTGTGGGCGGCCAGGGTGTTTTATTTATTACGGGTATTTTAGCCGAAGCCGCTATCAGCAAAGGACTGCCGGTTTTTACCTCTGAAACCCACGGCATGGCCCAGCGCGGCGGGACGGTGGTCTCGCATTTCAAGGTGGGAGATTTCTCGAGCCCGTTGATCCGGCCGTTCCAGGCTGACGGATTGCTGGTTTTAAAAGAAGAAAATATCGCCCAGCACGGCTCATTTTTAAAACCCGGCGGATGGGCGGTGGTCAACAGCACCGGTGATATGAATATCAATAAAAACACCACCGCCAGCGCCGTTGATGCCGACCGTCTGGCCCAGGAAATCAAAAACCCCAAATCGCTCAATTTGATCGTGCTGGGCCTGGCGCTGGCCCGGGCCGGCCGCAAAGGCAATGACCGCATCAACCTGTTTTGCTCGCTGGCGGACGTCAAAAAAGTTCTTAAAAAAAGATTCGGTGACCGCAAAAAGCTGCTGGACGCCTCCCTGCTCGCATTGCAGGCCGGTTCAGAGGCGTACAGGAAATAACACCACCAAGCTTATGGTTAACCGGACACCCGATCATGACTATTTGCTGGTTTCTCACACCCTGCCGCGTTATGCCGGAAAACGACAATTCACCTGCTAAACACTTGGACCTATGACGACCAGGACCGCTGTACGGATAATTTCAGCGCTGACGGCAGGGGCGCGACGATCGGTTACGCCGGCGACACCCAGGTCGATGTCACCGATGCCTATGGTGCGCTGCGGGCTTACACCCTGGCGTTGATCAACTATCGCCAGCGGGTAACTGCCATGCAGGGCGCCGTAGGGGCGCCCTACGATAACAGCAGCATTGTCCGGAAACCTTTATCCTGGCTGCCGGCGCCGCTGAGCAGCGCATTATCACCTACGCTTTTCACCCGGATATGAATGTGCCGCTGACCCGCAGCGAAGTTAGCGTGCTGGGCGCCGGCAGCAAAGTGACCATCTGGGATTACGATGATGACGATGACACCACCCCCAACGAAAACCCCGGCCGACTGCTCTCGCGCCTGGTCGAGCAGGGCTTTACCCGAGATTCATCCGGGGCCACGGTCCCCTATGAATACGTCACCACCTTTACCTACAATGCAAAAGGGCAGGTTGAAAGCATCGACGGGCCGCTAACCGGCAGCGTCGACACCACCACCTTCACCTATGAGGCTGCTGCCGGCAACCTGCTATCAATTGTCCAGTCGCTGATCGGCGCCACCGGTTTTTCGGGCTATGATGCTGCCGGCCAGCCGGCAACGGTCACCGATGTCAACGGCCAATCCGACAGCTTTACCTACGACGCCCGCGGCCGCATCACCGAAATTCTGCATGCGGCCGACAGCAGCACCCGAACCGTAACGTACAACACTGCCGGTCTGCCGGATATGATTATAGACGAAGACGGCGTTTTCTACGCGTTCGAATATGACGGCACCTATGGACGGCTGGTGCGCAAAAACGATATGGACGGCAACTGCATCCGGTATGCCTATGACAGCCAGTGCAATCTGATCGAGCGCAGCCGCTACAGCGCAGCCGGTGACATCTATTCCCACCGGCGCTGGAACTACCGGCATCCCGTTATCCCCGGCCGGCTGTTTAAAGAAATCAAATATGACAACAGCACCTCAGAATACGATTACGACGCAGACGGCAATGTCAGCGCGGTGACCGACTTTAATTTGAACACCACCACTTATGAATACGACCCGCTCAAGCGGCTGATCACCGTCACCGAGCCCGAAAGCGCCACCACCAGCTATGCCTATGACCGCCACGGCAACCTGTTCTCCGTGATGGATGCCGAAAATCGTGAGACCACCTACACCTACGATGACATGGGAAGGGCAGTGGCAGCAAATTCGCCGGACAGCGGGCAGACAACCTACGCCTACGATGCAGCCGGCAACCTGCTGCAAAAGACCGATGCCAACGGCATCACGGTCCAATACGCCTACGATGCCCTCAATCGCCTGATTGATGTTCAGTTTCCCGACGCTGCTCAGGACATCGGCTACAGCTACGATGCCGGGCCAAACGGCAAGGGCCGACGGACCGGCATGACCGATCCGTGGGGCAACACCGGCTTTGCATATGACAGCCGCGGGCGGCTGGTAGGCAAAACCACCACCGTCAATGCGGTTCAATATGAGATTTTACGCGCCTACACCCCGGCCGGCCGGCAGACCTCGTTTGTTTATCCAACCGGCCGCACGGTTGATTTTGCCCGCTACGAAAACGGCAAGATCCGGACGGTCTCCACCACCGCCAATGGCGCCAGCGTCAATCTGTTTGCCAACATGACTTATGATCCTTTCGGCCGGGCATCGGGCATGGACACGGCCACCGGCAGCACCATCAACAACCAGTCGGGCGCCTGCAACTGTCTGGAGAAGATTAACCCGGGCCGGCTCATGGAGCAGGTCTTCACCCAGGACGGCAACGGCAACATCATTGACATTGCGGCCACCAACATTTCTTCGCTGAGCCAGTCGTTTGTCTATGACGGCTTGAACCGGCTGGTAAGCGCCACCGGCGTCCACGGCACCATCGATTTTTCCTACGATAAGGTCGGCAACCGGCTGACCAGAACGGTTGGCGGCCAGTCAGATATATACAGCTATGTTTCGGGAACCAGCAGGCTTGGGCAAATCACCGGGCCCAATGCGGCCACCTTTTCCTATGATGCCGGCGGCAACATCACAGGTATTGATTCAAGGGTGTTTGTGTATAATCAGAACGACCGGCTCGTCAGGGTGGAAGAGGGCGGCGAGGTTTTGGGAGAATACACTTACAACGGTCTGGGCCAGCGGGTGTTAAAAGATGCGAACAGTGAAACCACTGTATTTTTATACGATTTTGATGGTAACATAGTTGTTGATAGTCGGATCGATGGAGAGATTTCTTTTGAGTATCTGTACATGGGCTCCAACCGCATCGCCATGGCGGATGCCGCCTCCGGTAACTTATATTACTACAACAACAACTATCTTGGCACTCCGTTGCTAATCACCGATAGCGATGGTGATGTGGTCTGGGATGCGGATTATTTGCCGTTCGGTAAGGCGGAGGTCAGTGACCATGCTTCTGTGGTGAATAATTTCAGGTTTAGCGGGCAGTATTATGATGAGGAAACCGGGCTGCATTATAACTACCGCAGATACTATGATCCAAAGACCGGGAGGTACCTCACACCTGACCCGATCGGACTCGCTGGTGGGATCAATCCCTATCTTTACGCTTCTGCTAATCCGACAAATTATGTTGATCCATATGGCCTATTTGATCTTGGGTCAGTCGCAAGAAAAATCATTGGTGACTCACCAGGTGATATTTTCACTATAGGATTGACCTATTACCATCCTGTTTTTGGTATTTTAGGTTTGGGCGGTGGTTTTAGTTTTGATAGAGTGATTATGCCAAGCGGTGAAGCCGACTGGTTTCTTACGGTTGGTGTTGGCGGAGGCATAGCTGGAGGCGCTTTATCAATTGATAGGGGGTGGATTAGAAAGTGGGGCTCCCATTTTGCTGACCCATTGGATTTTTGCAAAGATGATATAACGGGATTTAATGTTTCCGCAGATGTTGCTTCGATATTATTAGGACCAATTGGAGTCGGCGCAGAGGGTGTCTACGCCCCATTTAATTTTGCAGAAAGCCGACATGGAAACGATGAAATTTTGCCAATGGTCACTGGAAAAGGTGGGCTTCGCATAGGCACACCAGGGGCCGGAGTATTAGGAAACTATACTTTCGATTTACCTTTTTAGGATAATCAAAATACGGGAAAAAAATGAACAGTTTTAGTTTAGCTCTGATATTCCTTCTCATTTCCTCAATAATGATATTGTTGCTCTGGTACTGGGTCATGTTCCGAGAGGGTGGCCAGCAATGGGAGAAAGGCATTCTTAGGATTCATGGTGAAAAGTATAGAGCTGTTGCTAAACCTATCGTAGCAAAGATTGTTTCGACGCTATTGTTACTGAGTTTTCTACTTGCCTTGGTGCTAGTATTTTTAGACTCTACCTATAATTAAGTGAGGGATCGCCCATTAAAGCGGGAGTCAAGTAGTAAAACACCCCCCCCTGCGCTGCCAAAAGGCAGTTATTACTTGATGACTTTTTAAATTGCCTTGATCGCGTTAATTGGAGTCTTACCAAGCTAAGCGATCATAATTATTAATAATACTTTTAAAACCGCCCCAAAAAGTGCTCTATATCGCAGTTTTTGGGGGCAAAATGGCTAATATAGGATGGCACGCGCCAATCGGGCTGATATATCCGATAGCTGCACAGGTAATATAGAAAGAACGATAGGATAAGAATAGAATATGAAGAAAATTACGAAGATACATCTCTTATTTCTAATATTCATTTTTTGTCTTTTTCTCAATAGCAATACTTCAGCCAATTTAGGTTTCTGCCCGGTTTCAACCGTGCAGGGCGACGTTAAATGGCCTTTGGAATGGGACCCCAATAATCCGCAAGAAATGAATTCGGGTTCATCGGTCGAAGTCAACGTCATCGGCCGCTGCGCGCCGTTTACCTGGTATGTGAGCGACGTTGGGTTCAGCCTGGCCGAAAGCCAGACACAGGGAGAATTCAACACCCTGATTGCCGATGAGACTGCCTGCGGCGCTGCCGAAATCGTGGTGGCTGATTCCTGTGAAAATGAAGTTGCAGGCTATGTCAGAAGCACATCGGGCCAGTGGGTGCTGATTTCCGAAGGGGAATGTGTACTGCCGGGTTATGGCTACCCTACTTGGGTGGATCAATATCGAAGAACCGGTGAACATATCAGCGGCAAGGGCAAACAAGTAGAATCGATCTGCAAATCCTATTTCAGCACCAGATATTTCTGCGAAGGCAACCCCTGTGACGGATGGACGGGAAGTGTATTTTGCAGGTGCCCTGCAGAATTAGGTCAGGAAAGGTGCCTTGGCTATACTGTGTTGCCATATGATGGCGGGTGGCCATGCGCGGAATTAGGTGACAGCAGGCATTATGTCTGGTGCGGCTGTGTCGCAGCATTGCGGTATTATGAGTGGCAGTGTCAGTGATGATCGCTTTTTCCAACACCCTGAAGCTCCAGCACTCCATTACTCCAGAGTGCCAGAATGAGGAATCACTGCAACTAGTGGGAAGGCCTCTTCTCTAAATCATGCTAACAACTTGCAAAAAGTAAAATGGGGTCCTGTAAAATGGGCGACCCCAGAATCGAACACCAACTCCTGAATTACAGAATTAAAATGCTTTCAATAATACCTGGCACCGGCACAGTAACCGGATTGGTGTTCATCGGTCAATTCCCGGCACCATTTTACCTCGGCAAGAGTTGAGTTTCGCAAACATATCCCCGAATCTAAATTTGGGTGTTTATCAACACGAATAAACAGATTTGTACCGGGCATAATCGGGTGGATCGATTCGAAACACAGACCGTTTTCGCTATGATTACGGGTTTTCGATGGATATTCATGCCATCGCCGCGTGCTGAAGTAAGAAAAGTTTATCAGCGCTGTCGAAGCAATGCGTTCATCTGATCGTTTATCTTTCCGTGCCAACATTTTCAGACCTCCTTTCTTTGCTCATGCCTTTTCGGCCGAAAGGCTTAAGCGAGGCCAACTATATTGCCGCGATTAAATAAGTTGAGCGGCCTGCGAGAATTTCGAAAGCGGCTAATATCGTTTGATAGATTTAATGACCGGTGAATATCAACACTCGGCGCGCTGGATAAATCAAAGAAAATGAGCACCTTAATTGAAGCAAGAATCATGCAAACTTCCGGTTGCAAATGACTACTGTATTAATTTCGAGTGGTTAGCGCAGCGGTATAAAGCGCTCTGAAATGGAATTGTGCAGAAAAGTCAACACAAGTTGTATGGTTTTCTTTCACAACACCCAATTAGCAGGGTTTGCAACTTGTGGATTTGACTGCAGGATTTTCGATCGAAGTGAGACGGGGGCAAATCTTGAATTGTGAATTGCCAACGATGCTGATGCTCATGTCAACGGTTCAAAGATTCAATCCACAGATTACATAAGCAGGTCCGCTTCGCGGAATTTAACAGGGCGAGCGCAGACGATTAAACAACATCATTTATCCGCAGACGTGTCCGCTATAATTTAATTTTATCAATATATCATGGATGATACTGAGGCTCTGGCCCCATAAGCGGTCATAGAGTAAAAAATGAGTGTTAATGAATCCGTTTTAGAGCTTGCCCAGTACCTCCCTCGAAATAATAATTTTCTCCACCTCCTTGGTGCCTTCATAAATCTCCAGCACCTTGGCGGCGCGGTAAAAGCGCTCGATATCATAGTCGTTAAAATAGCCATAGCCGCCGTGCAACTGCAGGGCTTCGTCGACCACCTCAACGGCCACATGACAGGCGTACATCTTGGCAATGGCCGTCAGCTTGGTGTCCGGTTTGCCCTGATCCAGCAGCCAGGCCGATTTGTAGACCATGTTGCGAGCGGTTTCGACTTTGGTGACCATATCGGCAATTTTAAACTGGGTGCTCTGAAACGCTGCCAACGGGCGTCCAAACTGCTTGCGGCCCTTGACGTGCTTGACGGCCATGTCCAGTGCCCCCTGGGCGAGGCCGACGCCGTGGGCGGCCACATAGGCCCGGGAGTGGTCAAAAAACTTCATCAGCTGGATAAAGCCGTTGCCTTCCGCGCCGATCAGGTTTTCCCGCGGAACGCGACAGTTGCTGAAATAAACCGCAGCCGTGTCCGAGGCCCTGAGCCCCATTTTGCCGTGCATGGGCTCGGCTTTATAGCCCTCACAGTCGGTTTCCACCAGAATGATGCTGTGCCGGCCGGTTTTGGACTGCGCATCCGGGTCGGTCAGGCAGTAAACCAGCATATGGGTTCCCACCGTGCCGTTGCCGATCATCACCTTGCTGCCGTTAATGACGTAGTCATCGCCGTCTTTGACCGCCGCTGTGGTGGCGGCTGCCGTGTCGCTGCCGGCATCGGGCTCGGTGATGGCAAACCCTAAAATGCCGTCTGCATTGAAAAGGGGCGGCAGGTATTTCTTTTTTTGCTCTTCGGTGCCGAAAAGCAGCAGCTCCTCGGCGCCGAAAGAGACCGAGCACAGCTGCTGGGCGATGCCCGGATCCACCTTCCAGAATTCCTCGAGCACCAGGGCCTGCTCGAAAAAACCCAGGCCGGGGCCGCCGTATTCTTCCGGAATGAACAGGCCGATCAGATCCAGTTCGCGGGCTTTTTTGAGAATGTTTGTCGGAACGGTTTCGTTGATGTCGTGCTCGAGGGCAACCGCCGGAAATTCACCCACGGCAAATTCACGCGCCGCTTTTTGAATATACTGTTGTTCTTTGGTCAGATTAAAATCCATGTCCTCGTCCTTTCTAGTATCTCGATGCTATATTTTTTCGAATCAGGTTTTTACAATTGCTTATCAACCCTAAACCGGAATGATGGAAAATTGGAATAATGGGGCTCGAAAAAGGGATATATCTTTTTTAACCAACATTCCATAATTCCTGCATTCCACTATTCCAACTGGTAATCGCTCCCTTGTCGAAGATTTGCATAGATATGTTAAATGTAACGAGCTTCAAAGCGGAATATTCCCATGCCGCTTGTTGGGTTCGGGCCGTTGTTTGTTGCGCAGCATTCTAAGGGCCTTGATCAACTGGGGTCGCGTCTCCTTGGGTTTGATGACACTGTGCACCAGCATGTTGGATGCGGCATGATAGGGGTTTGAATATTTATAATCGTATTCATCGATTCTCTGCTGCCTGAGCTCATCGGGATTTTCAGCGGCCTGGATCTCCTTGCGAAAGATTAAATTTACGGCGGCTGCTGTATCGAGGACCACCAGCTGCGCGATCGGCCAGGCCAGCATGAGATCAACCCCCATGCCGACACAACACATGCCCATGACCGCACCGCCGTACTCTTTGCGCAAAGCCAGAGTGATTTTGGGGACCGTGGCCTCTGAATAGGCATAAAGCATTTTGGCGCCGTGCCGGATAATGCCGGCATGCTCCTGGGTGACACCGGGAAAATAGCCGGGGACATCGACGAAATTGATCAACGGGATGTTGAAGGCATCACAGAACCGGATGAAACGCGCGGCTTTGTCAGACGCGTCGACATCCAGGCACCCGGCTTTGATGCGCGGCTGGTTGGCGACGATGCCAACCGTATGGCCGTCCATGCGGGCAAATCCGACGATGATATTTAGAGCATAGCGCCGCAACACTTCAAAAAAGGAACCCTGATCCACTACGCGTTCGATGACCGCATGCATGTCGTAGGATTTTTTAAAGTCAGCCGGTACGATTTCCTTCAGCTTTCGATCAATGCGCTCCGGATCGTCGTCTGTTTTCACCACCGGCGGGCTCTCGCTGTTATTAGACGGAAGATAACTCAGCAGCTTTTTAATGACGGCAATGCATTCCTCGTCGCTGTCAGCCACAAAATGTGCGGTGCCGGTTATCTCGCTGTGCACCTTGGCCCCCCCCAACTCCTCCAGGCTGATGTCTTCACCGGTGACCGCTTTGATGATTCCCGGACCGGTGATGACCATATGGCTTTTGCCTTTTACCATGACGATAAAATCCGTCAGCGCCGGCGAGTATACCGCCACACCCGCCGAAGAGCCCATCATACCGGTTATCTGGGGAATGAGGCCCGAGGCGGCCGTGTTGCGGTAGAACATGCCGGCAACCCCTTTAGATGCGAAAAAACCTTCGTGCAGGCGACCGCCACCGGAATCATTTAACGCCACCAGAGGCGCTTTGACCTTGATGGCTTCATCCATGATGTGGCAGATTTTTTGACCGTGAATCGTCCCCACCGATCCACCCAGAACCGTGACATCCTGGGCATAGGCAAACACCAGACGGCCGTCGATATTTCCGTAACCGGTCGCCACACCATCGCCGGGCACCTTCCTTTCTTGCATGCCGAAGTCCCTGGATTGACTCTCAGCCAGTTTGTTGACTTCCACGAAGCTGCCCGGATCGAAAAGCAAATTCAGACGCTCTCTGGCCGTTAATTTGCCTCTTTCGTGGTGACGGTCGCCAGCCTTTTGGCCGCCGCCCAATTCGGCCCGTTGCTCCAAGGTCGCCAACCGCTCCAATTCACTTTGGTGTGTTTTGGCTTTTGTCATGGCTGCTTGTCCTTTATAGTGGGTTCATGTTGCCGTCTGCAGAGTGATGATTCCTGTATACTGTATACCGGATAAGAGTGTCAATTGTTTCCTTTTGACAAGCAAACCCATATCAATACGAGCAAAACGCTGGTATCCTCCTATAATCAATACTTGAAAAATCAGGCGCGAATCTGTAAAGACTGTATCTGGATGTGCTGAATTATTTTACGACCGGAGATGATGGGTGCCGCAAAAGAATCTATTGATTGAACGGCAAAAAGGGATCTGTACGCTGATTTTGAATCGGCCGGAGAAGAAAAATTCCCTTTCACTCGAATTGATTGACCTGCTCGCTGACACGCTCAAAAAACTGGCCGGGGAAGACGACCTGCGGGTCGTTATTTTGCGCGGGGCAGGGGACGAAGCCTTTTGTTCGGGTTTTGATATCGGTTCGCTGCCCACCCAATCCCCAAAAAACGATGATCAAAGATTAAAATCACTCGCTGAGGTTGAACGATTATTACAGCGTCTGGTTTATTTTCCATATCCGGTGCTTGCCATGCTCAACGGCGCTGCCTTTGGCCTGGGATGCGAACTGGCTATGTGCTGTGACATTCGTATTGGCGCTGAAGATATTCGCATGGGAATGCCGCCTGCCAAACTGGGTATGGTTTATCCCTGGTCCGGTTTGCAGCGCTTCATACGGCGCGTCGGGCTGCAAAGCACCAAGGAAATGTTCTTTACCGGCCGTACCTTTAGCGGCGCACGTATTCGAACCCTCGGGCTGGTTGATTACCTGGTCCCCCGGGCCGAACTGGAGAAATCTACCACCAAGATGGCGCTGGAAATTGCGGAAAATGCACCGCTGGCTTTAAAAGGCATTAAAAGCGTCATTAATTTGTTGGTGCACACCAACCCACTGGATAGAAAATCCTCCGAAGAAGCTGAAACGATTTTCAAGGCGGCCCTGTCGAGCAAAGATATGCAGGAAGGACAGGCTGCTTTTTTAGAGAAACGCAAACCGCACTTTAAAGGAAAGTAATACTGAAATTTGATTCCTCACGCAAAGTTGCCCCAGTCGTATCTTCCGGACCGACAGGGCAGGCAAAGGCGCAAAGAATTCAAAATTGTTTACAAATAAAATGTAACCGATTCGCATTGCCAGGTTCTTAAATCAACAAAAATTAGGTTTACTGGTTTTGCCTGTTGAGCCGGTTGAGCATGTCATAAAAAAGAATAGATCTGATTTTGTAACCGGCAAACGGAACAATCGGCAACGGGCACAGCCAAAAATAGAGGAGGTGGCTATGGAACCAACCAGATACAGGGCTGAAGATCTGTTTGAATGGGTAACCAAAGGTAGTGAAGATTTTTTGTTGCTGGATGTTCGGGTCAACGAGGAGTTTGACCGGTTTAAGGTCGAAGGACCTCTTCTTGGCGAGATGGTCAATGTGCCCTACGTCGAATTTGTAGAACATGAAGAAGAAAGCGTTGCCAAAGTGCCGCGAGCCGATAAAGTCAGAATTGTGTGTGCCAAGGAAGGATCAGCAAAATATGTCGGTGAAATTCTGATGAATCATGGATTCAAAGATGTCGGCTATTTGGAAGGCGGTATCAAAAACTGGGGCAATATGCTGGCTCCCAAACTGGTGGCGTCTGATGACGGGTATCAGCTTTATCAGTTCATTCGACCGGGAAAGGCATCCTGCAGCTATGGTCTCATTTCCGGCGGTGAGATGGTTTTGTTCGACCCCACGCGAAACGTCGATTTTTATAATCGTTTTGCCGAAAAGCACGGCGTCAAGATCACCAAGACCTTTGAAACCCATCTGCAGGCCGATTACATATCCGGCAGCAAACAAATCGCGTCTGAAAGCGGCGCCCTTATTTTCGGACATGAAAACGATTTCACTGGTGCGGCCTTTCAATATGAGAAAATTGCGGATGATGCCGTTTACCCTTTCTCCAAGGGCGGTCCTGAAGTCAAAGCGCTGCATATGCCCGGCCATACCCCTGGCAGCACATCATACCTGGTTGACAATAAATACCTTATTTCCGGCGATACGGTTTTTATTTTATCCATCGGGCGGCCCGATCTGGGCGGTAAAGCCGAAGAATGGTCAAAACTGTTGTACAGTACCCTTGAGACTAAAATTGCCAAATTAGATGATGACCTTATCATTTTGCCCGGCCATTACATGGACTGGAGTGAAGCCAATCCAGATCAGATATTTTCAGATACCCTGGGCAACATAAAAGCCAGAAATGCCGATATCTACAGCATCTCCAGCCAGGATGCGTTTATCGGCTTTATTGAAGACAATATGCGGAAGCAACCGGAAGTCTATGCTGACATTCGAAAGGTCAATGCCGGTCTGTTGGAGGTTGATGCCGAACAGCAGGAAATAATGGATCTGGGGAAAAATGAATGTGCCGCCAGTGCACAGAAAGCCGCCTGAAGACAGCGATGATTTCACTTTCGCGCATTTAAATGACGACCTCAGGGTAGGGTCTTTTAGATTGGTATGAATTTAAAAGGCACCTCCTCTTT
>JASFNW010000141.1:0-13936 GCA_050116835.1 Desulfobacterales bacterium
AAGGAAAAGTTCGAACCCTGTCTGCGGAGGGAAGACTTTCTGCTGTTATATTGATCGCACTTCCCTTTTTTATTGCCGGTTGGCTGCAGTTTTCGAATCCCAAATATCTGTCGACGTTATTTATGGATCCTATCGGTAAAGTGATGATCATCGGCGCCGTGCTGATGATGATCATCGGTATCTTTGTAATGAAAAAAATGGTTACAATCGAGGTGTAGAAAAAAATGGAAAATATGCTAAACGTGATAAACGACCCGGCTATTTTAATCTCCTTCGCTGGATTTTTTGTCATATTTCTTTTCTGTATCGGAATACTGCAGCTACGGCGTCGCATGATTGCAAAGAAGAAAGTGTTGGCGAGAATTCGGACCGACGGTGCAGTCATTGATCGATCTTATGAAAGCGCTCTGCCTGAAATGAACAGTTCTGCGTCTAAAAATGCGATTTTCAATATCTTCATCAACCTGGGAAATCACCTGAGATTAAAAAAATCCGAAGACGGTACGATCAAGAAAATTCGATTTCTCAGAGCAGGCATTCGAAACCCTAAGGCAGGGCTCATCTTTTGGGGTGTCAAATGCTTTCTGACGATATTGTTTCTGGCCATTTTTCTCGTGCTCCGGATTTTTGTCTTTACGGTTATGAACCCGCAGTTGACCCTATCCCTGGGTGTTTTCATGCCTTTTTTGGGCTTTTATCTTCCCGACATCTGGCTGCGGCAGAAAACGGATAAGAGGCGGGAAAAATTACTGAAAGCCTTGCCCGATGCGCTCGACCTGATGGTGGTTTGCGTGGAAGCCGGAATGGGGCTGGATGAAGCGATCAATCGGGTTGCCAAGGAGAGCAAAATCCAGAGCAGAGAACTGAGTGAGGAATTCAGCTTTTTAGGCCTCGAGCTCAGAGCCGGTAAACAACGGCAGGATGCCCTGAAAAACCTGGCAGAGCGCACCAATCTCGAGGAAGTCAAGAATCTTGTCACCTTGTTGATTCAGGCCGACAAATTCGGCACGAATATCGCCGATACCCTGCGGGTGTATTCGGATTCCTTTAGAACCGAAAGATTTCAAAGAGCCGAAGAGATGGCGGCCAAAATGCCGGTGAAATTGATATTTCCGCTGATCCTGTTCATTTTTCCAGCGCTTTTTATCGTTATTATCGGACCGGCCATAATCAGCATCTACCGCAATTTTATCATGCGGTTTTAAAAAAAGAGGGATATCGATATGAAAACAAAAGAAAACCAAATGACCTGGTGTCGCAATCCGATCTTCTTAACGGCTTTAATCATAACAGTCTCTATTTTTACGGGCTGTGCGTCAAGTCAGCAAAATCGAATTCAGAGAATGGAGCAAAACGCCAAACCCCCAGTTTCAATCGAATACCCCGATGAGGTATTTGACAAAAAACTACCCGAAATGACCGGTGACGAATACGAGCGGCTCGGGGACACATTGCTCAGCAGAGGCAAGCTGCACATCGCTTATTTGCAATACGAAAGAGCTCTTGCGGCCGACCCGAGCAACCTGCGAGTCGAGTATAAGAAGGGTCTGGCACTTTTGCTGGGGGAAAAAAGTGACGAAGCCATCGGACAATTTAAAATTGTGCTCGAAAAGGACCCCGACTTTGCAATGGCTCACGAAGGTCTGGGTCGAGCCTTATTTCAGCAGAAAGAATATGCTGAAGCAGAGATCCATTTTCAAAAAGCGCTCGAACTCAACCCCATGCTCTGGAGGGCTCGCAATTTTTTGGGTAACATCTATGATTTTCAGAAAAGATTCAAAGAAGCCGCCCGGGCGTACAAATCCGCTCTGGCGATTAAACCGGGTAATGGCCTATTGTACAACAATTTAGGCGTTTCGTACTTGTTGGCCGGAGAATTCAAAAAAGCAGCCGGAGCGTTCAATCATGCTATTGATCTAAAATATAGCACGAGCAAAGTATATAATAATCTGGGAATGGCTTATGCGAATCTTGAAAATTATTCTAATGCGCTGCAGGCATTTAAACAGGGCGGTGGTAATGCGCGCGCCTATAACAATCTGGGATGTATTTATCTGCAAAAGGGGATGTTTGCAGAAGCGCTTCGCTGTTTTGAAAAGGCCATAGCGTTAGAGCCGGGCTTTTATGCCACGGCCAACGAAAATCTGAAAAAGTTAAGGGCAGCCAAAGATCAATTATAACTGCCGATGCTGTAAAAAGGCCGGCGAAATAGACATATTTATTAAGTGGATCAATCAGGGGGCTTTGGATGAATAAAAAACATCGATTCTGTCATTATACAGCAATATTTCTAACACTGACCGTTTTTTTGGTGGGTTGCTATTCAAAGGATAATTTTGTCCACCGCAATCCATATCAAAAGGAAACTGCCAACGAGATCAGTCATGAAAATGTGAATACATTTTTGTCTTCTATCAGAAAGGTCGATGGCGATGCAGAGGCAAAGTATCGGATGGCCAGATATTTTCAGAAAAACAACAGGCATAAAGTTGCCATCGAAGAATTTAAAGAAGTCCTCCTCATGGATCCCTACTTTGTAAAAGCCTACAATGCGCTTGGTGTCTCGTATGATCAGCTCGGGGAGTATAAAAAGGCCATCCATTTTTATAAACTCGCTCTGAAAATAGACCCCAATTTGGACTATGTGCATAATAATTTGGGTCTGGCTTACCTTCTTTATGGTCGATACGATTCCGCCATAGCGTCATTCGAGAAAGCCATCTCCCTGAACGCTCAGAATAAGCGCTTTCACAACAATTTAGGTTACGCATACGCAAAGAAAGGGCAATATGAAGGGGCTATTGAGCAATTTAGAATTACCGGTAATGAATTTAGCGCCAATTATAAGCTGGGTCAGATTCTTTATCGGGAAGGCAATTATGAGATGGCCTTCCGGTATACTGAAAAAGCGCATCACGCCAAGATATCTGCCAAAATTATGTCTTCAGTATTGAGTTCAGATAAAGGGAAAAGTTCAGACGGTGGCTTGCAGCTAGCAGAAAAAGACAGGCAATCTGAATCTTCAGGTATGATGTTAGACGATGCGCAAGGCTCTTTTAAAAGAGATGAGATAACACCTGCGGCAGCGATGCCAGGTTTATCTGCAAAAATGGAAGAAAATCCATTATCTTTTGATGACGACCGAGAAATAAAGCCAATAATTGTTCGAAAATCTATTAAAGAACGTTCCGGATTAACCGAGATACAAGACCAGGAGGGCGGGCGGGAAGGAGAGCTTGATCTTGCCGGCAAAAAAATCAATTCTGCACCGAGCCGTCATTCGGATTTATCCAAAGAGCAACCTGTCCTTTCAGGGAAGAATGAAGATTTGCTGGATGTGGCAAAAAATGAGGAAAGACAAAATAGCGATACCGTAATTGAAGTTGAAATTGAGGTTTCAAATGGCAATGGTGTTAATGGAATGGCAAGTCGATTGGGTAGCTATTTAGAAGAAAAAGGCTTTATGGTATCACGAACAAAAAATGCAAATTCTTTTGACCATGAAACAACTAAAATCATATATTATTCTGTTCATGCTCATGATGTTTCCAGGTTGCTTCAGGAACTCCCCGGCCACTTTGATAAGAGGAACATCATTGAACTGGGACACTCAAGCAATCACATAAAAATAATCATCGGCAAGGACATGATTCCCTATGGCAGCTTGATTTCAAGCGCTGAAACCGCGAAAAACGCATCATGATTCACCAAAGCCATCGATTCAAATCTTATATTTTGGTGTAATCGGCCACTTAGAGGCGGGTGGTTTTTTGCTTTTTTTATCCAGAAATTGTCTCACGCTTTCATTATTTTGATAGACGACCGAATTTCGCAGTGTGGTTTTAATGTCCAAGGCCCAATAATTGAGTTGAAACAGCAGGACAATTAAAATTCCTGCTATAAATCCCAGCAATGTAATTTGCAGGAATGTGTATGCCTTCTCCATTTTACCCTCCTTTCGAATTGTTGTCGATCCACCTGACGCTTGCTTTAGCTATCTGAAAGCAAGCAAACAAAATCTTGGTTGCCAAAACAAAACAGCCGAATTGCTCAAACAGGTGACCTGACGAGGTCACTTTCGGCAACCCGGCTATCTCGTTTTGACTTAAATGTTAAACGGTTGAGCAGTTAGACCCTGTTTCGCATCGGTGCTATTGTCCCGATCAATTGATGCTCAGTCAAAGACTTAACCAAACTGTCAGACCCGTGGTTTTCCGTCACTATCTTCCGATAGCTTTGGCTTTTTCATCTTCTTGCTATCTCTGGCGTAATAAATCTGAACAGATTTGTCAATATTAATATTGAATTCGATAAGTTGTGTGTAATTTGGTTCCAATCACTAGTGATTTTTATGCCACTTTAGGATGGGAAATTAATTTCACATCGACATGCGCAATTGGATTGAAAATATACAAGACGACTAGGTGCCACCAAATCTTTATGACGCAACCAAAAGGTCGCGGGGTAGCGGGCCCTGCCAGATGTGAAAGGCTTCGGTCTTCCAGACCATGTCTGCAACCGAGTGGGCGCCGGTATTGCGCAAAAACATGGCGTGCTGGGTCTTGTGACAGAGGGCGGCAGCGACCTTTATGTCGTGCCAGGGGCTGATGTCGGTGACGATATCGGCTTTGTCATCCGGGTTTAAAACGCGCTCGCGTTCGCATGGCATATGCCAGGCGGACCAGCTCATTAGCCCGGTTTGCGAATGGCTGTTGTCAAGTGCCAAACGGGTGGCCTGGTGGGTGTAAATGTGCTGTGGGTGTCCGTATTCACCATTCGAGCCATGGGTGATAATCAGATTCGGACCGATTTTCCATATATATTGGCCGATGGCCGCGGCAAACTCCGTCAGGGGGACATCGATGCGACGCGCAATGCCGTTGATTTCCATGTAAGGGTCGATATAGGGCAGGAAAAAAATGTCACGGGCACCCAGAACGCGGGCTGCCTCACGCACCTCCTGCTCTCTAAACGCAGCCAGGTTCTCACGGGTCGTCAACGGCGGCTCACCGACTTCGCCGCCCTCTCCGCGCGTGGTTTCCAGGATATGTATTGCGTGACCCTGCTGTGCGTATCGGGCCAGGGTTCCGCCGCAAAAAAGGGTCTCATCATCCGGATGTGCTGAAATGACTAAAATATCGGCCATTTGATGGTTCACCGCCTGCAGACATGAATGAGGTTAGAGGCTTCATAATGTAATCCATTTGGGAAGCAAATCAACCGGGGACGGGTCAAATAATTGGGAGATTGAGGACCCGTTTTCGCTCTGGAGAGCTTTGCCGCGGCAGGGGCAGAAGACAGAGGTCAGAGGGCCGGCTGGTGGAAGGGTAAGTTAGCGGATGACAACCGTGCTCTGAATACCTTTGGCCTGTAATTCCGCCTGCAGATTTTGGGCCCCTTCTTTGGTGACGAATGCGCCGACCAACAATTTCAACTCATCTGGCGGTGTTTTGAGAAAATACGGCGAATACCCCAATTTTTTAATCTTTTGCAGCTCGGCCTGCATTTCATCCGGGGATGCATAGGTGCCGATGAGGTTGGTAAACGGTGTTCGCTTGACGATGGCGCTGGTCAGCTGGTGTTTCTTTTTGGCCTGAAGGGCCTGCCGGCGGGTCTGGTAGTGCCCGGTTAAAACGCGCAACCACTCGTCACCGCTTTCAAATTTGACTTTGACGACATAGGGAGTCAATCCGGCCTTTTTATAATCCGATACGACTTTACGGGCGCTCTGAGGCAAACGGCAGCTGGACAACATGATCGAATAGGGATGGTGAGAATCCGGCTGTAACGTCGCGACCTTTTTGGCTGGTGGCTGCGGCGGCTCCGCCGATTTTTCGTCTGTTGCAGGCTGTTTCTCAGCCGTTTTAGCCGGAGATGATACCTCCGGCGCTACCGGAGCGGTCTTTTTCTCCGCAACCGCCGGGATTTCGATTTCAACCTGCGGCTGAACCGGCTCGGATGTCTGCTCGGGCCTAATTTTTTTCAGCACGACCACCGGCCGGGGCAGATCACCGGCCTGTTGCGAATTTTCCGGTTCGGGAAGAATTTTTTTAGTGATGATCAACGGCCGGCTGCGGTTCTTGGCAGCTGTAGTAAAAGTTTGTTCGGATCCGGCGTTAGATTGTGTCAGGTAGCGAAGCGGGCTGTAGTGCCAGATGATGTAGACGACCCCCAGAATCAGGATGACGGCAATCGACAAAAATAGGCCTTTTCTTTTCATTTGATCACTTCACATTTTAGATGTTTGACATACGCGTTGCCGATGATAACCGTATCAATCATTGATGTTATATCCTATCAGGGCACCAACGGTCAAATTGTATTTGCATCCAACGTAGTGCGAAGTCGGAACAGGATTCTAAGGCTCAGCGGTTCCGGGTTCAGGGTTCCGAAGGTTCGGGCGACAAACGAGGACGAAGGCGAGCAGCAGGACGAGTCCGGTAAGCGGCACAACATTTCGCCCCCTTATCATTTTTGCTTCTGACTTATGTCCTCTGCCTTCTGTGCTACGCTGCCCGCTGTTTGCGTAGGCTGTGCGCCAGTGAGCACAGTACCGGCACCAGAATTAACGTCAGCAGCGTGGCAAATCCCAGCCCAAAGATCACCGCCACGGCCATGGGACCCCACCACTGGGAAGATTCACCGCCAATATCAAATGCCATTTTGCGAAAATCAAAACTGACGCCGGTGGCCATGGGCAGCAGCCCCAGGATGGTCGTGATGGCGGTGAGCATTACCGGGCGAAAACGCACGGCGCCGGCCCGCAGCAGGGCTTCGGTTGAAGGCAGGCCTTTGTCCATTAACTGATTGATGTAGTCAATCAATACGATGGCGTTGTTGACCACCACGCCCGCCAGGCTAATGACGCCAATGCCGGTCATGATAATCCCAAAAGCAGTGCCGGTAATCAGTAAACCTAAAAAGACGCCAATCAGGGAAAACACCACCGATGCCAGAATGATCAAGGGGGTGATCAGGGAGTTAAACTGGGTTAGCAGGATCAGCAGAATAAGGGCAATGCAGGCAAAAAAGGCTTTGCTTAAAAAGGTCTGGGCTTTGGCTTGCTCCTCTTGTTCACCGGTAAACTGGTAGCGGTATCCCTTGGGCCAGTCGATCTGCTGCGACAGGCGCGCTTCGATATCTTTGATCACGTCATTGGCCAGGCGCCCCGATGCATCACCGGATATGGTGACCACTCTTTTCTGATCCAGTCGCATGATAGCGCCGATGCCACTGCCCAGCTTCACCTCGGCCAGACTGGTTAGCGGGATCGGCTCGCCCTGTGGGCCGGAAACGGTGATGCGCTTCAGGCTTTTGATGGACTGGCGATCGCGTTTGGGCAGACGCGCAAGAATGTCATATTCGTCTTTGCCCTCGCGATAAACACCGGCTTTAACCCCGTTGATGGCTGATTTTACCGTATAGGCAATGGTGTATGTGTCCAGTCCCATCAGGGCTGCCTTTTCTTTATCGACCCGCACGCGGATTTCCGGTTTGCCTTTGACAAAATTATCCTTTAAATCCACCAGTCCCGGAATGTCTTTGATGACTTTGCGGGCGCGGGCGGCCAGCTCACCGAGCATCAAGATATCGTCGCCGAAAATTTCAATGTTGATCGGCGGCCCGGTGGGAGGGCCTTCTTCTTCTTTTTCCACCTGTATTTCGGCGCCATAAATGGAGCTTATAATCCGTTGCCGGATCTCTTTGACAATTTCCGAAGAAGGTCGGGAGCGGTCGTGGAAATCTTTAAAGTCCAGTACCACCCGGCTGATATGGGTGCCGGTGCCGCCCTGGGAAAAGGGGTCACCACCCAGAGCCCCGATATTGGAAATGATATAACGGATATCTTCATATTCGGACACAATTTTCTCGATCCGACCCACCAGGCGATCAGAGGTGTCCAGATTGGTGCCTTCCGGCATTTTGATATTGACATAGGCGCGGCGCGGTTCGGTTTCGGGGAAAAACTCCGTGCCCTTGCCGAAAAAGATAAACGCCAGAGCAGCGCCGACCAGCAGGACGACGGCCGAAACAATGACGAGCCAGCGATGCCGCAGGGACCATTTGAGCGATAACACATACACCCGTTTGACCAACGGCTCCCGGGTTTGGGCGTTTTTAACCGGTTTGTTGGCCTTGATTCTTTGATAGCGGGCCGACAGCACCGGATTGATCACCAGGGCCACAAACAGGGACGCACTCAGGGCCATGATCAGAGTCATGGGTAAATACCCCATGAACTCGCCCATAATTCCCGGCCAAAACAGCATGGGCGAAAAGGCCGCCAGGGTGGTCAGCGTGGAGGTTATCACCGGCCAGGCGACTTGATCGGTTCCCACCTCGGCTGCCTCCAGACGGGATTTGCCCTGTTGCATGTGGCGGTAAATATTTTCGACGATAACGATCCCGTTGTCCACCAGCATGCCCAGCGCCAGAATCAAAGAAAACAGTACCACCATGTTCAGCGTGATGCCGAATCCGGTCAGCAACGTAAAGGTAATAAACATCGAATAGGGAATAGCCAGGGCCACAAAGACGGCGGACTGGCCGCCGATGAAAAAGAAAATGACGGCCAGCACCAGGATCAGTCCTGATATAATATTGTTTTCAAGGTCTGCCACCAGCAGCCGCACATCATTGGACTGGTCGGCGGTCAGATCAATTTGTAAGGTCCGTGGCAGTTCGGGCCGCATAGCGTTGACGACCTGCTTGACTTCTTCGGTGACGCGCACGATATTTTCACCGCTGCGCTTGAGAACCCCGATGGTGACGCTGTTTTCTCCGTTAATACGGGAGCGGGTGAGCGGGTCCTTGTAGGCATCTTTGATGGTGGCGAGATCCCGCAGGTAAACCGGTTTGCCGTCCCGCACGAAGGCCACGATCGAAAAAATTTCCGATGGATGCTCAAAATCCTCCGGCACCCGCACCAGGTATTTGCCCTCACCGATGTCCATGCTGCCGCCGGGCATGTTCACGTTGCTGTTGTTGATCGATCCGACAATGCTGGAAAAAGGAACGTTATAGGCCCGTACACGATCCAGGTCGAATTCTACATGGATTTCGCGCTCCAGTCCGCCGGTCAGGCGCGCTTCCAGAACCCCGGCGATGGACTCCAGACGATCCTGCATGTCTTCGGCCAGATTTTGCAATCGCCGTAGGCTGAAAGGCCCCGATAGTACGACCCGGATAACCGGCAAGTCTGAAAAATTGACTTCCTTGATGACCGGATCATCCTGGAGGTCGGCCGGTAAATCGCTTTTGGCCTGATCGACTTTATCGCGCACCTTCTGCAGGGCATCGTCCAGATCGACTTTGGGTAAAAATTTGATGGCTACAGTGGAAAGGCCTTCGGCGGAGGTGGACCGGATTTCCTCGACATCATCGATGCCTTTGAGCTTGCGCTCGATGGGAATCGTAATCAACTCCTCCATGTCGGCCGGTGCCACGCCCTCATATGTTGTGGTTACAAATACGTAAGGGATGGTGATGTCCGGGAAGGATTCTCGAGGTAACGTAATATAGCAATACAGTCCGGCAACCACAATGACCACCAGCAGCGCCATAACGGTTACCTGCCGTTTGAGTGCATATTGATTGATTATCATTGCACGCGCACCCGCATGCCGTCTTCGACTTCAGTTTGCCCCCTGACGATCAGGTGATCGCCCGGATTCAAGCCGCTGGTGATCTGCACGCGATCGCCTTCAATCACACCGATGTCAACCGTACGCGATTGCGCCACACCGTCTTTTTCGATAAAGACGAGCCGCTCGCCACCTTTGTCCACCACTGCAAAAAGCGGCGCCAGCAGCGCATCTGGAATTACACGGCGCACAAATGCCACTCTGGCGATCATCCCCGGGCGGATGTCGGCGAAGGGGTTTTCGATCACGGTGCGTACCAGAAAGGTTTTGGTGGCCGGATCGGCTTTAAAGGCCACAAAATCCACCGTTCCGCTAAGCGTCCTGTCCGGGAAAGCATCGATTTTAACCGGTGTTTGTTGACCCTGCATCACAAAGCGGATGTCGAGTTCCGGAACGCGGACATTGATTTTAATGCGCTCGATATTGATAATGTCGGCGATCGGTTTGCCGGTGTCGATGAATTCTCCGGCATCCACATACAAATGGTTGATGATCCCGTTTATCGGCGAGCGCGGGAAACCATGATTATAGCGGACCTTTATCTGTCGAAGATCGGTGGCTGCCAAGGTGCGCTGGGTTTTGCTCTGATCCAGCTCCTCCAGGGCAATGATCTTGCGTTCGTAAAGTCGTTGCCGCCGCTGGTAAAGTTCATCAGCCAATTGATACTGGGCCCGGGCGTGATCCAGCGCGGCTTTGAGGGCCGAGACGTCGATTTTGATCAGCAAATCTCCTTTTTTGACAAGGTCGCCCTCGCGCGGGCCGATCCATTCGATGCGGCCGGCGGTATCAGCGGCAACCTTCACATCCTGCCATGCCTCGGTTGTAGCGGGCAAAAAGATGATATCGCGGATGGATTCCGCCTGGATCTCGATAATGGAAACCGGAACCTCAGAGGGCGGGTTCGCTTCGTCATCGGTGTTGGCGTGGCCGGTCTTATCATCACAGCCAAATGCCAAAAAGCCGGCCCACAACAGCACGGCCAGAAATAAAGCTAAACGTTTGGTTTGCATTTAATTTTCCGTCCCTTGGTCGATTCCTTTAAACGCCAGCCGCATCAGCCGTTCGGCACGCTGCGGATCTGACGCCTGAGGCTGAACCTGATCCACGTGCAGACAAAAATCGATCAGGCTCAATACCAGATAGGCGACGTCGTCGGCATCGATTTCTTTAACCTCAGCGACGGCATGCCCCGTATTGTAAATTTTTCGTATGGCCTCGATCATGTGGCGATGATAACGTGTAAAGTCATATTCGGGCGCCCCCTGAGGCGGCCCGAATATAAGACCATGGATCATCTTATAGAAGCTGCGGTGCGTTTCGACTTCTGCGTATACCCGCCGGTAAAGCATCAGAAGTCGATCCATTACGGTGCCCTGCGACTTCAAGACCTGAGCCAACAGCTGTTTTTGTAAATCTTCGGCCATCTCCAAAATGGCCAGAAAAAGACCTTCTTTGCTTTTAAAATAGTAGTACAGAACCGGTTTGCTTACGCCGGCCTGCTCCGCAATTTCGCGCACGGATGTACCGGCATACCCTTTCTGAGCGAACATGCCAATGGCTGTTTCCAGAAGTCGCTCGCGGGCATCGAGCGTTTTTGCATTCGGCCGGTTGTCATTTTTCATGCGATTCTATTTTCATGTGCAAGACATATTCAGGGAAATTCTGTTTATGTGATAAATTCGGCGTTGTCAAGAAAATTACCTACCGGTAGGTAGATCATATCAAATTGAGGGGCAAAATAGCGGGATTTAGATTGAATGCGGCTTTTTCGATCAGAAAAGGAGGGTTCGCGCAATCAAGATTACAATCAGTCCTATGAGGGCAAATAAACTGATCTTGATTCTTTGCTTATACATTTTGACCGTATTGTCCTGCAGGTCGACGGGAGCCAGCAGAAATCGGAAAAATTCCTGCGGCTTAATGAGGTGGAACAAGGCATTTTCGCCCGACATTCCAAAGAGGCTCTCAAAAGACATCTGTTTATAGGTGGTGGTGTGGTATTTTTTCAAATACTCAAAAAAGTCGATTGACAGGTATATGGTCAATATCCCAATTGCCAGCGGAAGTAGCCAAAAAAAAATAAACGAAAAAAAACTACCCATGATTATCTTTCTAATGGTTAGCGGTTGTATGAAAAATCAGCTTTTTGTTCTTGTTTATAGTGTAGCGGGTTTTGAGAATCCACACAAGGGTTTTTTTGAATTTATTGATTTAAGATTTTGATATTATTATTATATCTATTGATTCCCGCTTTTGCGCCCCGGCCCGGCTGTGTGAACTATAGCGGACGCGAAAGCCTTATGGGTCGCAAAACACACGGATGAAAAATGGCTGAGATGATATTCGCCGCTGTCGTAGCCAGGCGGTGGGCTATTTGGATCGATTGCCGGAATCTAAAAATATGACCCTGGGTTTTTTTTGAGGAACGCTTGTCGGAGCTTCCGGCGTGCGGCCTTTCTCCTTAAAATAAACCAGAATTTCGACACCGATTCCGGAATCGGTGACTCTGGCCACTTTACCGGTTGCCTTGACGCTGTTGTCGGAATCGGGAAAAGTGAAGGAAACCGCTATTTCTTCCCCCTGCGGCAGCTGCTGGTCGGTTGAGATAAAGATACCGGAAGAGCTCACGTTTTTGATGCGGCCATCAAAATTGCAGTAGTTCGTTAAGCAGTGCACGACAACATTTTGGTCTTTTCGAAAAACCAGCCTCGCATCCCTTCTGGACTTCAGGTGGTTTAAACGATCCATTGAGATCTCTATCCTTTTCTTCTGATACCCAGAAAGCCAATGATCCCGATGGCAAGCAGAAACATGAAAGCCGGTAGTGGAATTTGGCCCGGACCTATCTGGCCGTTGATTTTAAGATGGGTGATGATATCAGTGAAAACTCCGGCTTCGGCCAGTCCGATAAATCCATAGATCAAAACAGCAGCTAATGTCGAAGCGAAAAATAATTTCATTTCTCACCCTGGAAGTGGAGCGGGTGCAGGATTCGAACCTGTCAGTGACCTTATTCGGTCGCGCTCCCTCTTGAGCCCCCGCTCAGAGTATGATTGTGAGAGGAGAAGGGGGTTGGGGTTCTCAAAAGGCATACCAATTTGAAGGGTAAAAGGGGTAAAATGAGAACCCGCCCCCCAGCCGATAGAAGTGCCTGCTACGAGCCAAGCCCATGCGTTGAAGGTCAAGGCATGCGCAGACGGTATTTGCAAAATGCAAAGAATATGCCACCACTGCTGATTTTGTTTTATTTATTATATCATGATGTTAGAAAAAGTAGGGATTTTCAGGATGGTTTAATTGGGTAATTTATGCCATAATTTTATAACATAATTTACCTACCCCTATGTACTCAGGGTCAGAGGTAGGTTAGAGACAGAATTTGACAGACAATTGTCAAAACGCTTCGATAACCCATCACGGGATTCATTAACTAACTCTGCTCCGGCAGCACGACGGTGCCAATAACGTGTATGATTCCGATTTAAGGAGTTCCTCTAAGGTTCCGGACGGTAACTTTGCGAACGCCTCATCAGTCGGCGCAAAAACCGTGAAAGGGCCTTCACTTTTCAACGTATCCGCCAGGTCAGCGGCTTTAATGGCTGTTACCAGGGTGTTAAACGATCCGGCGTTGGTCGCCGTATCGACGATATCTTTTTTTGTGTAATATCAGGCAAATAGAAATTCTGATAATCCAAACAGGAATACTAGGGAACATACAATAAATTTTTTAAGCATGACTACCCCCTTTTACTGGATTGTCCTTTTTGGACCAGAAAATGGTAGCCATTCCATCCAGATTGTCAAAATTTTGTCTAATTTTTTTTGACAATCTTATTTTTACATGCTAACTTACCCGCATGTATGACAATCACAAGATACACCCTATCGGTTTTGTTGCTCGCCAGACCGGCTTAAGCGTTCATGTTATCCGCGCCTGGGAAAAGCGTTATGGTGTCGTGCAGCCCGGCCGCACGCCCACCGGTCGCCGGCTCTATTCTGAGAGCGACATTCAGCACTTAAAACTATTACGGCAAGCTGCCGGGGTCGGACATCGCATTGCGCAGCTATCCGAGCTGGATGACAAAACGCTTCTAGGCATCGTTGGCAAACCGGTTGCAGATAACATCGCGAACGAAGATCATGAAGGGGATCTTGCAACTCCGGCTGATTTGTTAGAAGCCTGCCATGCATCCGTTGCAAATTTAGATGAACAGACGTTCGAAGCGACCCTGAACCGGGCTGCCGTCATGCTGACGCGACCGAGGCTTTTTGAAGGTGTCCTTCTGCCACTG